>JBQTHP010000001.1:0-5701 GCA_052389755.1 Gammaproteobacteria bacterium
CCGGCGTAAGTCCGGCGCCTCCGAGCTCCTCCTGCAACGCCGTCGCGAGTGCGACCGCCGCGGGTGCCGGCTCGCCCGCGATCGCGCAGACGATCTGAGCCTTGCGCCAGTGCTCGAGGCGATCGAATACCACGTCGATCGGAAGGCTCGCGAGCGGACGGTTCGCTACCGCCGCACCGACGGCGCGCACGTCGGCGAGCCGCTCCTCGGGAACCGAGCCGAGAAAAGCAAGCGTGAGGTGATGATTGTCCGCGGGCACCGGACGGCCTTTCACCGCGGCGAGCGCCGTGCGCGTCGCCTCGACGAGCCGCGCGCGCTCCTCGGCCCCCGGCCATAGCGCGAAGAACAGTCGCCGCGTCATTCCGCTCCGGGGAGCTCGAGCGCGAGGATCAGCTTCAAGCCCTGCTCGACCGCCTTGCGTCGCACGGTCTCACGATCGCCCTTGAAGAATTTGACGCGGGACGTCGCGTCGACGGCCTGCCCTCGGCGAGTCGCCACGCAGAACCAGACGGTGCCGACGGGCTTACCGGCGATCGCGCCGTTCGGGCCCGCGATTCCGCTGACTGCGATGGCGACCTGCGCGCCCGAGCGCCGCAGGGCACCTTCTGCCATCTCGCGCACGGTCGCCTCGCTCACGGAACCGTGCGTCTCGAGCGTCTGCGCGCCCACCTCGAGATCCCGTCGTTTCGATTCGTCCGAATAGATGACGTAGCCGCAGTCGAACCAGTGCGAGCTGCCCGGCACGTCCGTCACCGCCTTCGCGATCCAGCCCGCGGTGCACGACTCCGCGGTGACGAGGCGGCAGTGGGCGGACAACAACGAGTCGCCCACCCGCACTGCCAGCTTCAGCAAATCGTTGTCCGTTGTCATGGCCTACAGCTTACAGCTCACAGCCTACAGCCCGGAGAAGAGCACGCACCACAGCGTTCCGGTCCTTCCTCCGGGCTGTGGGCTGTCGGCTGTAGGCTGTAAGCTCGCCTCGATGGACATCGCCGCGCACACTCCCGTCATGCAGCAGTACCTGCGCATCAAGGCGCAGCACCCGGATGCGCTGCTGTTCTATCGCATGGGCGACTTCTACGAGCTTTTCTACGACGACGCGCGGCGCGGTGCGGCGCTGCTCGACATCACGCTCACGGCACGCGGATCGTCGGCGGGCGAGCCGATTCCGATGGCCGGCGTGCCGGTGCACAGCGTCGAGAATTATCTGCAGCGGCTCGTGCGCAAGGGCGCGTGCGTCGCGATCTGCGAGCAACTCGGCGACCCGGCGAAATCGAAGGGCCCGGTCGAGCGGCAGGTGGTGCGCATCGTCACGCCCGGCACCGTCACGGACGCCGCGCTGCTCGATGAGCGACGCGACACGCTGCTCGCCGCGGTCGCTCGGGACGGGGCGCGCTTCGGCCTCGCGTGGCTCGATCTTGCTGCCGGCCGCTTCACCGTGCTTCAGGGCGAGAGCGACGCCGCGCTTGCCGCGGAGCTCGAACGGCTGAAGCCCGCGGAGCTGCTGATCGCGGACGGTGCGCAGCCGCCGGAAATATCGACTGCCGTGCGCGAACGTCCGCCGTGGCACTTCGAGCTCGCCACTTGCTCGCGTCTGTTGACCGACCAGCTCGGCACGCTCGGCCTCGAGGGCTTCGGCGTCGATGAGCTGCCGCTCGCGATCAGCGCGGCGGGCGCACTCCTGCAGTACGTGCGCGATACGCAAAAATCCGCCGTCCCGCACATCCGCGCGCTTACCGTCGAGGAACGCAGCGACGCGTTGCTGCTGGACGCCGCGACGCGGCGCAATCTCGAGCTCGACTCGAGTCTCTCCGGCAACTCCGACGCGACGCTCTTTGCGCTCATCGACGCCTGCATCACGGCCATGGGCTCGCGCGCGCTGCGTCGCGCGCTCAACCGTCCACTCACCGATCACGGCAGTCTGCGCGTGCGCTATCAGGCGGCCGGCGCGCTCATCGATCAGCGGCGATTCGAGCGCGTGCGCGAGGCGCTCGCTGGTGTGGGCGACATCGAGCGCATTCTGGCGCGCGTGGCATTGCGGTCGGCGCGGCCGCGCGATCTCACCGGGCTTCGCAGCGCGCTCGCGCGACTGCCGGTGCTGCGCGCGTTCATCGCGGGGATCGATGCGCCGCTGATCACGGAGCTGCATGCGCGCACGGATGAGCATACCGAAGTCGTCCAGCTCCTCACCCGCGCGATTGCCGAGGAACCGTCGAACTTCGTGCGCGACGGCGATGTGATCGCGGTGGGTTACGACGACGAGCTCGACGACCTGCGGCGCATCGCAACGCACACCGACGACTTTCTCCTCGAGCTCGAGCGGCGCGAACGCGAGCGCTCGGGGCTTGCGAGCCTCAAGCTCGGCTTCAATCGCGTGCAGGGATTTTTCATCGAAGTGCCGCGACGCGACGCGGAGCGCGTGCCGAAGGATTACCTGCGGCGCCAGACGGTGAAGTCGGCAGAGCGCTTCATCACGCCCGAGCTGAAGAGCTTCGAGGATCGGGTGCTCGGGGCGCGCGAGCGATCCCTGGCTCGCGAGCGTGCGCTGTACGAGGAGATCCTCACGCAGCTCATCGACCGGCTCGGTCCGATGCAATCGACCGCCACGGCGGTCGCGGAGGTCGACGCGCTCGCGAGCCTCGCGGAGCGCGCCTGCACGCTCGAGTGGACCGCGCCTCAGCTGACCGACGAGCCTGTGCTGCACATCGAAGCCGGCCGCCATCCTGTCGTGGAGCGATTCACTGACGCGCCGTTCGTGCCGAACGATCTGCGACTCGACCGCGATCGCCGCATGCTCGTGATCACCGGCCCCAACATGGGCGGCAAATCGACGTACATGCGCCAGGCGGCGTTGATCGTGCTGCTTGCGCACATCGGCAGCTTCGTGCCCGCATCGCGCGCGCTCATCGGGCCGATCGATCGCATCTTCACGCGCATCGGCGCGGGCGACGATCTCGCCGGCGGCCGCTCCACGTTCATGATCGAGATGACCGAGGCGGCGAACATCCTGCACAACGCGACCGCACGCAGCCTCATTCTCATGGACGAGATCGGCCGCGGCACGAGCACCTTCGACGGCCTGTCGCTCGCGTGGGCGATGGCGCGCCACATCGCGACGCGCCTGCAGGCGTTCACGCTGTTCGCCACGCACTACTTCGAGCTGACGGCGCTCGCCGAGGAAATCGAGGGCTGTGCGAACGTGCATCTGGATGCCACCGAGCATCGCGACGGCATCGTTTTCCTGCACGCCGTCAAGGACGGCCCGGCGAATCGCAGCTATGGACTGCAGGTCGCGCAGCTCGCGGGTGTGCCGCGCGAGGTGATTGTCCGCGCGAAGGAATATCTCGCCGAGCTCGAAGCGCGCCGCGAGTCGCAGCAGCAGATGCCGCTCTTCGCCGGGGCGCGCGCCGCGCCGCCCGCACGCGAGGACGACGTGGCGCGCGAGATCAAGGAGGCGCTGGCGAGTGTCGATCCCGATTCGCTGACGCCGCGGGGCGCACTGGAGCTCGTGTATGAGTTGAGGAGAAGGATGGAGAAGCGGTAGCGTTCATCGCAAGTCTCCGAGCGCGAACCGTCCGTGTGCGAGGAAATGACCCGTGTGCCGCGCGACGCGCGCGGACAACAGCATGCCCATGTGGCTGACCGGCAGCGTCACGTGATCGGTGGCGCCGGGGAGCTTCGTTTCGCTGACGGCGATCGTGCCGTCGCAGTCCTCGTCGAAATGCGCGAAGAGCTGGCCGAGGCCCATGCGGCGCGTGCCCGCGATGATTCCGAGGTCGCGGTCCGCATTCCAGCGGCGCTCGCGCCGTTCGAGCAGTTCTTCCGCTACGGTTCGGCCGATGAGCTTCGACGCCCATCCCAGGCGCGCCGCGCGCGCCGCGGCCCGCGATTCCACGCACGGGGTGCCGAGAAACACGACTCGCCCGGATGGCTGCTGCGGAAAGCGTTCGAGGAATCGATAGATGACGAGCCCGCCGAGGCTGTGCCCGATCAGGTGCACCGTGCAGCCATTCGCCCGCTTCGAGCACAGCTCGCGCATGAACGCGTTCAGCCGCTCGGCGATGTCGGCCATGGTGAGCGACACGGACGGGTAGTGGAACGGATGGACGTCGAGGCCGAATTCGCTCGCGAGCCGACGCCGCAGGAACAGCGACTCGCGGCCAGACAGCCAGAGGCCGTGGACGTAAATGACCGGCGTCTGAATCGTCGGAGCCGTCTTAGCCTTCCTTCACCGGAAGCCGCACGCGAATGTGGAGCTCCTGGAGCTGCGCTTCGCTCACCTCGGTCGGCGCATCGGTCAATGGATCCGCCGCCGTCTGCGTCTTCGGGAACGCGATCACTTCGCGGATGCTGTCGGCGCCGGCCATCAGCATCGCCAGGCGGTCGAGACCGAACGCGATGCCGCCGTGCGGCGGAGCGCCGTACTTGAGCGCATCGAGCAGGAAGCCGAACTTCCGGCGCGCTTCCTCGGCGCCGATGCCGAGCAGCTCGAACACGGTGGACTGCATGTCCTGGCGGTGAATTCGCACGGAGCCGCCGCCGATCTCCGAGCCGTTCAGCACCATGTCGTACGCCTTCGCGAGCGCGCTTTCGGGGCTCGCGCGCAGCTGCGCCGGATCGCCGTTCTTCGGCGAGGTGAACGGGTGATGCATCGCCGCCCAGCGCTTCTCGTTGGCGTCCCACTCGAACATCGGGAAATCGAAGACCCAAAGCGGCCGCCAGCCCGCCTGCACCAGCTTCAGATCCTGACCGATCTTCACGCGCAGCGCGCCGAGCGCATCGTTCACGACCTTCGCGCTGTCCGCGCCGAAGAAGACGACGTCGTTGTCCTGCGCGCCAGTGCGCTCGAGGATACCCGCGACCGCCGCGTCGGAGAGGAACTTGACGATCGGTGACTGCAATCCCTCCTTACCTTTCGCGCGCTGGTTCACCTTGATGTACGCAAGGCCTTTCGCGCCGTAGCGCGCGACATAGGCCGTGTAGTCGTCGATCTGCGAGCGCGGCATCGCCCCGCCGCCCGGCACGCGAAGCGCGGCCACGCGGCCCTTCGGATCCTTCGCGGGTCCCGCGAAAACCTTGAAGTCGGAGGATGCGACGAGATCGGCGACGTCGACGAGCTCGAGCGCAATGCGCAGGTCGGGCTTGTCGGAGCCGTAGCGTCGCAGCGCTTCCGCGAACGTCATGCGGGGAAAGGGATCGGGAAGAGCTTCGCCGAGCACATCTTTGAGAATGTGCCTGATGAGCCCCTCCATGAGACTCATGATTTCCGGTTGAGACAGAAAAGAACACTCGACGTCGAGCTGCGTGAACTCGGGCTGGCGATCCGCGCGCAGGTCCTCGTCGCGGAAGCACCGCACGATCTGGTAGTAGCGGTCGAAGCCCGCGACCATGAGGAGCTGCTTGAAAAGCTGCGGCGACTGCGGCAGGGCGAAGAACTCGCCCGGATGCACGCGGCTCGGCACCAGGTAATCGCGCGCCCCTTCGGGCGTCGAGCGCGTGAGCATGGGCGTCTCGATGTCGATGAAGCCGTGGGCCTCGAGGTACGAGCGCACGGCCATGGAGACGCGGTAACGCAGCCGCAGGTTGCGCTGCTTCGGCGCGCGGCGCAGGTCCATCACGCGATGGGTGAGGCGCGTCAGCTCCGAGAGGTTCTCCTCGTCGAGCTGGAACGGCAGTGGCGTCGAGGGGTTGAGGATCTCCA
>JBQTHP010000002.1:0-7632 GCA_052389755.1 Gammaproteobacteria bacterium
GCGCGGATGAGGTCGACATGGTGATCTCGCGCGGTGCCTTCCTGGGCGGCGAGTACCAGCGGGTGTTCGACGAGATCGTCGCCGTCAAGGAAGCCTGCGGCGCCGCCCACCTCAAGGTCATTCTCGAGACCGGCGAGCTTGGCACGCTCGATCGCGTTCGCCGCGCGAGCGTGCTCGCGATGCATGCCGGCGCGGATTTCATCAAGACCTCGACGGGCAAGATCCAGCCTGCCGCGACCCTGCCGGTGACACTGGTGATGCTGCAGGCGATCCGCGACTACTTTCATTCCACCGGCCGCAAGGTGGGGATGAAGCCCGCGGGCGGCATCGGGAAGGCAAAGCTCGCGATCCAATACCTGGTCATGCTGCGCGAGACCTTGGGTGCCGGCTGGCTCACGCCCGAATGGTTCCGGTTCGGCGCGAGCAGCCTGGCCAACGACTTGCTCATGCAGCTCGAAAAGCAGCGCACCGGCGCCTACCAGTCGATCGATTACTTCTCGAAGGACTGATCGGCCGGCGAAGGAATCCCCATGGCACGACCCGAAACAAAGCTCGATTTCGATACCGACTGGAAGTACGCGCCGGCTCCCGAGAGCACGGATCACGTCCGGATCGATCCGCAGTACGAGCTCTTCATCGGCGGCGAGTTCGTGGCACCGCGCAGCAGGCAGTATTTCGACACCGTGAACCCGGCGCGGGAAACGAAGCTCGCGCGCGTTGCCAAGGCGGGCAAGACTGACGTCGATCTCGCCGTGAGCGCCGCGCGCCGCGCGTACGAACGCACGTGGTCGAAGATGAAACCGGCCGAGCGCGGCAAGTATCTCTACCGCATCGCGCGCGCCCTGCAGGAACGCGCGCGCGAGTTCGCCGCTATCGAGTCGCTCGACGGGGGCAAGCCCATCCGTGAATCGCGCGACGTGGACATCCCGCTCGCCGCGGCCCATTTCTTCTATTACGCGGGCTGGGCCGACAAGCTGGACTACGCGTTCCCCGGGCGAAAGGCGCAGCCACTCGGCGTCGCGGGCCAGGTGATCCCGTGGAATTTCCCGTTATTGATGGCGGCCTGGAAGATCGCGCCGGCGCTGGCGTGCGGGAACACGGTGGTGTTGAAACCAGCGGAGACCACGCCCCTCACGGCGCTGAAGCTCGCCGAGCTGATCCGCGATATCGATCTGCCCGCAGGAGTAGTGAACATCGTCACGGGCGCCGGTGACACTGGCGCCGCGCTGGTCGAACACCCCGGCGTCGACAAGATCGCCTTCACGGGTTCGACCGAGGTGGGACGGCTCATCCAGCGCAAGCTCGCCGGCACCGGCAAGCACTACACGCTCGAGCTGGGCGGCAAGGCCGCCAATGTGATCTTTGCCGATGCCGCCATCGACCAGGCGGTGGAAGGCATCGTCAACGCAATCTTCTTCAACCAGGGGCACGTCTGCTGCGCGGGCTCGCGGCTGCTCGTCCAGGAAGCCGTCGCCGAGGAAGTGATCGGCAAGTTGAAGGAGCGCATGGAGACGCTCATCGTCGGCGACCCGCTCGACAAGAACACCGACATCGGCGCGATCAACTCCGCGGCGCAGCTCGAGAAGATCGAACAGTACCTGCAGCTCGGGAAGGACGAGGGCGCGGAGATTCATCAGAGCTCCTGCCCCGTACCCGCGAAGGGCTACTGGTTCCGGCCTACTCTCTTCACCGGCGTCTCGCAGTCCAATCGCGTGGTGCAGGAAGAGATCTTCGGGCCGGTACTCGCGATCCAGACTTTCCGCACGCTCGCGGAAGCGGTGGACAAGGCCAACAACACACCATACGGGCTCTCGGGCGGCGTCTGGACCGACAAGGGCGCGAAGATTTTCAAGATGACGCGCGCCATGCGCGCGGGGGTCATCTGGGCCAACACCTTCAACAAGTTCGACCCCAGCTCGCCATTTGGCGGGTACAAGGAAAGCGGCATGGGTCGCGAGGGCGGCTTGCATGGCCTCGCCGCTTACGTGGAGCTGCGAGCATGAAAACCGCGGCAAAACGGGCGCGCAATGCCGACTCCGCTACCGAGCGCGTGCCGGTGGCGAAGACCTACAAGCTCTACATCGACGGCAAGTTCCCGCGCAGCGAGTCCGGCCGCTACTACCCACTACAGGACGGCCGCGAGCGGTTGATCGCGAACGTGTGCCTCGGCAGCCGCAAGGACTTTCGCGATGCGGTCGTCGCCGCGCGCGCGGCGCTCGCCGGCTGGTCGGGATCGAGCGCGTACCTGCGAGGACAGATCCTGTATCGCGCTGCGGAGATGCTCGAGGGACGGCGCGCGCAGTTCATCGAGGAGCTGGAGCTGCAGGGCGTGCCGCGCGCAGCGGCCGAGAAGGAAGTGACGCTGTCGATCGATCGGCTGGTGTACTACGCCGGCTGGGCGGACAAGTACCAGCAGGTGTTCAGCTCCGTGAATCCCGTGAGCACGTCGCACTTCAATTTCTCCGTGCTCGAACCCACGGGCGTCGTCGCGATTCTCGCGCCGCAAACCCCGGGGCTGCTCGGGCTCATCTCCAACATCGCGCCCGCGGTTGCGGGCGGCAACACCTGCGTGGTGCTCGCCTCGGAGTCACAGCCGTTGAGCGCGGTGAGTTTCGCCGAAGTGCTGCACGCCTCCGACTTTCCGGCGGGTGTCGTGAACATTCTCACCGGGCAGGTGGCGGAGCTCGCCGAACAGTTCGGTTCCCACATGGACGTGAACGCCGTGGTGTACTGCGGGGACAACGCCGCGGTTGCGCGCCAGGTTCGGGAGAGCGGCTCGCAGAACATCAAGCGCGTGTTCGTGCGTGACGAGAACTGGCTCGACGCTGACGCGCAGAACCCCTACCTGATCGCCGACACGCAGGAAACGAAGACCACCTGGCATCCAGTCGGCAGCTGACCGCAATGCCAGGAGCGCGAGCTTCCCTTCCGACGATAGCGCATGGACGAAGGCGAAACGCCGGACCGGGTTCTGCGAGCGGCGCGCGGCACGGAACCGCAATAGTCGCCTCGATCTGGATTCACCAGAGTGCGTGGACCTGCTCGCGAAGTTCATCGAGGGGCACCCGGACGTCTGGCACGAAGACGTCGGCGAAGCCTAGTCGCCTGGTGAGCGCTTCAGAACCGCTGACTTGAGCTCGTCATTGTAGATGGCGCGAAAGAATTGCCTGAGTGCATCGGCCTTCGTCACGGGCACACTCAGCCCCCTGATCTCGAATGCGCGCTGGTAGCGCAGCACGTTGCCCTTGAATTCGGTGACGCTGCGGTAGGCAATGAAACCGAGATCTTCCTCTATAGCGGGCGGCAGCTCGTCGATCTCGTAACCTGCTGGCAGCGTGATCTCGAACACGTCGGAGTTACGCACCGGTGCATCGAACTCGATCGGATGGCGACGCGGCTCCTTCGTTGCCAGCAATGCGCTCGACAGAGTGCCGAGCACGCGCGGGCGAACGAGCAGCAGGTCGCCCGCGGTCTTAGCGTAGCGATCGACCTCGAGCGTGTAATGCCATTCGAGCGGCTGGTTCACCGCGTGCAGGTTGCGGACCGCCGCTTTCAGGATCTGGAAGGTCGAAAGGGAATGCGTCAGCATGGACTCCACGGATTTGATCTGATCGACGTCCTGCCGCGCCGTACGCAGCGCGTAGCGCTGCGCGGCTGCGCCATCCCCGGACCAGATTTCCTGAACGTCGCCGCGCAACGTGCCATCCTCATCGAGTATCAGCTTTGCCATGCGCTGCACGCCATTCAGCTCGCTGGCGGTCTGCGGCAGTTGCACCAGTTCGCCGCCGCCGGACGTGACCAACATTCCGAAATTCGCCTGCAGCGCACCGGGCAGGCGACCCAGGGGAATGAGCGGATCGGTCGGGTCGAAGAACAGCAGGCGCCCCAGAGTCTCGTGCGTCGTGAACGCCGGCAGCATCGAGGTGTCGACGGCGGCCGGCAACTGGATTGCGAGGACGACGTGATCGAACCCCAGGTTCGGCGGAGTTGTCGCGGTGACGGAACCCCGTCGGGTATTGATGATGACGTAGTGAGACTCGACGCCGACTGCCTTCAACATCGACGAAAGCAGGGTCGCCTTGTCCTTGCAGTCGCCGTACCCATGCTTCAGTACTTCCGCCGCGGGGTGGGGCTGCACGCCACCTATGCCCAGCGCGATGGCGACGTAGCGGATGTCTTTCTGCGCGAATCGTGCGAGCGCCTGGATCTTGACCAACACGTCGGATGCGGATGCCGTGAGTTCCTGTACTTTCTGCCGGATCTCCGGTGACGCGTCACGCCGGCCGTCAGTGAGGCCGAGATACCAGGTGCCCACATCTTTCCAGCTCTGAAAGCCGCCCTGCTTTCCATCCGGCGGTTGCAGTGAAAGCACCATCCTGCCGGCGATGCCCCGCCACGGCGGCATGTTGGCTTCGAGCTTCACGGGCGTCACGTCGCCGATCACCCAGCGCGCCTGGCCAGCGGCGCTCTCCGCGAGTGGCGTTTCCGGGTGGTTGAGCCAGAACACGTTGTACGACCACCCGGGCGGCAATCGGACGGAATAGCGTGCCTCACGAACGGGCACGGTATCCTGAAAATCCCACTGGTCCGTCATGGCATACGGCTGCAGCTCCTGCTCGATCTCGTAGCCGACAATGCTGCCCGGTGTGGCGGCCGGAATGCGCAGCCACTTGCGACGCACGTCGCTGATGAGCTCGCCGCCTTCGATGTCGGTAATGCCGGTTTCGACGACGTCCTTTTCCCTGACTTCATAATCCTTGCCCTCGGGCGGGATGCTCCAGCCACGCATCCCGGTGATGCGATTCTGCGGACCGAACTCCGCACGCACCGTGCCATAGACTTCGCCGCCGCGACGAAGAATCTTGTACACGCGGCGTTCCAGGCGCTTCATCTTGCCGACCGCCTGCACGGTGAGCTCCGTTTCCGAATACAGCACGACGGCGTTGGTCTCGCCGTCGTGCTCGGGCAACGCTGCCCCGATCTGCGCGCGCATCCAGTCCGGGGCAGTGGCAGCGACGGCGGCTTGTATCTGCGCGAGAGCACAAACAGCCATCCATCCGCACAGGATCCGCGAGAGCCGCATGACGTCCTCGTCAGTGTTTCGCAGACAACACAGCCTGGTCCTCGTCGCCCGCTCGGATCGACTGATAGAAATCCCGCAACGCGCCGTAGAACTCGGCCTTCAGGAGCGCGAGATCGGACGTGAGCTCGCGCCTGAGATTCAACGCACCACCGGCCGCCTGGGACGTCATGCTGTACTTCGCCACGTTGATGTCGGCATTGCGTGCCTTTGGAAGGCTGCTCACCTGCCAGCCGGGCGAAAGCTCGATGGCGACCTCATCGGTGTGCTGATAGGGAAACCTGAAATACACCGGATGCACGCGAGCGCCGTGCTCGAAAACGTGTTTCTCACCGCCGCCAAAGAGCCCGACCGGCAGCAGCGCGCGCTTGCCTGCCGCGGCGGCCCATCCCGGCACTCTGAGGTCGAATTCGGCCACGAGCGGCGTCTCAATGCCGCCCCAGTCCGGCATATTGGTGAGCTTCACGTCGATGCCCGCCGGTACGTCGGCTTTGAGATCCCGCTCCAGAAACTGCTGGCGATGCGTGTCGTCCTCATTGCGTTCGCGGAGCCGGCGCCACAACGCTTCGAGACCCGTGTAGGTCACCGTCACCTTGCCTTCGAGCGACCCTCTCGTCAGCTTCAGGGCTGCCTTGCGCTCGACGCGCGAATCCGCAGGCGGGGGCAGCGGCGTCCGGACCCATGTCCCGCCGTCCTTGTCGAGACGCAACCCGACGACGCCGGTATGGCTCCACGGCAGGAGCCCGAACGGCGCGAAGGGCGTGCCTGGGTCGACAAAGAGCTCGCGATCGCCGAGCTTGACGAAGACAGCGTTGGAATTCAGTTGCCGCGAATTCATGTGCTGCGGACTGAAGAAGTAATCGTCGCGCGGTGCCACAAGCACGGCGTGCGCCTCCAGGCCTGCCGCGCGCACCAATGCGAGATAGAGCCAGGTGATTTCGAGCCCATTGCCGTAGCCACGCCTCCAGACATCTTCCGCATTTAGGATCTCGGTAAGGTTTTCCCGCTTCGCTTCCTGCTCGGTCTTGTTCCGCTCGAACGACAGGTTGCGGATCTGCTGCACGCGGGCGTAGATCTTGCGAACCTTGGTCTCGGCTGAATCATCCGGCTGCACGATCTCCGCCGCCGCCTGTTGCAGCGCAGGGCGAGGGCTCGCAAAGGCTGCGACACGCTTGTGCGCGCGCTTGCCGAAGGCTTTCCAGTATCTGGCGAAGTCTGCCTGGTCGCTGTCTTCGTCTTCGTAGATGAACTCGACGCGATACTTCATCAGGTCTTCAGGCGGCATGTACTCTTCGGTGACGAACGCGGGCACATCGCGCGTCTCGAGGCGGATGGTGTCCCGTTCGCGTTTCGGCGCCTCGGTATCGGGCGGCAGGCCGCGCGGCCAGCCCCATTTCAGCGTGTAGTGCCGGGACGGCTTCAGGGAAAACACGGCGCGACGCGTGAAAAGATCGTCGCTGAGCACCCACCGCGAGTTGAACACCCAGCCATGGGGGAGCTGCCGGCGGTAGCGGTATTCGATGATGCTGCCGACCTCCACGTTGGGCAACGTGAAGGATTTCGCCATCACCCTGTAGCTGCGCGCTTTGACGAGCTCTTTGTCGTATACGGTGCCGTCGAAGTCGACGATGGTGCCATCGGAGCGGATGGTGCGGGCCTGTAGGAAGCCAATGCTTTCACTGCCCCTGGCGTAGGGGATCTCTACGTTCGCGTGCTTGCGTCCTTCTTCCGTCAGCACCTTGATGCGGGCGTACACGTACTCATCTGGTGCAGTGTCGTCGCGATCGACCTGGCGGTAGAGAAAGATCGCCGAAGCGGTGGGCGCCTTCGGCTCCCGCTTGATCTCCAGCTCGTCGCGCGATACCGGCAACCAGTCCGCGCCTCGAGCCGGCATTGCGAGGAGGAGCAGAGCGATGAGGTAGAGCGGCCGGCTGCGCCCTTTTTCCTGAAGCATGGCGACCAAACGTCCTTTATTCTCCCGTAGACCCCAGGATCTGTGCCGATACGGAGTATGTCGCAGGGCCTTGGAGGCGTCGAGGTGAGACGCCGATGCCGATGACGACGAGATACAGAACTGTGAAGTCCTGCGCATCGAGCGGCGAGCGAACGGAAGCGCGCGAATGACTATCGTCCACGAACTGATCAGTCGGTTGCCGAAGGCCGAACTGCACGTGCATCTCGAAGGCACGCTCGAGCCCGAACTGATGTTCGAGCTGGCGCGGCGTAATCGCGTGCGGATCCCGTTCACGTCGGTCGAGGCAGTGCGCGCCGCCTACAATTTCTCGAAGCTTCAGGATTTTCTCGACATCTACTACCAGGGCATGTCGGTCCTGCGAACCGAGCAGGATTTTCACGACCTCACGAGCGCCTACCTCGCGCGCGCTCATGCCGATGAGGTGCGACATGTCGAGGTGTTCTTCGATCCGCAGGGACACACGGCGCGGCAAGTCCCGTTCGGAGTCGTGGTCACTGGCATCCGCGCCGCGCTGCTGGAAGCGCAGAGTAAATGGGGCATGACCTCCAGGCTCATCATGTGCTTCCTGCGGCATCTG
>JBQTHP010000003.1:0-13160 GCA_052389755.1 Gammaproteobacteria bacterium
CGTGCTCCTTAACGCTGTGCCGTTGACTGGTAGACCCTTCGTCTTCAGCGGCAGGTGTCTGCCAGCTGTGGGCACATGCTGCGCGGGATCACGGCGAGCTTCTGTCAATGCATTGACACAAGCGCGAAGAACGCGGACACAAAAAAAGCGCCCGGATCTCTCCGGGCGCTCTTCGGACTAACTTGCCGAAAACGAATCGCCTTACCAGCGACGCGGTCCTCGCGGGCCGCCGCCGCCCTTGTCCTGTGCTTCGTTGACACGGAGCGGGCGGCCGCCCATGTCCTTGCCATTCAGCATCTGAATGGCGCGAGAGGCATCCGCACGGTTCATCTCGACGAACCCGAAGCCGCGCGGGCGGCCCGTGTCACGATCGGTGATGATGGATACGGACTCGACAGTGCCGTGCTGCGCGAACAGCTCGCGCACCTGATTCTCGTCGGCCGAGAACGGCAAATTGCCGACATAGATCTTGGTCATAGTAAGAAAGAACTCCTGAAGGAAATATACCGGCAGGAGGCGCCGACGATCGTTGCGGACCGGCGGCTCGCCTGCCACCTGGATCGCCACACACTTCGGCTTTTCAGACTCGGAAGCCGCAGCGTGTGATTTGCTGCGACAGGCGGGCAGAAAGGAGAGAGGTCACGAACCGGCGCGCACCATACCGCAAGAGGCTCGCTGCGACAACCTGACCCTGAAAAACTGCCGCCTTTTCCGTGACAGGCGTCGCATGGCAGCCTACGCATAGGGGAGGGGAGCCAGTGGATCAGCTTACGAGCATGCGCACCTTCGCCCGCGTGGCCGAGCTCGGCTCGTTCACGCGCGCGGCCGATGCGCTCGGATTGTCGAGGGCGGTGGTCAGCACGCATGTCGCCGACCTGGAGCGCCACCTCGGGGTAAAGCTACTGCACCGCACGACGCGCAAGGTGAGCCTGACGCCCGACGGCGACGAATACCTCGAGCGCTGCCGGCGCATCCTGGCGGAAGTGGACGCGGCGGACGAGGTGGCGAAGCGCACGCGGCTGAAGCCGCAGGGAAGGCTGCGCATCGACGTGCCGACGGAGTTCGGACGCCGCCTGCTGATGCCGGCGCTCGGGCAGTTCACGGCCCGCTACCCCGAGCTTGCACTCGAAGTGCAGTACAACGATCGGGTCATCGACCTCTTCGAGGAGCAGGTGGATCTGGCCGTCCGCGTCGGACCGATCGGCTCGCCTGACCTCGTCGCGCGACGCGTCTGTCGTACGCGCCTGCTGACGTGCGCCTCGTCGGCCTATCTCGAGAAGCACGGCGTGCCGCTCGAGCCGGAGCAACTGCGCAAACACCGCCTCGTCGGCGGTTTGTCGGGCTCTACGCGTCGTCCGCGAAAGTGGACCTTTCAGAAGGGCCGGCAGCGCTTTCAGCTCTTGCTGCCGTTCGCCGTTGCGTTCAACACAGCGGAAGCGCAGGTGAACGCCGCCGTTCGCGGCGTCGGCATCGTGCAGACGAGCGACATGCTGGTCGCCAACCACGTCGTCTCGCACCGGCTCGAGATCATCCTGAGCCCGTGGTCGGCCGAGGGCGCACCGATCTCGATCGTCTATCCTGCGGAGCTTCGCAACTCCCTCAAGATCCGCGTGTTTGCGGACTTTGCGGCCGAGCTGTTGCTGCAGTCGCGGCAGCACGTGGACGCGCTGCTGGCCGGAGGCTAGCGCGCCGCCGTGGCACCGCCGACGCCCGCGCCCACCGCCTCCTCGCGGTAGATCCACGCGCCGATGACCGACGCGACGATCATCTCGATGAGCCCCTGCACGCCCCAGATCACGAGCAGCTGATCCGGATACAGACCGATCATGTGATAACCGATCAGACCGAGCAGATAGCTGCCGCAGAAGAATGCGACGGCGACGATCACCGCCGTGCGCGCGCCGGGTCCGAACCGTGGGCGCGCCGCCGCGTAGAAGAACACGAGTGCGAGCCCGGCGAGCAGGCTGAGCACCAATGCCCACAGCAGCAGCATGGGGTCGTCCATGTTCATCGACATTCCGTGCTCTTGCAGCGCCTGCGTCATGCGCTCGACCGTCAACATGCTGAGCACGCCCTCGAGGATGAAAAACACTATGCCGGCGATGGCTCCTCCCGCGAGCCAGCGCTTCACGTTGATACCGCTCATGGCAATCCCCTGTTGTTGGAGTTGTGGGAGCGAAGCGTACGCTTGCCGTTTCGAGTTGGCGAACGAGGCGCCTCTCTTCTAGACTCCGCCCGCGAAACGAGCTGTTACCAGGAGTCGATGCGCATGGGCAAGGGTGATCGTAGAACCCGTCGCGGCAAGATCTATCGTGGATCGTTCGGCAAGACGCGGGCGAAAGACCCGGCGAAAAAGAAGAGGCGGACGGCGAAGAAATAACAAGGCTGGCGACTACGTCATGGAGTATCGGCCGCGCGCAACGCACCGCCGGCGTGGCGGGCGGCACAAAGGAGCCGTTCATGCGTGAGCTGTCGCTATACGTGGTGGATGCTTTCGCGGCGCGACTCTTCGGCGGGAACCCGGCCGCCGTCTGTCCGCTGGCCCAGTGGCTTCCGGATGCGCTGATGCAGGCCATCGCCACAGAGAACAATCTGAGCGAAACTGCGTTCTTCGTGCCCGATGCGGAGCCGCGCCGGCTCCGGTGGTTTACCCCGCGCGCGGAGGTGGACTTCTGCGGGCACGCGACGCTCGCCTCCGCGCACGTCTTTTTTCAGTACCTCGATCGCACCGCGCGCGAGGTGTCGTTCCACACCAAGGTCGGGCCGCTGCATCTCACGCGGCATGCGCGCGGTATCGAGATGCGCGCGCCCGCGTTTCCGCCATCGGCGTGTCCCCAACCCCCCGACATCATCCGTCGTCACCTGCCAGCCGACGGCGCGGAAGTGCTGGAGTGCCGCGACAACTACTTCCTCGTCCTCGGCAACGAAGGGGAGGTGCGCGATTTCCGGCCAGACTTTACGCAGCTCGAACGCTTGCCGTTCGGCCTGTGCATCACCGCTCGCGGTGACGAAGTCGATTTCGTGTCGCGCTACTTCGTGCCGAGCTACGGAATTCCGGAAGATCCGGCCACGGGTTCGACGCACGCGACACTCGCGCCGCTGTGGGCCGATCGGCTTGGCCGCCGGGAGCTGCGCGCGCGGCAACTGTCGCGCCGAGGCGGCGAGCTCTGGTGCCGTCTCGAAGACAACGGCGTCACGATCGGCGGCGGGACAGTAACGTACCTGGAAGGCACCCTGCGCATTCCGGAGTAGATCATGAGAGTACCCGCATTCGGCCGTGACTGCCTCGCGTGTCTCGCGCTCGCGCTCGCGCCTGCACATCTGAACGGCGCCGATCGCGAGGCGCCCACGATCGTCGCCGAGCTCGGCCTCGAGGAGGGCGCCCAGCGCGCCGATGCGCGCCCGGGCTGGGCTCGCCCTGAGCGCATCATCGTGAGGGACAGAGAGCTTCCCGGAGTCGACCGGCTCGAGGAGGCAGCGCCTGGCGTCCAGCTGATCGTCGCACGGACGCACGACGAAGCGGTCGCGCGCGCGGGCGGTGCGGATGCCGTGATCGGTTGGTGCACCGGAGAGCTGCTCGCGGCGGGGCCTCGCATCCGCTGGATTCAGACTCTCAATGCGGGCGTCGAAAACTGCGTGTCGATCCCCGCGCTGCGCGAGCGTAACGTGCTGCTCACGAACATGCAGCGCGCGCAGAGCCCCGTCATCGCGGAGCATGCGATCGCTCTCATGCTCGCGCTTTCCCGCGGCCTCGACATGGCGAGCTCTCTGCAGGCCCGAGGCGAATGGAACGATCGGCCCTTCGAGGGTGAGCGACTCCGCGTGCTCCGCGGCAAGACGCTGCTCGTCGCCGGGCTCGGCGGTATCGGGACGGAGGTGGCGCGCCGCGCGCACGCGCTCGGCATGCGCGTGATCGCAACGCGCGCGAGCGACCGTTCCCGGCCCGAGTTCGTGAGCCATGTGGGTCTCGCGGACGAACTGCCGTCGCTCGTTCCGCAAGCGGACGTCATCGTCGATTCATTGCCGCTCACGGATGCGACGCGCGGTCTCTTCGACTCACGGCTCTTCGCTTCGATGAAGCGCTCGGCTTTCTTCATCAACGTCGGGCGCGGCGGTACGGTCGTCACGGCGGCGCTGGTCGACGCGCTTCGTGATGGAAAGATCGCGGGAGCGGGGCTCGACGTCACCGATCCGGAACCACTGCCGCGCGATCACGCCCTGTGGCGCACGCCCAACGTGATCATCACGCCGCACGTATCCTCGTCGTCGGACCTCGGATCCGAGACGACCTGGCAGATCGCGCGCGAGAACCTGCGCCGCTACGTCGCCGGCGAGCGAATGCTCTCGGTAGTGGACTTGCAGCGAGGTTACTGAGGCGCGGCGCGCCTCTTCTCCTGCCGTCAGCCGTCTTGGCCGTCAGCCGTCTGAGCCCTCTTCGCGGGTACTACCCGCTTCGTTCGACGTTCCAGAATGTTTCGAATCAGATCCAGCGCCGTGCGGTCGTTCGGCGGGAGCTCCACATTCGACTCGCCCAACGGCCGCACGCGCTCACCCCAGCGCACCACGTGTGCGCAGAACGTCAGTCCGCCGCCGAACGCCGGCATCAGCAGCAACGCGCCGGGACGTACGCGTCCCTCTTCGAGCGCCTCGCAGAGGGCGACAGGAACCGTCGCCGAAGACATGTTGCCGTAGCGCTGCACGTTCACGTAGACGCGCTCCATCGGCACGTGCGCGCGTTTCGCCACCGCCTCGATGATGCGCAGGTTCGCCTGATGCGGCACGACGAGATCGATCTCGCCCGGTGAGATACCGAGCTTGCCGAGCGCGACCTGACACGCCTCGCTCATGCCGTGCACGGCACGCTTGAAGATCTCCTGCCCTTCGAACTGCCAGCTCACCTCGCCGTAGAAGCGTCCCTGGTTCGCGTAGCGTCCGCCCATGCCGTGCACGCGCAGGATCTCGCGCGCATCGCCGTAGCAGCCGAGTTTCTCGGCGAGCAACCCTTCTTCCCGCTCGCTCGCCTGCAACACGACGGCCGCCGCGCCGTCGCCGAACAGAATGGCGACGTTGCGATCGGTCCAGTCCATGAAAGGAGAAATCAGCTCCGCGCCGATGACGAGCGCATTGCGCACCACACCGGTGCGCATCATCGCCGTGGCCGTGGAAAGGCCGTAGAGAAAGCTCGTGCACGCCGTGTTGACGTCCATGGCCGCAGCGCGCTCCGCGCCGATGCGCTGCTGAATGCCGGAGGCCATGTTCGGCACCTGATCGTCGTAGCTGCAGGTGCCGAAGACGATCAGATCGATCTCGCTGCCCTCGATACCGGCCGCGGCAAGTGCGCGCATCGAGGCGACGTAGGCCATCTCGCCGAGTGAGACGTGCGATACGCGTCGCTCGTGTATGCCCGTGCGAGTGCCGATCCACTCGTCGCTCGTATCGAGGATGCGGGCCAGATCGTCGTTCGAGAGCACCGCAGGCGGCAGGCACTTGCCCCAGCCGGTGATCGCAGCGTTGGCCATGGCTCAAGAATATCAGAAGGGCCGAGGGAAACCGTCGCCACGCGGCGACGCGGAACGCGGTCTGCTACTACGCGTTTGCCCTTCTATCGCCAGTCCACTGACAGTGAGGTGTACCTTGAATCGCAGCGTCTTCTTTTTGTCCATTGGTGCGTTGCTGCTCGCTTCGGCGTGTGCGCGACAGGAATCGGCCGCCCCGGCGACAGACACGTCGGACACTTCCGACTACCCGGCCTCGACCGAATCCTCGAGCGAATCGGCGAGCGGAACCCCGGGCTCGACGACCGAGCCTTCCACGACCGATCCGACGATGAGCGGCTCGAGCTCGAGCTCGACCTCCGAGTCGGAGACGACGATCACGCCGCCTCCGGCGAATCCGGACGACCCGACCGCCTTGGGCGAGACCAGCTCGACGAGCCCGGACACGGAACAGCCGCCACGGCAGTAACCCCGTGTCGATAGCGACGGAGCACGCGGACGAGGAGTCCGCGTGCTCCCGAAGCGTTGAAGTCCGGCGAGGAGCCCGAACATGATCCGCAACGCCGTCTTGTTCTGTCTGGGAATGCTGCTCGTCATCGCCGCAGGATGCTCGCGCGAGGCCGCGGACGAGGCGC
This sequence comes from Gammaproteobacteria bacterium, assembly GCA_052389755.1. GTDB lineage: Bacteria > Pseudomonadota > Gammaproteobacteria > Steroidobacterales > Steroidobacteraceae > JBQTHP01. The sequence continues at coordinate 6,131 of JBQTHP010000003.1, forward strand.
AGCAGGCTGCGCAGGAAGCGCAGGCTGCAGCGAGCGAGCCACAGAAGAGCGAATAGTCCCGCGTCGCTCGCGGAGACTTTATCCTCAGTGAAAGCGCATGCGCACGCCGAGACCGAGCGCGTTCATGCCGCCTTGGGCGCCGAGGAGTCCTAGTCCGTCCGAACGGTGATGCAGGCGCAGCGAGATCGCCCAGGGCGCGTCGTTCGGTCCGGCAGTCATCTCGACGAACCACGCGACCAGCAATTGCCTGCTCGTCCCTTCGAGCGCTATCTCCGTCTTCGGCACCTCGGTCGCGTAGGAGAGACCGAGTCCGAACGCCGCGGAAGTCGCGACCCGATCACTCCAGGGAAATCGGCACCAGCGCGCGACGACCGGGATCGCGTTCATTTCCCAGTGGTGCTGACTGCCGAAGTTGTAGACGAGCTGTCCCTCGGCTTCGAGCTGCAACGCGTCGTGCATGGCGCTCGCGTACGGCGCAGCAACCGTGCCGGCGACGAGATACGCATCGACGAATCTGCCGCCCGGTTCGGTCAGAACCTTCTGCCACGTGCGTTCGCCGGAGAGCTGCGCGCCGTAAACCGTGAACACGGGACGCGTGTCGGACGGTGCTGCGGTGTAAGCAGGAAGACTCGCGAGCCAAAGGGCGATGCCGATGCCCGCCACGCGGATGTGCGACATGTGATCGATTTCCCCCCGGAAACCTGTCCTAGCGTTGACTTGACCGCTCCGCAAACGCGCGCAGCGCATCCCGGTAGCTCGCACCGGCTACCCATGCCAGATCGTTGTGCCCCGCGCCTTGCACCCAGAGTTTCGTTTTCGGTTCGCGAGCCGCATCGAACAACTGGCGTCCCATGCGAAAGGGAATCACCTCGTCGTCGGTGCCGTGTATGACCAGAACGGGCACCTGCACCTGCCGGATGCGTTCGAGGTTCGGAAACCTGTCGAAGGGAAGAAGGGGAATGCGCGTCATCACGCGAAACGCGCTCGTGAAACCGCTCTCGACGATGAGCCCGCCTACGGGGCGCGTCGCCGCGAGATGGAGCGAGGGTCCGGTGCCGACGGATCGGCCGTGCACGAGGAGCCGGTCGGGTGCGACGCCGAGCTCGCGCGTCGCATAATCGTAGACGGCTTCGATGTCGCGATACGTCGCGCGCTCGCCCGGCGGCCCGCCCGTCGAGAGTCCGTAGCCCTCATAGTCGAACGCAAGCACCGAGAATCCGCCGTCACGAAGATCGGCGAGATACGAGCGAATGTATCCGAGATCCTCCCCATTGCCGTGGCTGAAGAGCAGCGTGTAACGGCTTGCGGGATTCTCGAGGTACAGGACGGCGACGCGACGCTTCTCGTCAACCGCAATCAGGCGCACCGGCAGACTGGCCGCCGTGTACGTCGATTTCGGCGGCAGGAAGATGAGGCGGTCGGACCAGAAGAATCCGATGCACGCGAGAGATGCGTACGCGAGCACAACGGCGAACAACAGCGTCTTCAACCGCGGCGTTGTACACGCTCGTCCCCGTGCAGGCAACAGGAGTACCCTCGCGGCAGGATCACGACAACCGCAAGGGGGATTGCATGAACGGGCGTGTCATCGTTGCCGGTATGGTCGGCGGCCTCGTCGTTTTCATCTGGGGCGCAATCTGGCACGCGGTGCTGCCGTTCTCGACCGCCGGGCTCAAGACGATTCCGAACGAGGAACCCGTGCTCGCCGCGATGCGCGAATCGATGCCGGAGGCCGGCGTGTACATGTTTCCCGGCATCGACATGAGCGGTGAGCTCACGAAGGAGGAGGAGGAGGCGTGGACGGCGAAAGTGCGCAGCGGACCCTCAGGGTTGATGTCGTACATACCCTCGAGCGGCACGACGATGGGCGCCGGCACGCTCGGCGCAGAGCTCCTGAGCAACGTGCTGGCCGCGCTGTGTGTCGCGTTCGTGCTGGCGCGCGTCGCGGGCTCGATCCTGCAACGTGCGCTGGCATCGGCACTCATCGGCCTTGCGGCGTGGCTGTCGATCCTCGTGAGCTTCCGGACCTGGTACAGCTTCTCCGACGCATTCGTGCTGGGCGAGCTCGGGGATCAGGTCATCGGCTGGCTGCTCGCCGGAATTGCGATGGCATACGTGCTCGCGCGCGCGGAACGGGCCGGACGCGCGCACGCGGCTGCGGCATGAGCCAGGCTCCTTCTAGAGGTTCTCTGGCAGCTCACACAGCAGCGCCTTGTGCTCGGTGAGCGAGCCGATGAGCATCCGCCGGTCGTGCACCGCCGCCACGCTCCCGGCCGAAATGCCGTTGCCGAGCTCGAGATAGGGGATCGTCACGCGGTCCTCTTTCTCGACCACTGACGTGCGCAGGCGGTAGACCGCAGTCGGCGCAGGCTTCGTCGCATCGCGAAGGTGCCTGCGGAGCGCGAGCAGCTTCGGATGCGCGGCGATCCACAGGGTGCCGTCCGTGTCGATGTTCAGGTTGTCGGGCGCGCTGCCGAGCTCGACGATGTTTCGCGGCTCGAGCGCGCCGGTCGCGCTGTCGCGATCGAAAATGCGCAGTCGATTGCCGTCCGTTTCGCTGACGTATACCCACAGACCGTGATTGCTGACCGCGATGCCGCCCGCGGACTGAAGTCCCTCGGCAACGACGCGCATCCTCTCGCCGTCGAAATGCGTGACCGTCGAGAGCCCGCGTCGGAACAGCCGCTCCTGAAGCCGCTCGAACCGGTTCGATGCGCCGGAGTCGTTCGCGACGTAAAACTCCCGCGGTCCGACGGCGACGATCGCATTCGGGCTCACGAGCAGCGGATCGCGGATCGTCTCGACTGGCGCGAACGCGCCCGTCGCGGATTCTTCGAAGGTCTCGACTGCGTGAGCGCCGCCATCCGGATGACTGATGACGAACAGCCGCCGCGGTCCCTGCTCCGGGACGTACAGGCTCAGGCCGTGGGGGCGGAAACCCGCGGGCTCGGTTGCGAGCCCGGGGCGCGGGCGCGGGTCCGCTACGTTCAGATCGAGCAGAGCGACCGTGCCGTTTCTCGCCTTCCCTTCGGCGACGGCGCGGCGGTCGAGATACGAGAGGTATGCGACGCCGCGATCGTGATCGATGCGGATGTCTTCGGTGCTCGCCGCGAGCGGCACGGTCGTGCACGTACCGGCGAAGTACGGCTTCAGCGTCTTGAACAGTCCGTTGTGCTGCAGAAAATCGAAGGCGACGACCGTGACCGCCACGAGCACGGCCGCGAGGACGATGACGACGGGCTTCGTAATCCCCCGCACCTGGATACTCCGGAGCGCGCTACACGCAGTGTAAGCCGAAACTGGGGCGGCGGTGCCGCGGAGAGGCATACTCGTTCTCCGGCACGACGCGGATCGGACGGCGGACATGTACTGGATCGAATCAGGAATCATCCTCGGGCTGATTCTGTTGAACGGGTTCTTTGCGGGCTCCGAGCTCGCCATCGTCTCGGCGAAGAAGGGGCGCCTGCGGGCGCGAGCGGAGCGCGGCGAGGGCGGTGCCCGCCAGGCACTCGCGCTCATGGAGAACCCCACGCGATTCCTTTCGTCGGTCCAGATCGGCATCACTCTCGTTGGCATCCTTACGGGGATGTATAGCGGCGCCGCACTCGCCGAGGACCTCGCCGTCACGCTGCAGCAGGCGAACTGGTTCGGGCGTTACGCCGAAGAGGTCGCCTTCGCCGGAGTAGTGCTGATCGTGATGTACGCGAGCTTGATCGTCGGCGAGCTCGTGCCGAAGCGGATTGCTCTTGCACATGCCGAGACGATCGCGACGCACGTCGCGACACCGATGATGTGGGTCGCGCGCATCGCCGAGCCGCTCGTGTGGCTCCTGCAGACCTCGACCGAGGCGGTCGCACGCCTCTTGCCGTTGACGAGCGCGCCGCTGGCGTCCGTCACCGAAGACGACGTTCGCGCGCTGGTCGCGACCGGAGCACAGGAAGGAGTATTCCAGCGCCGCGAGCGGGACATGATCGAGGGCGTGCTGCGCCTTGCCGACCGCTCGGTCGAGTCCGTCATGGTGCCGAGCGGCGACATCGTGTGGCTGGACATCAACGAGCCGCTCGAAGAGCTGTGGCGCGAGGCACGCACCAGCGGTCACGCGCGCTTTCTCGTGTGCGACGGGGAGCTCGATCGCCTGCTCGGCGTCATCACGCTCGCGGACCTCGGTGAAGCGTTCCGGCAGGGAAGACTCGACCCCCAGCAGCACTTCCGCGCGCCGCTGCACGTGCCGACGTCGGTCTCGCTCCTGCGGCTGCTCGACATCTTCAGGACTGCGAGCGTGCACCTCGCGATCGTCACCGACGAGTACGGCGGCATTCACGGCCTTGCGACACCGGCCGACATTTTGAAGGCGATCGCGGGCGAACTGGGCGATACCGGCAGCCGCGAGGGCGCCGAAGCGCTGCGGCGCGACGACGGCAGCTGGCTCATCGACGGCCATCTCTCCATTCACGAGCTCGAGCAGCGTCTCGAGCGCCGCGACCTCACGCGCGGCGACGACTATCACACGATCGCGGGCTTCGTCCTCTGGCACCTCGGACGCCTGCCCGTCGCGGGCGAAACCCTGCGATGGCGCGATCTCGAGATCGAGATCGTCGACATGGACGGGCCGAAGATCGACAAGCTCCTCGTGAGATCGCGAGCCGCGAATCGGCCGGTCAGCTGATCGCCGCGCGACGCGAGACCCAGTCGTCGAGCACGCGCTCGAGCACGGCGAGCGGCATGGGGCCGGCCGTGAGGCCGGCGTCGTGAAACGCGCGAATGTCGAATTTCGCCCCGAGGCGTGATCGCGCATCCTCTCGCAGCGTGACCCAAGTGGTGTGCCCGACCTTGTAGCTCGTCGCCTGGCCCGGGCGGGCGCAGTAGCGCTCGACCTCGGTGGTCATCGCGGCGGGATGATCTCCGGTGGTCTCGACCATGTAATCGATGGCCTGCTCGCGGCTCCAGCCCTTCACGTGCAGCCCCGTATCGACGACGCACCGTGCGGCCCGGAAGATCGCCGCCTGCAGCCGGCCGAGCCGACCGAGCGGGTCGCCCTCGTACATTCCCATCTCGTCGCAGAGCTGCTCGGCGTAGAGCGCCCAGCCTTCCGTGTTGGCGGAGAAGGAGCCGATCTTGCGGATCAGGGGTAGCTCGGACAGCTCGAGAACCAGCGCGAGCTGAAAGTGATGACCCGGCGCGGATTCATGGTACGTGAGCGTCGGCAGCGTCCAGCGCGCGAGCTCGGCCGTGTCGCGAAGATTGATGTAGAAGGCGCCCGGCCGTGAGCCGTCGAGCGCCGGCCGCTGGTAATAGCCGCCCGGGGAACCCACCTCGGTATAAGCGGGAACGCGTCTTACCTCGACCGGCGCTTTGGGGAGCACGCCGAAGTACCCGGGGAGGCGCGGCTTCAGATCCGCGATGAGACCGTTGCAGTAATCGAGGATCTGCTGGCGGCCCTCATCGGTGTTCGGAAAGAGATACCTGGGGTCGCGCCCCAGCGCCTGCACGCGCGCGCCTACGGATCCGGCCGTGAGGCCCTGGCTCCGCAGGATTACATCCATCTCCGCTGAGAGCTCCTCGGCCTGCGAGACGCCGAGCTGGTGGATCTCCTCCGCGCTCATGTCCGTCGTCGTGTATTGCCGCAGCGCGAGCTGATACAACGCGGGACCATCGGGTAGCCGGCGGATGCCCGCTTCGTGCACCGCGCGTGGACGCAGCTCCACGAGCCCGGCGATCTGCCGATCGAGGGCCGGATAGATTTCGCTCGCAACGATGCGCGCGGCGTCGCCGCCGTAGCGGGTGTCCAGGCCGATCTTCGACGCGCGCGTCGCGAGCGACGTGCTGAGAATGGATTTGTCCGGCTCCGTTGCGCGCAACGCGCGAATCTGTTTCAGCGTCTTCTCGAGAATGAAGTCGGGAGGTATCACACCGAGGCTCGCGTCGTGCCGCACGCGCTCGGTTTCCTGATCCACCGTGACGGCGAACCCATGGAGCCGGGCGAGGTAGGCATCGGCGTCTTCGCGCGTCTCGATCCGGTGCTGCCGGTCGAGGAAGTCCGGCAGTCCTTCGTAAGCACCCCGAAGCTGCGTGACGACGTAGGGAGACGCCGTTCCCTCTCCGTAGGCGAAGCGCGCGGAGCGAGCGACGGTTTCCATCTGGAATTCGACGGTGTCGCAGTTCGCGAGCGCCATGCCGCTGAGCGAGCGGCGATCGAAGGCTCGCAGCCGGCTCAGGCGATCCGCATTCTCCCTGATCGCTTCACGGCGCCGGGCGAGCGATTCGTCGGTCAGCTTCGACCTCGCCCAGGCGTACTTCCCCTTGTCGAGCCCGAGGCTCGTCAGCTGCTCGGGACGCTTCACGAGAATCTCGTCGACGAACGCATCGAACAGGCGGTTCAACTGTGCTTCCGGATCGTCGAGCGCAGCGGGGGTCACGTCTGTGGGCCGGGTCGGCGTGCAGGCGACGGCAAAGGAACCTGCGGTGCTGACGAGGAACTGGCGGCGGTCGAGCATGTTCAGGCTCCCTGGGTAAAAGCATCAACGGGGCGCAAGTCTCACTCAGATGCCAGAATTTCGACAACCCTCAACTGTGTCATCGCGTCGCTCTCGCGCGACGCGTGGACACGGTCAACAGCCGGCGCGATAGTGCGTTCATCCCGCACGGGGCCAGATTTCTACTGGGAGGGGGCCATGCGTACGGTCGTCGGAGCGGTGCTCCTTTCGATGCTCGCAGCCTGCGGGAGCGGGGGCTCCCCGGAGGCGCCGGCTCCGCCGGTGCAGACGCCCCCCGTGGTGCCCGGCATCACCAAGGCCGAAGCATTCCGGTTCCTGAATCAGGCCACATTCGGTGCGACCGAGGCCGAAGCGCAGCGCGTGATGAGCCTGGGGTACGAGGCCTGGATCGATCAGCAGCTGCTGCAGACCGAATCGCTTCAACTTCCATTCGTCGACGCCGCGTTTCGTGCGGCGCCTCCCGGCACGAACTTCGGCCAGTTCCAGCGCGACCGCCTCGACGTCTGGTTCCGCAACGCGCTCGGGGCGCCCGATCA
>JBQTHP010000004.1:0-21540 GCA_052389755.1 Gammaproteobacteria bacterium
AGCCGCTCGCGCACCGCGAACTCGATCATGCCCTGAGCCGGATGTCCGGTAATGTCGCCGGGCCCGCCGGAACCGTCGACCTTCCACGTCTTGAGACGAACGTTGATGGTGGCGGGCGCGGCAGTGCCGTTCGTGAGCCGGAGGGGATCGAGGGCTACGCCCGAAACACTGCCGATGCCCCGCACGGTGAGCTTCCAGATGCCCGGGCGCGCCGGCGCGGATGCCGCGATCGATGGACCGAGCAGTGGTAATGAAATCGCCGAGCCGTAGCGCGTGCCCGCCGGGTCGATCAGCACGACCGCAACGGTGTTGTTGTTGACGAATGCACTTGCCGCGACGCGCGCCTCGTCGGCCGAGACCGGGAATTCGATCGTCTGGGTGGTACCAACCGGTGTGAAAGCGATCGGATGGACTTCGTTGCGCAGCACGCTGATGCGCGACACGCTGTTGAACGTGCGGAGCATGTTGACCGTGCGGCCAAAGTCCGTGCGCACTTCCGCGGCGCGCGCCACGGCGGCGTAAGCATTCGCGTAACCGGCGCCGGTCTCCCACGGTTCCTCGCCCGGCACGTTTGTGGCCGTCTCCTGCAGGATCCGCTTGACGTCGCGCCAGTCGAGCTGCGGATTCGCCTCGAGCATCAGCGCGACGATGCCGGAGAGGTGCGGCGCGGCCATCGACGTGCCGCTGAGCGACGTATAGAAAGGTCGGAACGCGGGGGCGATGGTTTCGTCGGCAATGTCGGTCCAGGTGTCACCCGTCGAGGCCCGTACGGAGATGACGTTCACGCCGGGCGTGGTCACCGTCGGTCGGTCCTCCCACTCGAACGTCTCTCCGTCGATGACCACTGTGCCGCGCTTGCCCTCCAATCCGCGTGAGGAGAAGTTCGCGAGATTGCCGAACTTGTTGCCGGCCGCGGCGAGCGCGACCCACGGCGCCTTCTTGAAGTTGCCCGTGATCGTGCTCTCGCCCGAGCCGGAATTACCGGCCGAGAAGACGATGACGATGCCGCGATCCGCGAGTCTCTTGGTGGCGATGTTGGTGGGATGATTCGGATCGAAGTCCGTGCCGACGTCGCTGCTCGCGCCGAAGGAGTTCGAGACGACGCGGATGTTGTGCTTCACCTGATGCACGAGCGCGTAGTCGAAGCCGCCCAGCGAGTCCAGAATGAAGATCACGGCGCCCGAGCCGTAGCCGATCAGGTCGGCTCCGGGCGCGACACCCTCGTACAGGCCGCCGGACCGCGCGCCCGTTGCGCCGACGATGCCCGCGACGTGCGTGCCGTGACCGCTGCCGATATCTGTGTTCGCTACACCCTCGGTGTAGGTAATCGGCAGCAGGTCGTCCCACGCACGAAGGTTGGTCTGTCCAGCCACGTTCTGCACGACGTGCGAGGGGTACTGGACATCGGAGTGCGTGCCGTCTATCCCTGAGTCGTTGATCAGCACGCCGACGCCTTTGCCGCTGTAGGGCAGGCCGGTCGCGGCGCGCAGATTCCGGTCCGTACGCATGCGATCGACGCCGGTGATCTCCGTGCTGCCGTCGTTCTCGTATTCGAGCTCCTCGTTCAGCCAGACCGAGCGCACGTCGGCGCGCGCCGCGATGCTCGCGATCTGTGCCGGTGTCGCGAGCGCACCGGCGATCGGAAGCCTCTGGAAGTAGAAGCCCTTCACGCCGATGGCGCGGAGCGAGCTCGCCTGAGCGGCATTCAAGGGCCCATCGCCGTGAAAGGACACGATCACTTCGAGCCGATCCGTGGGGCTCGCGCCGCTCAGCGCGTTCTCGAGAGTGGTGCCTATTTGCGCGCCCAGCGCTGTTGAACAGAAAAGATAGAGACAGGCAGCAACGAGGCGAATGCGCATCCGCGTCTCCCTAAAGCATGTTGAGGATCTACGTGGTTCCCAACCGTCGCAGACCTGGGCGGTGCCGGGTACGCGGGACTTCCCTCACGCGGAGCAGGGATTTCCCCTCAGTACCTCGTCGTCGACGATCCTGCCGGTGAAGGCGGTGGTAGCGGTGGCGGCGGAGCGGGCGTCGCCTGCGCGAATGGCAAGTTGAAGGAAGAGCTGCCTGGCACGCTCCGGGCCGGTCACCGCGTCAGCGGCTCACCGACCAAGGACGTCGAGTTCGTCATCAAGAGCAAGCAGGAATGAGCTGCGAAAGGTGATGGAGTACCGCCGGAAGAGGGTGCCGTTGCCCGAATAACTCGGACTGTTTCACACGACTCGCCTGACGTACGGCACGCCGGCATTCGCCTCGGTAGTATTGCCGACTGTGACGAAGTACCGAATCTGCGGATTGGTGCTGCTCCTTCTCACGACCGCCTGCGGCGGCGGACGGGGCGTATCCAAAGATGCGCCGGCGCACGCGCAGGTGGAGCTCGATGCGGCAACGGCACGAACGCCGCAACCTCAGGCACCCGCCGCTCGCGAAGCACTGCTCGAGCAGCGCATCGCGCGCTTGGAGCTGCAGCTGCTGGAAAAGGAAGCACAGGTCGAAGAGCTGCAGGTTCGCCTCGACGTCGCGCGGCAGGAAGTCGTGCGTAACATGGCCAAACTGCAGTCTCTCGCGACGCGCGCCGAAGCAGCGTCCGGCCTCGCCGAGGCGGAGATCGCGCTCCAGTCGTTGCGCAGCACCGCAGGGACCAAAGGAGTCCCCGAAGTTGCGCAGCTCATGCAGCTCTCGACTGCGGAATTCGACAAGCGCAACTATGCCGGCGCGCTCTATCTCGCGAGCCAGGCGAAAAGCGCCGCCGTGGCAGCGCGGGGGCAGCTCGCGAGCGTGGAGCGCGGATCGCTGCGCGCTGGCGAGACAGCATTCGCGCTTCCGCTACGGCTGCGGACGACGGGTAACGCCAACGTGCGGAGCGGGCCGGGAAGCGGTTTCGACGTCGCTTTCACGCTCCGTGCGGGCGCGCCGATGACCGGCTATTCGTACGCGGAACAATGGGTACGCATTACGGACGAGGCAGGGCGGAGCGGCTGGATCTACGACGGCCTCATCGGCCGGCGACCCTGACGGGCCCGGAAAACGCCGCAACGACTACCTGATCGCGGCCTTCGCGTTTCGCCTGGTACAGCACCGCGTCCGCTGCGGAGATCACCGATTCGCCCGTGTCGCCGTGCGCCGGGAATTCGGCGACTCCGAAGCTCAGTGTGACGGCACCGGCCTGCAGAGGCTCCTTCGCGAGACGTTCCCGGACCCGTTGGGCGACGTCGGCGGCGCCGCCTGCGTCGGTCTCCGGCATCAGAACGAAGAACTCCTCACCGCCGTAGCGCGCGACGAAGTCCACGTCCCGACTGGCCTCCTGCAGAATCGAGGCGACTCGCTTCAGCACCGCGTCCCCCGCCGGATGGCCGTTCGCGTCGTTGTACTTCTTGAAGTGATCCACGTCGCCCATCAGCACGGCGAACGTGTGCTTCAGGCGCCGCGACCGGCGCACCTCGTTTTCCAGCACTTCCCTCATCCTGCGGCGATTGTAGAGCCCGGTGAGATGGTCGGTGACCGACAGCCGCTCGAGCTCCCGCTGGCTCGTGCGCAGGTGTGCGACCATGTTGTTGAAGACCTTGGTGAGATAGCCCACCTCGCCGCCTGTCGCGACAGGAAGATCCACATCCAGGTCGCCGGCGGCTACGTTCGCGGCACCCCTGGTGAGCCGGTCGAGCGGCCGCACGATGAAAAGGCCGAGGGCGTAGCCGAGTGCGCCAGCCACGGCCAGCATGGCGGTCACGATCAGCAGCGTGACATCGCGGAGGCGGGCGAGCTCGAGAAACACTTCCACGGTCGGGATTTCCGCGACCACGATCCAGTTCAGTCCAGGTACCCGCCGAACGCTGCCGACGACCTGCTCGCCCGTGACGTTCGTGAACTCGACGGGCTGCTCGTCGCGAGCGAGATGCGACCGGGCAGCGGCCGTCGGGTAGCGCAACGCCATCAGGGCCGCCGAGCTTTCGCGTGAGCTGACGATGGGGCTGCCGTCTTCCGTCATCAGATACACCTGACCGGCGTCGCCAGGCGCGAAACGCTTCAATGTTTCCGCGACCGTCCGCAGGTTCATCTTCGCGGTGAGCGCGCCGAGGAATGGGTCGCCGGCGACCGCGATCGGCACCGCGATGAGCATCTCGGGGTGGTTGGTCGTGCGGTCCCAGAACGGCGCGCCGATCACGAGATCGCCGCCGCGCACCTGCGCCAGCCAGTCGCGCGGGAGAACGGGCGCGCGCAGCTGCTCGCCGCTCGATGCGACGACGTGCCCTTTTGGATCCAGGATCAGCAGCTCTTCGTAGTCCGCGAACCGCTCGCTCACCGACTTTAGGTAATCGCTCAGGCGCTGATACGCACGGCCGGATCGCACGGACTGGCCGGCGACTCGCGGAATGCGCTCGAGATTCTCGGTGACCTCGTACGAGCTTGCGAACACGCGCAGATCGTAGCGCCGCTCCTTGATCCAGAGGTCGAGCTCGCGGGCGGTCTGCGTGCTCGCACTCAGGAGCTCCTCGGAGGCTTTCGCCGTGAGTGAGCGCTTGTTCTCCGCATAGGAGATCCACGCCGTGGTGAGCGACGGCAGCAACGTCGCGGCGACCGCGAACATCAGGATCTTGCTTCTGATGCTGTCGGGTCGCATGACGCCGAGGCGCTGCGTGATCGTTTGTTCCGTGGAGCTCAAGGACGCTCTCACCGCATATCAGGGCGATCCAGGCTCGGCACACTACCGAAAGGCGACCCCGTTCACCGTGCGGACGGTCACGCGGGGCAGGCAGGAACGTGACCGGCATCACGGATGATCCTTACGGCTGCGTTCGTGCCCAGGCTCGCGAATCGCCGGCGATTGCTGCTACGGTTCGCCCCGCCCGCGCAGACGTGCGTGGGAAAAAGCAGAGGCCGGCGTCGCATCGACCGGCACGGGACGGGGGCTTCGGTAACAAGGAAAACAAGGTGCGGCCGTGCCTTCGGCGGCCGCACTACTTTCCCTCACCGTTTCCGTGAAAGCTCGTCGATGAGCACTGTTCCGAGAGCCATGCGAACCAGCGCGGATTTCCGGCATCGAACGGGCCAATCGACTCGCGGATCTTCCTGCGTAGCTGCGCGGTGAGCACTGCACCTGCGGCGTAATTGACCATGTAGCCCGGGGCATCGACGAGCTGCGCGCGAACCGCCCACCACGACCACTCAGGGTGCGGCGCGATGCTCAGGTAACGCTGCGTGATCGCGGTCCAGGCCGCGTTCGGATCCGCGGCGGGATCGCGCAGCATGCGCAACTCGAACAGGCCCCAGGCCACGTCGAGCATGACGAGCGCGTACTGCTCTCGCAGCGAGTCGGAACGAGACACGGCACGCCCGAGATAGGTCCGTTGCCAGGCCGGATCGAACACGGACCACGACGGCACGTCCGCGAACGCCTCCATGAATAATGTGTCGGGCCAGAAGAAGGCCGGACGAGCCCGGATCGCCGCGATGTGTACGGCGTGGCCGAAGCATGCGTAGAGGGATGCTTTCAGAGCACCGAGATCGCTCCCCGCATGTCGCGCGTCCCGGCACTTTCCATCGGGTGTCATCGACGCGCCGGCCAGCTCCTCGAACGTCGCGCGCATCGACTGGACGGCGCGTACCTGCTGCACAGCAAGCCCCTCGAGGCGCAGGGCGCGAAGACGTGAGGTGAGCTCGCGGCGCTTCTGCTCGCGGAGTCGCAGCCAGTACGACCGGCCCTTCCCGTCGATCTCTCGAAGCGTACCCGCGTCGATCGTCTCGACCGCGCCGTGCGCATCCAGAAAGTCCGCGAAGCACTGCTCCGTGGCGAGAAGCGGTCCGGTCTCCGCGCTCGCCGCACAAGACATCAGCAGGAGGAGGGCGCCGGCGATGAGACGCGGCGTTACGAGCGGCCGCCTCGACCGGACTGGGTGGTTTCGCCCGTCTCGGTCTAGGGGCTCTCCCGGATGGTTGACCGCCTCGGCCGTGCGCAGACTTCCGATCAACGGCATCTCCTCGCCGATCCCCGGGGATGGGAAGATCATGAAAGCTACCCGAACGGTACGTACGCCGCTCATCGTCGTGAGCGTTGCGGTGAGCGCGGCTGTCCTCGTGATGCTCGCCCTCGCCGAGAGGTCAGCGGACACCGCGGATACCCGCGCGCCGGCTCTCACGGCTGCGGAGGACGATCAGTCGCTACGGCTGTCGGCCGCGGCGCGCACGCAGGCCGCCGCGCCGGCGAGCTCGCTCCCGGCGATCGCAGCGCTGCGCCAGGAAGCGTACGGCGAAGTCCTGATCACCGAGGATCGCAGCACCACAAGCAAGAGCGTCGTGCGCGTCGCGTACGGCGGGGATCTTCATCCGTTGGCGCGCAACGGCATTGCGCCGGCCGATAAGGTCGCGGCGTTCCTCGCCAGACACGGCGCGGTCTTCGGCATCGAGAACGCTGCGCGTCAGCTGAAACTGCTCGACACCCGCAAGGATCAGTACGGCAGCACGCGCGTGTCCTATCAACAGATGCACGAGGGCGTGCCCGTATTCGCAGCGATTCTCCGCGGCCACGTCGCGGAAGACGGCCGTCTCACCGCCGTCAACGGCAAGTTCGTTCCGCAAGTGGACGTGCCAACGCGACCGCGCATCGAGCGCGAGGCTGCATCGAAGGCGGCCACGACGACGGTGGGCGGTCAGCAGCCTTCAGCGCGCAAGGACGTCGATCTCACGGTGAAGTCCGCTGCACTCATGGTCTATCGAACCAACCTGACCCGCGGCGCGCCCGGTGAAAATCGGCTCGTCTACGAGATTCAGGTCTCGGATGACCACAGCGTGCGCGAGTTCGTGTACGTGGATGCCCAGACGGGGAAGGTCGTCGACCAGGTCACGGGCATACACGGCCTGAAGAAACGCCGCGTCTACGAGGCGAAATTCGATCCCAACAACCCGGGTGTGCCGCCGCCGCTCTGGCGCGAAGGCGACTTGCGGCCGGCGATCGATCCGGCCCACGAGGATGAGGTCGCGAGCACCGGTCAGAGCTACAACCTGTTCTTCAATCTGAGCGGCGGTACCAGGCGCTCGTGGGACGGCGCCGATGCGTGGATGATCACGGTCAACAACGATCCGACGATCGTCTGTCCGAATGCCAACTGGAACGGCACGTCGACGAACTACTGCTCGGGTACTTCGGCCGACGACGTGGTCGCGCACGAGTGGACGCACGCGTACACGCAGGAGACGAGCGGCCTCATCTATCAGTGGCAGTCGGGCGCGCTCAACGAGTCGTACTCGGACATCTTTGGCGAGACGGTGGACCAGATCAACAATCGTGAGGGAGTGGAGGGTACAGCGGCTGCCGGCAACGACGGTCCGCGTTCGCAGAACGACGCCGTGTGCTCCGAGTTCGCGAGCGAGCTGCCGACCGGCGACGACTCGCTCCGCTGGCTCATGGGCGAGGATGCGTTCGCCTTCTCGCCTCTGCCGCCGATCGGCGATGCGGCGATCCGGGACATGTGGCGTCCGCGCTGCGCGGGCGGCCTTCTGTTCTTCGGCGATCCGGGGCACGTGGATTCGCCGCGCTACAGCTGTTCGGCCGGCGATGCGGGCGGCGTGCACACGAACTCCGGCGTGAACAACCGTGCGTATGCGTTGCTGGCCGACGGCGACACCGTCGAGCTGAAGGACGACGGCACGCCATTCGCGAGCCCGGTCACCGTCCGGGGCATCGGGCTCACGAAGGCCGCGCACATCTTCTGGCGCGCGAACTCGGTCTACAACGGACCGGCTTCGAATTTCGCCGACAACGCCGATTCGCTCGTGATGGCGTGCACGGATCTCGTCGGCCGGAACCTCACGAAACTCGTAACGAGCCGCGAAGACGGTGCCGGTCTCATGGGTATCAATGACGACACGGTCGATCCCACGCCGGAGCTCTCGGGCCAGGTCGTCACGCCCGAGGATTGCGAACAGGTGGCGAACGCGATCGCCGCAGTGGAGATGCGCTTCGACGTCACGGAGAAATGCAACTTCGGCCCGCTGCTCGATCCGGCGCCGGCGCCGATGTGCGGAACAGGAACCGCGAACGGCTACTTCACCCAGAACTGGGAGTCGGGGACCTCCGAGGGCTGGACGGTCGGTCAAACGCCGGTCTCGAAGACCGTGCTCGATACGCGCCCCTGGTTCCTGCGATCCGGTGATCTGCCGGCGAACCCCGACGGCTCGCCGCGTCCGGGCAGTGCGATGTTCCAGGAGAATCGCCGGGACCTCGGCAACTGTTCGACCGACGATGAATCCGGCGTCCTGTTCCTCGAAAGCCCGCCCATTACCGTCGATGCGAATTCCGCGGGGCATCTGGTGTTCGCGCACTACATGGCTACCGAAGTCGGATACGACGGCGGCAACGTGATGATCAGCATCAACGGCGGCGAGTACTCGGTCATTCCAAGCTCGGCATTCGTACACAACCCGTATACGGGCAATCTGAACGACGTCATCGACCAGAACACGAACCCGAAGGCTGGCGAGGAGGCATGGCACGGCGGCAACGAGAACGAAGTGAGCGGTGACTGGGGCCAGTCGCAGATCGATCTCGCCGCCGCGGGTGTGCAGCCGGGCGATTCGGTTCAGCTGCGTTGGGATTTTGGCCAGGACGGCTGCAACGGATCGGAAGGCTGGTACGTCGACGACATCGAGCTGTTCACATGCGAAGCTGTGCCGCCCGCTGAGGTGTGCAACCCGTATCCCGCCACGATGCCTACGCCGCTCGGCTCGCCGATCGTGAGTCTCGCGGGCTCGACGACGACGGCGAACGTGACCGGCGAGACGGCTCCGGTGACGGACCTCAACATCTGCAACCTGCGAGGCTCGCACACCTACATGGGTGACCTGACATTCCGGCTGAAGAGCCCGTCGGGTACTTCGGTCATGCTCTTCGATGGCAGTGCCTGCGCGAGCGAGGACGGAATCGACGTCCAGTTCGACGATGGCGCGGCGAGCGTCATCGGCTGCAATGACTGGCTGAGCGGCGGCACGTTCAGGGCCCAACAGGCTTTGAGCGCCTTCAACGGTCAGAACGCCAACGGCGATTGGACGCTCACCATCACCGATGGCTTCCTGCAGGACGACGGGCTGCTCGAGTCGTGGGCAGTGGAGATGTGCACGCTCCTGAACCGGCCGCCGGTCGCGAACAACGATACCGCGAAGGTGAAGGGTCGCCAGACCGTGACGCTGCACGTGCTCGCGAACGACAGCGATCCGGACGGTGATTGCCTCCGGATCACCCACATCTCGCAGCCGACCCAGGGCACGGCCACGCTGGTAGCCGGCAGCTGCGAGCCGACCAACAAGGATTCGATCAGTTATCGCCCGAACGGCAGGATCAGGGGCACGGACACCTTTACCTACGACGTCAGCGACGGAAAGGGCGGCACCGGCAGGGCTACCGTAACGATCGGCAGGTAGGAAGAAGAGGAAGTGGGTGGCCGCGCGCTGCATCGAGCGGGCGGGATCCGTTGCGTTAAGGGAACTGCCATGCAGCTGAGTATCGAGTCGGAGCGCGAAGAGGACGGTCGGTGACTGGCCGAAGTTCCGCAACTTCCGGGCGTGCTCGCATACGGTAAGAGTCGAGACGAAGCGCTCTCTGAAGCACAGGTACTTGCACTGCGCCTCTTGGCGGAGCGCTTACAACACGGCGAGGGCTCGCCAGAGCCGATTTCCATATCGATTGCTGCACGAGTTGAGTGGCCGTCCTCGAAGGCCCGTCGGGTTCTCGCAGCACGCTGCCTAGCTGGAAAGAAGGCCCTTGCGGGCGGCGTAATGCACCAGCTCCGCGGTGTTGTGCACCTTGAGCTTCTCCATCAATCGCCCGCGGTGATTCTCGGCCGTCTTCACGCTGATCTCGAGCAGCCGCGCGATCTCCTTCGTCGGGCGCCCCTCGATGACGAGATGAAAGACTTCGCGTTCGCGCGCGGTGAGCTGCTGATACGGATCGCCGTCGGCGTTGCCCGGTTTCTGGTAGCGCGCGGCGAGCGCCCGGGCGGCTTCCGGACTGAAATACCCCTGGCCGGCGTGCAGCGCTTTCACGGCTGCGATCAGCTCGGCGGCGGCGGTGTTCTTGACGAGGTAACCGGTTGCTCCCGCGCGCACCATCGCGAGTACGTACTCCTCGTCATCATGCACGGTCAGGACGAGGATCTTCGTTTCGGGAAGCTCGTGATGGATGCGTCGCACGGCTTCGAGGCCGCTCAGGCGCGGCATCGTCATGTCGATCAGCGCCACGTCGGGCCGCGCCGCGAGCGCCTGCTCAACCGCTTCGAGACCGTCCGCCGCCTCCGCGACGACCTCGCACGTCCCGCTGTCGCGTAGCAGACTCACGAGACCCTGGCGAACGATGGTGTGATCGTCCGCGATCAGCACCCGAATGCGCCCGCTCATGGCAAGAGCTCGCTCGCCGGAATCGCCGCGCGCAGCCGGCATCCGCGTCCCGGAGCCGTGTGCAGCTCGAGGTGCCCGCCGAACAACTCGATGCGGTCGCGAATGCCGCGGAGGCCGAGCCCGTTCGCGCCGCCTGCGGCAGACAGCGCGTGTGCCGGATCGAATCCGCGCCCGCCGTCGGCGATTTCGATCTCGAGAGAGCCGTTGTTGCGACCGACCGCGACCCTCGCCTGCCTTGCGCCAGAGTGCTTGATCACGTTGTTGAGCCCTTCCTGCACGATTCGGAACACCACGGTTTCGAGCTCGGCATCGAGCCGTTCGGTCTCGTCCACCCGACAGTCGAGCGCCGTCTCGAGGCCGGTGTGCTCGCGCAGCGTTCGTGCGAGCCACGCAAGCCCGGCGCTCAACCCGAGATCATCGAGCACGGGAGGCCGCAGCAGCCGCGACATCTCCCGCACGTCCTCGAGAGCGATCTCCGCGATTTTGATGGCCTCGGCGAGCCCGTCGGAATCGGCCATGCGACCGCGCTGTTGCACGCGCTGCAACCGATTGATCAGCGCCGTCACCGTCTGACCGATGCCGTCGTGCAGCTCGCGGGCGAGCCGCCGGCGTTCTTCTTCCTGCACCTTCCATACGGCCTTCGCAAGACCGCGAAAGCGCTGCTCGCCCTCGCTGAGACGCCGGACCAGCCGCTCGTTCTGCGCGGTGATCTCCGCGATCCGCCGAAGCACCTCGCTAGGCGTCGTCGTCGATGTGTCCCTGCCACGCAATGTGCCGGACCTCCGTGAGTGTATCGAAAGCGCTCCGCTGCGCTTCGTCGAGTCCTTCGCGCAGCCGCTCGCGTTCGGCCGTCGCGGCGCGATCCTGCTCGGCAGCCTGCGCCGATTCGCCGCGTGCGCGCAGGACATCGGCGAGCAGCGCGTGCAGCAGGTAGCGTCGGGCGTAGGGTCGATGCGCTTCGGCGAGGCGCAGACAATCGCGAGCCTGCCGCTCGGCCCCCGGCAGCTCGCCGGCTTTCAGCCGCGCTCGTGCGAGCAGCTCGCCGCTTTGCAACGTCAGCACGAGATGCCCGAGGGTCTGCGCATCGCGGTGCACCGCTTCGAGCGCGGCTCGCGCCGCGACGATCTCGCCCGCCGCGAGCTGTGCCTCCGACCGTCCGAGTGCCGCGCCGAGTTTCGCGAGCATGCTGCCGCTCTCGTTCGCCTCCTCGGCGGCAGCCGTGAAGTTGCGGCGCGCGGCCGCGATCTCACCGGCCCGCAGCTCGCGCAGGGCGGTGAGTCGCAGCCAATCGGCGTGCTGCTCGCGGTTGGCCGACGTTGCGAGCCAGCTCTTGACCTTTTCGAGCCCGCGAGCGCCTTCCTCGTCCATGCCGATGTCGAACGACAGCGCTGCCTGGTACAGCGTGAACTCGGCGCGCGCGCGCGCATCCTCGAGCGGTTCGAGCACTGCGAGCGCATCGCGATAGAAGCCGTGCGCCGCACCGAAGCGGCCCTGGAACTGCGCCACGCGCCCGAGATAGCCGAGTGCCACGGCCTCGGCCAGGGGATCCTTGAACTCGCGACTCAGTCGCAGCACCTCGAGAAGCGCTTTTTCGGCGCTGCGCCAGTCGCCGCGCGCGAGCTCGAGGAGGCCGGTGGTCTGACCGGCGAGCATGAGTCCTTCGCGGTTGTCCGTCTTCCGGTAGAGCTCGATCGCCTGCCGCGCATAGACCGCGGCGTTGTCGAGATCGCCGAGCAGATAGTAGGTGAACCCGACGTTGTTGTAGCTCTCCGCGAGCGCGCGCTGATTGCCCAGATCGCGCAGGACGGCGAGCGCCTGACGATACCGATCCAGCGCGGGCCGGTATTGCCCCCGCCGCTCCTCGAGGAATCCGATCTCGTTGTGAAGGTTGGCAACGATCTGTCGATCGCCGATGCGCGCGACGACGTCGAGCGCTTCCTGAAGCCCCGTCCGTGCGCCGTCGAGATCGCCTTGGCGAAGCCGGATGCGGGCCACGTTGGCGGTTGTCGCCGCAAGCCCACGCTCGTCGCCGATCGCGCGGCGCAGCTCGATCGCCTTGCCGTAGCGCTCCAGCGCCGGATCGAACTCGCCGAGCTGGAAGTGCGCATTACCCAGTGCGTTTTCCGCGTCCGCCCGACCTTGCACGTTGCCGAGCTTGTTCTGGATGACGAGGGCGCGCACGAGGTGCTCGTCTGCCGCGGCGCGGCTGTCGCCGGACAGAATCGCGTACTTGCCGGCGAGGTACCACGCCCGCGGATGGTTCGGGCTCGCCGCAACGATCGCGGCGAGCTCGCGCCGCGCGCGCTCGAGCTCACCGTGCTCGCCGAATGCTTCGGCAAGTGCGACGCGTGCTTCAATGTCGCGAGGGTAGCGCTCGACCAGGGCAGCGAGTATCTGCTGAGCGCGCTCGAGGTCGCCGGAGAGCGCCGCTTCGCGGGCACGCGCCTCGAAGCTGATGCGCCCGGAGCCCTCGCCGAGTCGCGAGACCGCCTGGTGCGCAGCTTCGAGGGCGCGATCGTCGCGACCGAGCTGCTCGTACGCGGTCGCAAGGCGCACCCACGCAGCCGGAAAGTTGGCGTCCGCCGCGACTGCGCGTTCGAGCGCCGGCGCCGCACCGACGCTGTCACCCTGGAGCAGCCGCGCGAGTCCGTCGGCATACGCGCTCATCGCTGCGGGGTTTGCCGACAGGGCTTGCGTCGAAGGCGGCGCGGGATCGACCGCCAGCGCTTCGCGAAGCTCCCCGCCGAGCCGGTCTACGAGACCGAACAGCCCGGCGAGCGTCGGTGCCTCGCCGCGCAGCATCCTCGCCGGGAGATCATCGAGACGCGCATCGATCAGGCGCAGCTCCACGCGTACGCGGCCTCCGGCCTCGCCAACCGTGCCGACGATGAGCCGCTCGACATCGAGAAGCTCGCCGATCCGCCGCAATTCGCTGTCGGCCAGATTTGCGGGGGAGAGGTGCAGATCGTTCAAGGTCCGAAACACGCGCAGGCTGTCCACGATCTGCAGATTCGTGCTCTCGGCGAGCGTCTGCGCGAACATCTCCGCAAGCCCCGTCGAGAGCCAGCCGAGCTCCGTCGGACCCGCCTGCCGTACGAGCGGCAGTACCGCGATGGCTCGGGTCGAAGCGTCAGCGGACGCGACGGGATGTCGGGTGAACCAATACGAGGCCGCGGCGACTGCAGCGACGCCGCAGGCAATGCCGACGGCAAGGGCTGCGGGACGGCGACGGATGGACAGACGCCGCCTCCCCGGGCTCGCCTTGCCAGCGGCGAGATCCGCGGCCAGCGATTCGGCATCCGGGTAGCGGCGCGCAGGATCACTCTCCAGACAGCGAGCGACCAGTCGGCGGAGCCAGACCGGTACTTCGACGGCGAGCTCGCGCGGCCTGCCCGAGGTACGTTGCGCGAGCACCTCTTCGAAGGTTTCACCACTGAACGGCAGCTCACCGCTCAGCATCTCGAAGATCATGATGCCGAGTGCGTAGAGATCGGTGCGGCCGTCCACTCCCGTGCCGCGGGCCTGCTCGGGAGCGAGGTAGTGAAGCGTCCCGACGACGTTGCCCAGGCGGGTGAGTCCCGAGCGGTTCAACGAGCGTGCGATGCCGAAGTCGGTGATGCATGCGCGTCCGTCCGCGCCGATCAGCACGTTCGCCGGCTTCAGGTCCCGATGGACGATGCCTTCACGATGCGCGGCGGCGAGTGCTTCCGCGAGATCGTGCGCGATCGAGACCACGCGCTCGACCTCGAGCCGGCCCTGCGTCTCGAGGATCTGCTTCAGCGAGCGGCCCTCGACGCAGTCCATGGTCAGAAAGTTCAGCGCGCCGTCCTCGCCGATGTCGTGGATCCGGACGACGTTACGGTGCGAGACCTGTCTTGCGAGTATCAGCTCCTGTTCGAATCGCTCGAGCGTGCGCGCGTCGGGTGCGAGCTCGGGGCGCAGGACTTTCAACGCGACGTCCATGTGCAGCCGCTCGTCGTGCACGCGGTACACCATGCCCATCGCGCCGACGCCGAGAAGGCCGCGGACGCGGTACCGTCCCGCGATCAGCGTCCCTTCGCTCAGCAGCTGGTAGCGCTCGTGCGAGGTCCGCGTCGCGTCGTGATCGGGCTGCGGCGGATAGGTGCTCACGCGGGATTTCCGTCAGGTGCAACGAGCGCCGTGTAGCGCGGCAAGGCTGCCTGCAGCCGCCGGACGAGCTCGACGGGGCTTGCGTGGCGGCTCATCTCGGCAGGCAGCAGAGCGGCGAGATCGACGAGCTCGGTGCGTATCGATGCGACGCCGATGACGAGCGCGGCGTGCTCGGCGAACGCTTCGAGCAGATCGACGTCGAGCTGCGTGAACACCTTGCCCGGCGTGCAGCTGTCGATGTACATCACACCCGCCGGGTGATCACCGATCGCGAGCGGTAGACAAACGAGAGCGCGAATCTCCTCGGAGGCGATGCTGGGTCGTGCGGCGAGCAGCGCATCGGCGCGCGCATCGCACACCACCACGGATCGGCGTTCGGCGAGCACGCGACGGACGGTGCCGGTGCTGCCCGGAAAACGCGCCTCGGCAGCGAGCGCGCCCAGTCTGCTCACGCGCGCACGGACCGCAAGCCGGCCCTGCTCATCGACCAGCATCACGAAGGCGCGCTCGGCATCGGCCAGCTCGAGCGCCGAGTCGAGGAGCTGGCGGAGCAGGGCGTCGATGTCCGCGTGCGGATCGAGTCGCCTGCTGAAATTGATGGTCGTCTGCCACCGGCTCTGCGCACGGTCGCGTTCTGCCGCGAGGCGTTCCTCGCTCACCACGTCGAAGTTGCCGAGCAGGCCGCCGAAGCTGATCCAGTTGCCGTCGGCGAGCACGGTCTCATGGACCGCGCGACCGTCGAGCTGGACGCCGTTCTTGCTTTCGAGGTCGCTCAGCAGCCAGCGATCGCTGCTGCACGCGAGCCGCGCGTGCCGACGCGATAGCCGCGAATCGGCGACGCGCAGGTCGCAGTCGGGTCCGCGCCCGACCAGATACTCACGGCGCGGGTCGAGCAGGAACCGCTGAACCGGCTGATCCGGAGGATAGAGGGTCAGGCGTGCGGGCATGGCCGGATACTGCGTTCATGAGGCATTGCTCGCCAGCGTCAGGCTGAACCGCAGGGTCGCCGCGGCCGCCCGCAAGGCTCCCGCGACGTTGGTCACATCGCGGGACGATCGCCACACGTCGGGCAGCTCGCCGCTGTGCGCTTCGACTTTTTCGGCGAACACCTCGATGTATGTGATCGCGGCCACCGTCGCGCCGCTTCGCCAGGACTGTTCCGACGCGCTCCTCAAGCCCTGCAGCTCGGCGTTGAGCTCGCCGCTCATCGACGCCGCGTGGCGACTCAGCAACGTCGAGAGTTGCACGTACTTCGAGTCGATCACCGTGCCGAGCGGCCGCACATCGGCGACGATCAGGAATTCCGAAAAATCGGGCTTCGTTCCGCCGGAGCGAACGCTGCCGCTGCCGAGCGACGTAGTGATGTCGCCGAAACTTCCGCCGACCGGCGCGGAGAACAGGCGCAACGGCGAACCGACTGTGTATTGGAGATCGTGCGTGTAGAGCTCGATCGAGACGATGCCGCTGAAGCTCAAGCCTCCCGAGGCCGGCGGCTCGATCCGCACCGCGAGTGGAAACGCTGCCGGCAGCGATACACCGGACCCGAGACGAGAGAGGAGGTCGGCCGCAAGAGGATCAAGTACGCGAGCGGAAAGTCCGAGGCTCGAGGCGCTGAGCCCCACCACGTTCTCGAACCGGACGACAAGGTTCGCGCTGAACCCACCGACCTCGATATCGGCGCGCACGCTGTCGCCATCGACCACCGGGCTGACGATGCCCTGCGCGAGCGTCGCCGGGCCGGCCAGGAGCAGCGCGCACGCAAAAACCGCCCGGCGGCCGTTGGTCATAATATGTTTCCTGCGCGGGGCACGTAGGTCGCGCGGGAGTGTACGCGCGACTCGCGCGCGAGTGGAAGCAGTCGCAGAATGTTTCGCACGTGACCACCTGACCATCTGCGTCCGTGCGCCGACCACGAGGCGGGGTTCTTCTATATATATGCCTGCCAGCAAGTTCCGTTCCCGCAACGCTCCAGCTTTCGGTCGGCGTGCGCTTCGGTCGCTCGCCGTGTTTTGGGCGCACGTGGGGGCGGCCTGCGCGCAGGAGGGCACCGAGATCGCGGGGCCGGACTTCGACGCCGCGCGCGCGCGAATGGTGGAGTGGCAGATCGCCGGACGAGACATCCAGAATCCTCGCGTGCTCCAGGCGCTGCGCACGGTGCCCCGGCACCTTTTCGTGCCGCCCGCCTACGCAGGCGACGCGTACGACGACCGGCCGCTGCCGATCGGCCACGGCCAGACCATCTCGCAGCCCTACATCGTCGCGCTGATGACGGAGCTGGCGCGGCCCGCGCCGACCGATCGCGCGCTCGAAGTCGGCACTGGCTCCGGGTATCAGGCAGCGGTTCTCGCGGGTCTGGTCTCGCATGTCCACACGATCGAAATCGTCGAGCCGCTCGCCCGCGAAGCGGGGCAGCGACTGAAAAAGCTCGGCTACGAAAACGTGACGGTGAGGACGGGCGACGGTTATGCCGGCTGGCCGGAGCACGCTCCGTTCGACGTGATTCTGGTCACGGCGGCACCGGAAGAGGTGCCGGCGCCGCTCCTCGAGCAGCTTGCCCCCGGCGGGCGCCTCGTCGTGCCCGTCGGGCGGGTCTTCGCGGTCCAGGAGCTGCGCCTCATCGAGAAGGATGCATCCGGAAAGCTGCGTACGACGCGCGTCGCGCCGGTGCGCTTCGTACCTCTGCGGCGTGCTCCCTGATGAGGGGGATACGTGTTGCAGTCCTGGGAGCAGGTGCGGTCGGCAGCTACTTCGGTGCCATGCTCGCGCGCGGCGGTTCGCCCGTCACGCTCATCGGTCGCGAAGCCCATGTGGAGGCGATCCGGGGCGACGGACTTCTGATCGAACGAGCGGGTGGCACCGAGCGCGTCCGGGTCGGTGCCACGACGAGCGTGCGGGATGTGGCAGACGCCAACCTCGTGCTCCTTTGCGCGAAGACGCCGGACACCGAGGAGGCCGCCCGGGCGGCCGCGGTGCATCTCGCCGCTGACGCGCTGGTACTCAGCCTGCAGAACGGCGTAGACAACGTCGATCGCATCTACGCGACCACGGGCATCACGGCCGCTGCCGCCGCCGTCTACGTCGCTGCGGACCTCGTCGCGCCCGGCCGCGTGCGCCACGGCGGCCGCGGCGATCTCGTCATCGGCACCGTACCCGACCGGCCGCTGCCTGCGAACACCGATCGTCCGCAGCTCCCCGATATAGCGATGCAGTTCGAGCGCTGCGGCGTGTCCTGTCGCATCGTCCCCGACATTCGCGCCGATCTGTGGGTCAAGATGATCATGAACTGCGCCTACAACGCGCTCTCGGCGATCGCCCGCGTGCAGTACGGCGAGCTCATCGCGAACGCCGAGATGCGCGAGCTCATGATGAAGGTCGTCGGCGAGGTCGTAGCAGTCGCGCGGGCATCCGGTGTGCAGCTGCCGCAGGAGGACTTCTCGCACTCCGTCATGGAGCTCGGCCGCTCGATGCCGACTGCGACCTCTTCCACGGCGCAGGACCTCGCCCGCGGCCGGCGCACGGAGATCGATGCGCTGAACGGATTCATCGCACGTCAGGGCGAGAGTCTCGGCGTTGCGGTGCCTTACAACCGCACGCTGCACGCGCTCGTGAAGCTCCTCGAGCGGCGGGGCAGCGGCCCTACGCCGGCTTAGACCGTTTTATCCCAGTCATCGGTGACGAAAATGTATCTGCTACTGAAAACCCTCCACGTCTTCGCAGTGGTCCTGTTTCTGGGGAACATCATCACCGGCATTTTCTGGAAAACTCACGCCGAGCACACTCGCGATCCGCGCCTCATCGCACACGCGTTCGAAGGCATCACGGCGAGCGACCGCTGGTTCACGATCCCCGGGGTGGTCGTGATCATCGCGACCGGAGTCCTGGCCGCGATTAACGCGCGGTTGCCCCTCCTGGGCACCGGATGGATTCTCTGGTCACTGGTACTGTTCGCTGTCTCCGGCGTTGCGTTCATGGTGTGGGTCGCGCCGTTGCAGCGGCGCATCGCGGCGTTCGCGCGCGCAGCCGGAGCGACGCAGCTCGACTGGGCCCGCTATCGGGAGATGGCGCAAAGGTGGGAGCTCTGGGGTCTCGTTGCGGTGATTACACCGCTCGCGGCGCTCGTCCTGATGGTGCTGAAGCCGGATCTGCCCGCGCTGTAGGGGCAGCCGGCCGCATCATGCGAAGACATTGAGAAACACCGTGATGATCAGCGCGTTCGTGAAGTCGATGAAGAAGGCGCCGACCATCGGTGCGACGAGGACGGCGGTCGGCGCCGGGCCGTAGCGCTCGACGAGCGCGCGCATGACCGCCATCGCGTTGGCGGTGGTGCCGAGCATGAAGCCGATGAAGCCGCCGCTCATGACGGCGGCTTCGTAGTCGCGCCCCATGATCTGGAACACCGGCCACAGGCACACGAACGCCGCGAGCGCCACCTGCACCACGAGGATCGTCACGAGAGGCAGCGCGAGCCCGGCAAGCTCCCACAGTTTCAGCGTCATGAGCGCCATCACGAGAAACAGCGACAGGGCGACCGCACCGAAGTCGGTGATGAAGCGTTGCGAGAGGCGCAGCCAGCCGGTGAAGTCGTCGAGGTTGCGCAGCGCCGCCGCGACCAGCATCGCGCCGATGTAGGCGGGCAGCGTCAGCCCGAGGGCCGCGAAGCCCTTGCTGACCCACGCGCCGGCCCACATCGCGACGAGGATCGCGACGACGTTGCGCAGAACGGGAAGGATCTCCGTCTCTTCATCGGCCGGCTCCGCAGCAGAGGTAGATTCCGCATCGGGTTCCGGCTCGGGGATTCGTATCGACTCACCGCCCGGCGCCAGTGAGGTTCGGGTGCGCAACAGCCGGTAGCGGTCGATCAGAAGCGTGCTGACTGGTCCCCCGACGAGGCCGCCAGCGATGATCCCGCCCATCGCAGCGGCGACCGCTATCGATGCGGCGCCTGCGACGCCCGCCTGCTCGAACAGCGGTGCAAACGCAAGTCCGGTGGCGGGTCCACCGGTCAGCGTGACCGAGCCGGCGAGAACTCCGAACAGAGGATGCAGCCCGAACGGCAGCGCGATCAGGATGCCGACGGCGTTCTGCACGACCGCGAATATCGTCGCGATCAGAAAGAACCGCAGCACGAGCGGGCCGCCGACGCGCAGGAGCGATACGCTCGCGCCGAATCCGATCGTGGTGAAGAACGCGATCATCAGCGGGCTCTGCAGCGTCGTGTCGAACCGGAAGGCGGTGACGCCCTGGTGTCGCGCCGCGAGGATCACGATCGCGACGACGAGACCGCCGATGACGGGCGCGGGAAGGTTGTAGCGGGCAAGGACCGGCACGACGCGGCGCAGCCCGTATCCCGCGAGCAACACGGCGCCGCCGAACGCCAGCGTCTGGGTGAGATCGAGCTCCATCACGTATGTGCGAACCGTAGCAGAAAGCTCGCGCGCACTCGCGTCGCGCGCAGGATTCGCGTATGGTGCGTGGCGTTTGTCGATGGCACGGTCCGATCCGCGCCCCGAGGTTCTCCGGCGTCCCCCTCAGCGGGACCTTCGCAGCCCCTCCTGCAAACAGGTCGAGGTCTGCGTATTTTCGCCGTCCCGATAATTTCTCTGGCTGATCGCCTGATCGGGCGTCGTCGTGTGCGGCGTGGGCGAAAGAAAGGTATCTGATGTCATTTCAGCAATTCGGGCTCACCGACGCGCTGCTGCGCGCGGTGTGCGAGCAGGGTTACAGCGAGGCCACTCCGATCCAGGTGCGCGCCATTCCCGCCGTGCTCACGGGTCGCGATCTGCTCGCGGCCGCGCAGACCGGCACGGGCAAGACCGCGGCGTTTGCGCTCCCCATCCTGCACGCCTTGCATGCGACGCAGCCCGTGCCCCGTGGTGCCCGGCCGCCGCGGGTGCTTGTGCTCGTGCCCACGCGCGAGCTCGCGGCCCAGGTCAGCGAGAGCGTCCAGGAGCTCGGTCGCTACGTGCCGCAGCGCACCGCCCTCGTGTTCGGGGGAGTGAGCCACAAACCGCAAGTGGAGGCGTTCGCGCGCGGCGTCGATATCCTCATCGCGACACCGGGCCGACTGCTCGATCACGCGCGCGAGCGCGCGGTCGATCTGTCGCGGATCGAGATCCTCGTGCTCGATGAAGCGGATCGCATGCTCGACATGGGCTTCATCCGCGATATTCGCCGGATCATCGCGCTGTTGCCGCGCAAGCGGCAGAACCTGCTCTTCTCCGCGACGTTCTCGGACGAGATCCGCGAGCTTGCGCGCACGATCCTCAACGATCCGCTCACGGTAGAAGTCGCCCCGCGCAACGCGCCGCCCGAACGCATCGAGCACTCCGTCTATCACGTGGATGCGGCGCAGAAGCGGGCGCTGCTGAGCCACCTCCTGCGCAATGCCGGGTGGGAGCAGACACTGGTCTTCACACGCACCAAGCACGGCGCGAATCGCCTCGCCCAGCAGCTCGAACAGGATGGCTTGAAGTGCGCGGCGATCCACGGCAACAAGTCGCAGGGCGCCCGCACGCGCGCGCTCGCCGACTTCAAGGAAAACCGCATCGAAGTGCTCGTCGCGACCGATATCGCGGCGCGCGGCCTCGACATCACGGGGTTGCCGCAGGTGGTCAATTTCGAGCTGCCGCATGTGCCCGAGGACTACGTCCATCGCATCGGACGCACCGGCCGCGCGGGTTGCGACGGTCTGGCGGTCTCGCTCGTCAGTCGCGACGAGCGCGATCGGCTGCGCGCGGTCGAACGCATGCTCGGACGTTCGATCGCCTCTTCGCCGCCGCCCACGTTCGCGCCTGCGGCGCCCGCGTCCCATCGCGAAGGCGCGACCCCTCATCACGGGCCGCGGCGCGGCAGCGCGCCAGCCGGCGCACGCCGACGCTCGCGCGGGCGCGGTATCCGCGACTAGGGCCTGTTAACACTAAGTGATATGCTGCGGGCATGGAAATCACACCGCAACAGTACGCGCGCATCGCGCCGCACCTGCCCAGGCAGCGAGGCAACGTCTCGCACGAGAACCTCAACGTGATC
>JBQTHP010000005.1:0-17734 GCA_052389755.1 Gammaproteobacteria bacterium
TGTCGGGCCGGCCTTCCGCGCTTTAAAATATTTTTCTCTTCTCGGGGGGGGCCCCCGCCCGCCCGCCCCCCCCGCCACTTTTCTCAGACACGACGATGGAGAACGGTACCCGCAGGATTGCCCTGGCAAGCGCTCTGCTCACGCTCGCGTGGTGGGGCAGCGTTGCGTGGGCAGCGACCGAAGCGCCACGTGGTGTAGTCGTGCTTTGGACGGGCGAGGACCAGTGGGTAAAAATCGAGCGGCAGGATGATCCAGCCGCGTCACCGAACGATCATCCCGCACCGCTGGGCACCGCAGCGGTGGCGAGCGCCCTCGGGGCGCTGCGAGTCCGCTTGGTGGATCCGGACACCGGCGCCGAAACGCAGCGGGCCGTTTTCGCGCACGAAGAGCTCGGCAGCCTCGCGCCACAACTTGCTGCAGGACTCGCAAAGGCCGGACCCCGGCAGGACGTCACGTTCAGCACGATCGGCAGTCATCCACTCGGCGGCGGCGGTTTGGTCAAGGACCCCGGCGTCAACGCCGGACGCGTCTTCTACGAGGACGGCAAACTCAACGTGATCTTTGGCGAGCTGCAGGGAAACTACCGCAAGAGAAATGTCTTCGGCCGCAGGGACCAGGACTTCGATCCGCGCCGACAGGGCGCGCGGGCGAAGGCAAGCGAGCAGAAATGGACCCTCGCCACGCGTCCCGGCATTACGTTTCATGCCACGCGTGACGGAAGCATCCGCAGCGACTGGGTGACGATCGACGCCGCGGTCGCCGCCTCTCAGACAGCTGCGGCGGCGCCGACCGCGGGCGCAGCCACGGGACCTGCGGCAACGACCGCGACGGCTGGCGACCTCGAGCGGCGCCTGCAGGTGCTCAAGGACCTGAAAGACAAAGGGCTCATCAGCGAGGAGGCCTACAACGCCAGGGTGCAGGAGCTGCTGTCCGAGCTCTAGTTGCCACAATAAAGGGGGATTCCATGATGCGTTCACGCTCGAGTATCCACGCGCTGGCCGCCGGCGCTTGTGCCAGCCTGCTGTTTGCAGCAGGACCTGTTCTCAGCGCGGACAAGGCCGCCGGCCCGGTCACGCAGGACATGCTCGACAGGGCGGCCAGCGACGGCCGCAACTTCCTGCACACCAACGGGAACTATGATCAGACGCGCTACTACCCGGCCGCGCAGATCACGCGCAGCAACGTCAGCAGGCTCCGCCCGGCCTGGATCTTCCAGACCGAGATCGTGGAGTCCATGGAGACGACGCCGATCGTGTTGAACGGCGTGATGTACGCGACCACTTCGTTCAACCACGTCTACGCGCTCGATGCCGCAACGGGCGCGCAGCTGTGGCACTTCAAGCACACCATGGGACCGGTCACGACCTACTGCTGCGGTCCGAACAATCGCGGCGTCTTCGCCTACGGCGACAAGCTCTATATGGGCACGCTCGATGCCAAGCTCGTGGCGCTGGATGCAAAGACCGGCAAGCTCGCGTGGGAGAAGCAGATCGCCGACCCCGAGCTGGGCTACAGCGAGACCATGGCGCCCACGGCCGTCGACGGCAAGATACTCATCGGCACGAACGGTGGCGAGTACGGTATCCGCGGCTTCGTGAAAGCGTATGACGCGAATTCCGGCGAGCTTTTGTGGACCTTCAACACCACGCCGGAAAAATCGGTCGGCGTGTGGGCGACGAAGGACGCCACCGGGCTCGATATGCATCGGGACATCAAGGCGGAGAAGGAAGCGCTCAAGAAGCTCGGCGATCCGTACAAGACCCTCGGCGGCGGTGTGTGGCAGAACATGGCCGTGGATCGTGAAACGGGAATCGTCTATTTCGTCGTCGGCAATCCCTCACCGGATCTGTACGGCGCGATCCGTCCCGGCGACAACCTTTATACGAACTCGCTCGTGGCAGTCGATCTGCAGACCGGGAAGTACAAGTGCCACTTCCAGTACATCGCCCACGACGTCTGGGATCTCGATGCGGTGAGCCCGGTGATCATCACGCAGGTGGCCGACAAGAAAGGCAAGTCCGTGAAGGGCCTGCTCCATGCCGGCAAGACCGGCTACGTGTATGTCCATGACGCCAGGGATTGCAGCCTGATCCGCTTCTCCGAGCCGATGGTTTCGCAGGAAAACCGCTGGGTGCTGCCAACGAAGGAAGGCGCACGCATGCTGCCCGGCGCGAACGGCGGAGTCGAGTGGTCACCGATGGCAATCGACCCCACGCAGAACACCGCCTATGCCATCAATCTGCACCAGCCCATGACCTATCACGTCGAGGAAACGCCGTATCCGGGCGGCAAGCTCTGGCTCGGCGGCGCGTTCAAGGTCATTCCGGGCGAGGAGCAGTTCGGCAACATCTCAGCGGTCGACTACAACACGGGCAAGATCCGCTGGCAGGTGAAGACCCCGCAGCCCATGATCGGCGGCATTCTCGCGACCGCAGGTGGCCTCGTGTTCACGGGCGAGGGCAACGGCTGGTTCAAGGCCTACGATTCCTCGAACGGCAAGGAGCTGTGGCGCTTCCACGCCGGGGCCGGCGTGAATGCGCCGCCCGCTTCGTACGTGCTGGGGGGCAAGCAGTACATCGTGGTCGCGGCGGGCGGCAACGTGCAGCTCGATTTCAAGCGCGGCAACGACATCATCGCCTTCACGCTGGCCGACTGACGTTGAATGGTCGATCGGGCACGGGCCGTCTTCGGACGGCCCGTGCGTTTTTGCGCCTCGTCCTTTACACGAGACTCGCGGATGAGAATGACTCGAATCGGCTTTGCGGTGTCGCTTCTGACACTGACTGTGTTCGCGACGGCGTCGGACGATGAGCTCGCATCCGTCCGCGATGCGCTGCAGACCTGCGTTGCGTGCCACGGCGAGCTCGGCGCTTCGCCGCCGTTTCCGCAGTATCCGATCCTGGCCGGCCAGCAGTACTACTATCTCTACCTGCAGCTCAGGGACTTCAAGAGCGGCCTGCGGAAGAACGAGCTCATGGCGCCGTTCGTCCAGACCCTGGAGCGCGATCAGATGAAGCTGATTGCCACGTATTTCTCGCAGCAGAGTTGGCCCGCGATCGGCCACGCTGCCGACCCCGCCAAGGTTGCGGTTGCGAGGGCAGCGATCGACTCGGGCGAATGCGCTTCCTGCCACCTCGGCGATTTCCGTGGCGCGAGCGGCGTGCCGCGTCTCGCGAGTCAGCATCCCGAGTATCTGACGAAAACGATGCTCGATTTCAAAAGCAGAGCGCGCAACAACGCACCGGACAAGAGCGCGCTGCTCGCAACCTTCAGCGAGGAGGATATCGAGAGCCTCGCGGACTATTTCAGCTCGGTCACGGTCTACCAGGGCTCGCAGAGCGCCGAGACCCGGTGAGGCTCAGAAGATCGACGACCGCCGCGTGGCCCTGCTCGCTCGCGATCATGAGGGCCGTCATGCCCCGCTTGTCCCGCAGATCCACCTGTGCTCCGGCGGCGAGTAGCATCTCAACGGCATCGACGTGACCATAGCCGGCGGCCCACATGAGGGCCGTCAGCTCGTTCTCGAACTTCTCATTCACCTCGACGCCGCGAGCCAGGATCAGCGCGAGGATCTCCGCGTGGCCGGACGCGGCCGCATAGACGAGCGCGGACTTTCCGGTCCGATCGACGAGGTCGACCTTCGCACCGCGCTCGAGCAACAGCCTGGCGAGCGGGGTGTGTGCGCCATACACGGCGTGCATGAGGGGCGACAGCAGTCGCATGTCGACGTGATTGACATCGGCGCCGCTCTGGATCAGCAGGGTCGCCGCCTCGAGATGTCCGTTGCGCGCCGTCTCGATGAGCGGCGTCGTGTGCTCGAGATTCGCCTGATCGACCTCAGCGCCGGACGCGAGCAATGCCCGCACGGCCGCGGTGTGGCCGCCGCGCGCCGCCAGGAACAGTGGCGTGGCGCCGAAGCGATTGCGCGCCTTGACCGAGGCCCCGTCGTGCAGCAGGCGCTCTACGGTGGCGAGATCCCCCGTGCGTGCCGCGTCGAGCAGACGGAAATTCGCGGTGCGGTAATCGAGTGGTTCCTTCGCAGCGGCGAAGGAACCCCACGCGAGGATGAGCAGCAGCGTGCCGCGCGACAGGATCATGGGTTGGGTTGCACCACCGCGAGAATCACGATTGCGATCAAGAGCACGCCAGGCACTTCGTTGAACCAGCGGTACCAGCCTTGTGAACGTCGCCTCCCCCCGCGCGCCAATTCCCGCATCAGCCGGCGGCACCAGAGATGGTAGCCGGCTAGCAGCGCCACGAGCACGAGCTTGCTGCGCATCCAACCCAGGCTGAGATACGCCGGCTCCTGGAACAGCATGGCAATGCCAAATGCGATCGCAAGCGACGCGCCGATGGACATGATCACGAACAACCGCCGCTCCATGACCGCAAATCGTTCCCTGCCGATCGCATCAGCGGTCGACGCGTGATACAGGAACAGGCGCGGCAGGTAGAAGAGCCCTGCGAACCAGGTGACGACGAAGACGACGTGGAAAGCCTTGAACCAAAGCCCGGTTGTCACGCTGGCTCTATCCCCGCCTCGTCCATATTGCTTCATTGTCGCTCAGCGAGGTGCTCCCGCGGCAATCACGGGAAACTCGATCGCGCTCGCGTTCTCTGGCGTGTGCCAGATGCGCTGAGTCGCCTTGGCGAAGTCATCAGGCCTCGCGTACATGATGTTACGTACGTAGGTCTGCGGGTTGCGGTCGTACAGCGGAAACCACGTCGACTGGATCTGCACCATGACCCGATGTCCCGGCAGGAACGTGTGGCTCACGTTGGGTAGTCGGATCTGGTAGGGCAAGATTTTGTTGGGCGTGATCGCGCGCGGGTTCGCCGGATCTTCCCGGTAGCGGCCGCGCAGGATGTCGGCAGAGAGCATCTGCTGGTACCCGCCGAGCTTCGGGTGGTCGGGAACCTCATCGGGCCACACGTCTATGATCTTCACCACCCAATCGGAATCGCTTCCACTCGTCGACGCGAAGATCCGGGCGATCGGCTCGCCCGCAACTCGCAGCGGTTGCTTCAACGGCTCGGTCTCATAGACCAGAACGTCGGGCCGCGAGGCAGCGTGGCGCTGATCATCGACGAGCCATTCACCCCAGGTTGCGTCCGGCTCGGATGAGGCCAGAGTCGGCCGCTGCCGGTACGGAACCGGCTTCGCAGGGTCGGAAACATAGTCGTCGTATTTTTCTTTGGCCGCTGCGGGCCGCTCGAAGCCGAGCCGGCCGCCGGGGAGCAGATAGAGGCTGCGCGCACGCTCGGTGCACCCTTCCGCGCAGGCGCGCGGCCATGCATCGTAGCCGTGCCACTGATCGGCGCCGGTTTCATAGGCGAGCACGCGCGGCGTGTCGGGCTTCGGCGCATCTTTGAGGTAATGGTCGAGGAAGGGCTGCATCACCCTGCGACGGAACCACGTTGCCGTATCGCCTTCGAACTGAATCTGGGCGATGGCGCGGCCCTCGCGCCTGCCCTGCCCGTGGTTCCAGGGCCCCAACACGAGATGCACCATCTCGCCGTTGGGATCCTTCGGCGCCAACGCCTTGTAGAGCGCGGGGCCACCGTAGATGTCTTCCTGATCGAAGAGCCCGGAGACGATCAGCATCGGCACCTTGAGCGGTTCCTTCGCGAGCAGCTTGTCCACGGCCTGGTGCTGCCAGAACGAGTCGTAGGCCGTGTGCTCGCTGAGCGCCCGCCAGAAACCGGTTTGCTCGAGGCCGCGCGATGCCGCCATGGCGCCTGCGGAGCCAGCGCGCAGATACTCATCGTACGAGTCGCGCGTTCCGGACCACCACTCCTCCTCGTTCTTGCGCGTCGCCTCCTGGTTGTAGATGAACGCGAGCACACCGTCTTGCCGGAATGCGCCGTTATGGAACCAATCGTCGCCGATCCAGCCGTCGACCATGGGTGCGAACGGTACCGCGACTTTGAGCGCAGGATGCGGGCGAACCGTCGACATTACGGCGGTGTAGCCTTCGTACGAGCCGCCGATCGTGCCGACGCGTCCGTTCGATTCCGGCACGTTCTTGATGAGCCAGTCGATGGTGTCGTAGGTGTCGGTGGCGTGATCCACGTCGCTCGAATTGAGCGGCCCCTTCAGCGGCCACGTCATCACGTAGCTGCCTTCCGATCCGTACTTCCCGCGCACGTCCTGGTAGACAATGATGTATCCGGCGGCCGCGGCGGTGTCGTTCATTTGCGGGACCGCGGCAGCGAGGCGCGGGCTGTTGAAGCGCATTACCCTCCTGGACGCGTTGTACGGCGTGCGTGTCAGCAGCATCGGCGCGTTGGCCGCACCCTTCGGCACGAGGATGAAAGTCTTCAGCTTCACACGGTCGCGCATCGGAATCATTTCTTCGCGCTTGACGTAGTCGAAGGCGTCGAGCCTCGGTTTGAAGATCGCGGGCGTATCGCTGGGCAGTCCGGAGGAAGGCGCGTCGGCGAGTGCGTAGCTCGCGCACAACATGGCGCAACCCGTCGTACGCGCCGCGCAGATCACGATTCGTCCAAAGATAGACATATGAAATTTTCTCCTGATCACGACATGATACGTGGGGCCGCACCTGCGGCGAGAGGGACGCGATGTTGAGCACGTTTCACGGATGCCGGTACTCGCATGTCGCCGCGATGGCAGTGCTGTTCCTCGTACCGTGGTCCCAGGCCCATGCGCACGGCGTGCCTGAGCGCCTGCACGCCTGTGTGAAGGAGACCGACGACGCCCGCCGGCTCGCCTGCTATGACCGGGAGCTGAAGCGTGCAGTCGAGCACCCGGAGTCGGCCGACGAGCCGATCCTTGCGACGGTAACGCGGATCGTCGAACGCCGCGACGGGACGCTGGCCATAACGCTCGACAATGGGCAGACGTGGGCGCAGAAATCTCGCGATTACCTCCCGCTCAAAGCAGGCGAACGGGTCACGATCAGGGGTGGTGCGTTCTCGTCGAATTACCTGGTCACGGAGTCGGGGCGCTCGACGCAGGTGAAGCGCGTCCGCTGAGGTGAATCGCAGATGGCGGTTATGTGAAGAACCGTGTGTTCTTCGCCGACGAACAGACCGCGCTCGCCGCGGAGATGTAAGTAAAGTCTCCGATTGTGTCGAGTGGGTCTGCGCCGACCGCATGGACACGGCGCTAATCTGCTACGCGCAATCCTCAAACGGAATTGACCTTACTAAAATGATGATGATTGCTTGCTCGACCCTGTGGCGCAGAAGCGTTGCAGTGCTGCTCATCCTGGCTTCCGGCGTCTGCGCCGCGGCCGATCACAACGCTCTCCCGCCGTCCGATGCGCTCGCCGCCTACGTCTCGCGGCCAGATCCGAGTTACGCCTGGCGCGTGCGCTCGAGCGGGGCGAT
The DNA here is from genome assembly GCA_052389755.1 of Gammaproteobacteria bacterium. Taxonomy (GTDB): domain Bacteria; phylum Pseudomonadota; class Gammaproteobacteria; order Steroidobacterales; family Steroidobacteraceae; genus JBQTHP01. The sequence continues at coordinate 7,354 of JBQTHP010000005.1, forward strand.
CGGCAAGAGCCGCTACGTCGAGCTGATCATGAGCTCACAGACCTGGCGCGACACGCTCTGGCGCCATCAGCTCTTCATCATCGATCCCGCGAAACGCAGTCCGGACTCGCGACAGGCGCTGCTCTTCGTCGACGGCGGCCGATGGAAGCCGGAGCTCGATGCCGATGCCGAGCCTGGCAAGCTGCCGCGTCGCGCGGATGTGTTCGCCGGGCTGGCCGAAAAGCTGGGCACACCGGTCGCGATCCTGCGCCATGTGCCGTACCAGCCTCTTTTCGATGGACTGACCGAGGACTGGATCATCGCGCTGACTTTCGAACGCTATCTCGAAACCGGCGACAATGATTGGCCGCTGCTGCTCCCCATGGTGAAGAGCGTCGTGCGCGCTATGGACACGACGCAAGCCTTCGCCGCGCAGGAGTGGGGTATTGCAATCGAGTCGTTTACCGTCGCCGGAGCTTCCAAGCGCGGCTGGACCACGTGGCTTACGGGTGCGACGGATTCTCGCGTCTCCGCGATCGCGCCGATGGTCATCGACGTCCTCAACATGGGCGAGCAGATGAAGCATGCGCGCGCATCGTGGGGTGAGCCGTCGCACAAGATCCGTCCGTACACGGAGCGCGGACTGCATGAGCGCCTCGCTTCACCGGGTGGACGGTCGCTCCTGGAAATCGTCGATCCGTACAGTTACCGACGCGTCCTCCGGCAGCCTAAGCTGATCATCAACGGCACCAATGACGAGTACTGGCCGCTCGATGCGCTGAACCTGTATTGGCCCGAGCTCGAGGGCGAGAAGTACGTGCTCTACGTGCCCAATCACGGCCACGACATCAAGGACTACTCGCGTGTCCTCGGCAGTCTCGTCGCCCTGCATCGACATGTCGCGCACGGCGCCCCGCTGCCCGCGCTGGAGTGGAAGTTCGTGGAAGACACCGCGCGCGTGCGGCTCGAGCTGCGTCCGAGCATGCGGCCGAAACGGATGGTGGCATGGATAGCGACGAGCCCCACCCGCGATTTCCGCGGCGCGCGCTGGAAACGCATCACGATGAAGCGCCGCCGCGATCAGTACTTCGCAACGATCGAGCGCCCGCGCAGCGGCTATATCGCGATCCTGGGCGAAGGGACGTTCACCCGGGAATTCAAGCTGCCGTGTTACTTCTCTACGACGGTGAGAATCTTTGGCCCGCCTGCGAGCTCGACACTCTTATCATCGGGCGGTCCGTAGGACCGCTCACTCGTCCGCGCGGCAGACGACTTCGAAGCGTTCCAGGGTCACCGGCATGTCGCTCGCTGGAACCTTGCCCACGCGCGCCAGCACCCGCGTGAAGTACCGCACATGCACCGCCCGCCATGCCTCGATCGGCCGAACCGTGGGGCCTTCGTACTGACTGTCTTCTTCGGTAACGGCATCGAACGGTACCGTTTTCACTGAAGTGGTGCGCAGGACGGCTTTGGGCAAGCCGGCTTCATCGAGGACGATCGAGTACGCACCTTCCACCGGCCTCGATTCAGCATCGTGTTCGTAGATCCAGGGGCTCGTCGTCGTAATGGTCTTCTCGCCCGCGAGAATGAGCCCGAGCAGAAGTTGCGTCATCTCCGTCGTCTCGCCGAAGCGCCGCGTGCGAACCGGCTGACCGGCGGAGACACCGATGCGGTCGGCGCAGCGTGCCCAGAGTTCCTTTCCGGGAGCGGAAGGGACGTCGTCCCCGGTTGCCGCAGCTCCGCTCCCGCAGAGCAGAGCCGCAAGCAGGACGGGGACGAACCTCATTTGCCCCTCAGAACTGATACGAAAGGGTGACGCCAAACTGCCGCCTCGCCGCGAGCGGATAGAAGAACGCGCGCTCGAGCGTCGTCGATCCCGGCGCGTTGTTCTGCGCGGGATTCGAGTTCGTGAACTGCGGTACGTTCAGGTTCATCTGATCGACGTAGCGCGTCACGCTCGAAGGTGTGCGGTCATCCGTCAGATTCTTGACGAAGAACTGCGTGCTCCAGTGCTCGCTGTTCAGACCGACCGTCAGGTTCATGATCTCCTGGTAACCCGTGTGCGCCAGGTTGAACACCTGGTCGTATTTCCGGTCGGTATAGGCCGCATCGGCGCGGACGTAGCCCTCGCCCAGTCCACCGACGCCAAATGACAGCTTGCCGAAAATGCTGGCCTGCTGTTCCGGCACGCCCGGAAGCTGTTTTCCCTCGAGAGACGGGTTGCCGAACAGCTGGGCGCCCTCGGCATCGAGCAGCTCCCGGAACTTCGCATCCGTGTAGGCGTAGGTGAGACCGGCGCTGAAGCTGTCGGTCACCGCAGCCTGCAGCTCGAGCTCCAATCCTTTCACCTCCGACTTGCCGGCATTGGTGATGAACGACTGCGTGCCGCCGGTCGGGAAGGTGAATGCGCTCGTGAGCTGCTGGTTGCTCCAGTCGATGAAGTACACCGCGGCATTCGCGGACACTCGGTCATTGAAGAGGACGTTCTTGGTGCCGAGCTCGTAGCTCCATGCCTCTTCCTCTTCGGCAAAACGGATCTCCGGCGGAAAGCGCGGGTCGGCATTGATGACGCCTGGCTTGTTGCCGAGCGCCGCACTCACGTAGACCATCGAGTCGGGCGTGATGTCGAACTTGCTCGTGAGGCGCGGGGACCAGGACTCGAAGTCCTGTTCGATCAACACGGCGGTCGGGATGGTCTTGAAGTTGCCGATGGTTTCCTGGGCGTAGCGCAGCTCCGCGGTTACGTCCCACCGATCGGTCAGGTCGAACCCCAGGGAGCCGAACACCGCCCAGTTGTCGACGCGCGTCTCGCCGTTGAAGATGGTCGGCGCCGTCGCGAGGAAATGCCGCTCCTCGAGCGAGCGGTCGCTCTGGTAGTAGAAGGCACCGCCGAGCCAGCGCAGTCCCTGCTCCTGTGTGGACTGAATGCGCAACTCCGTGGACCATTCATCGCGCTCCGTGACCTCGGTGCGCATGACGCCGCCGGTGCGTACCGGATCGGTGGCCGCGCGGGTGAACCCCGGAGCACCCGGCACCGTGGTCGGCGCGATCGCCGTAGCGCCCTGGTAGGTCGAGTCGTAGCCGTACTCGGCGTCGGTGAAGAAAGCGCCGCTATTCGAGACTATCCGGAAACTGTCGAAGTCCCACTCGAGCTGCGCGGAGACGCGTACGGTATCCCGATAGACGCCCTCGTTGTCGGCGAGCCCGGCGCGATCGAGCGTCGAGCTCGACTGCTCCCTCACCTCGCCGCAGTAGTACTGTCGCGCCACGTTCAGGAAGCAGTTGTTCGCAAAGCGATCCTGCAAGGTGATCCCGGCGAGCCCATCGTCGTCCGTGCCGAATCCCGCACTCAGAATCGCGAGAAACTTGTCACCGGTGCGGTACTCGAGTGAGGTGTTGACGTTGTAAGACTCCTCATCGCCGATCTTCCGCCCGTCGAGGGCGTTGCGATACATGCCGTCGAAGGTGTAGTACCGCGCGTGCAGCATGTAGAACAGTCTGTCCTCGGTGATCGCTCCCCGAGACAGCGCGTTCACCTCGTAGTCGCCGAATTCCGCGGCCCTGAGGCTCACCTTGTTTTCGGGTTCGTTGGTGCCCTTCTTGGTCACGAGATTGATTGCACCGGCGAAGCTGGCGCGCCCGAAGAGCGCAGCCTGCGGCCCTTTGATCACCTCGATGCGATCGACGATGTCGAACGGGAACGAAAGAATCGAATCCGAGAACAGGATGCCGTCCACGAACACCGAAGCGTTGCCCTCGCCGAGGATGTTGGACATCCCGCGGATTACGGGGCGGCTGACGCCGCCCTGCACACCGTAACGATTGAGGCGCTCGAACGAGAAACCCGGCGTGAGGCGTGTGAGATCGAAGACGTCGCGTACACCGGACTCTTCGAGTCTTTCGCTGCTGAATGCAGAGACCGACAGTGGCACGTCCTGAAGGCGTTCCTCGGTCTTTCGGGCCGTGACCACGACCTCGTCGAGCTGTTGCGCAGTGACGGAGCCGGTCGCCCACGCGGCAGCGATGAAGCAGGCGAGCGTGATGTCTCGCCGACGAATGATGGAAGTATTCATGATTCCCCCTCGCATGAACTATTGAACGGGTGAGGAGCTCGCGCCGGAAGAAGCGAGCTGCTCGGTGAGGTCTTCGATGAGAAGGCGTTCGTAGTAGTCGTGCGCATCGGCCTTCGCGCGAGCGAGCAGCTGAGCCATCTCGTCCTTCGAGGCCTGGATCCGGCAGCCCTCGAAGCGGCCCTTCAGCGCGTGACGCACGTAACTTACGCGCGCCGCCTGGCGACCCGCGCGGGCCGACTTGAGCCAGTACTGCTCGACCACGCACATGTCGGTCGGCGCATTCTCGCGCCGGTTGCTGATCAAGGCGCCGTACACGAACTGCGCCTGCCGGTTGCCGGCGTCGGCCGCCGTGCGCATCTCGCGCGCGGCCCGCTCGGTCTGGCCCCCGTAGAACAGCACGCGCGCAAGCTGGTAGCGCGGCCGCGAATTCGATGGCTGTCGCGCCACTTCCGCCTCGCACGCCGCAATCGCTGCCTGCAGATCGACATCCTTACGCTCCACGCCCGGAGCGACGCGATCGGGATCCTCGGGATTCGACGCTAGCCTGTCGCATTCGGTTACGGCTTCGCCCGCTGATACCGGCGCAGCCATCACAGCGGACAGAACGATCACTGCAACGGACAACATCTCGTTACCACCTCCGGGCGCCGGCCGGCGCCTCGCCTCGATACGCTTGCATCTCCGACGGCAGCACCGGGTCGTACGCGGGCCACCACTGAAAGGGACGCTCGGCGTCCACGTAAGTGGTCTTCAGCTGGCCGCCCTGCGTGCGGAAGAAATACAGGTTTCCGGTCTGAGTGCCGAAGGGCCCATGCGCCTTGGATGCGGGACGCCAGAAGTAGGCGCCCGGGCGCATCACCCCGCGGTTGCCGTGCACTTCGCCCGCGAGCAGGTACATCTCTTCGACCGTGGGATGCACCTCGGATCGCTCTGCCCAGCGCAGCGGCATCGTGCCGAGCAGCCACGTGGTGTCGAGGGTGACGGGGTCCTGGTAGAGGATCTTGCGACCCGCGCCGGGCGGGAACTCGGGATGGAAGTTGCCGGTGTAAGGCACCTTCATCGCGTCGAGATGCTCGACGAGGTGTCGCGCGTCGTAAGCGATCGCGCCGTTCGCCCGCGCCGGCGAGCCCGAGAAGAACTCCAGCACGACCGCGCCGCGTGGCGAGGACCACGCGCCCGTCGCAAAACCGGCCGGAAAGTGAGCGAATGCCCATTCCTCATGAGACCGGTTACCGATCGCGAGCGCGCCTTCGAGGACGAACAATTCGTCGTCGACCGAGAGCGAACCGCCGCGCCCGCTCCAGCCGGCGGGATAGCGCGCGAGCAGACTGCAGGCGCCGGTCTCGGCGTCGGCGCTCAGTACCTTGCATTCGACGCCCGGGCGCACGTCACGGAAGTGCATCGGTTGCCACGGGAGGCACTGCGATTGAACGAATTCGATCCATGGACGGGCCAAGGTCAACCTCCTGCGCGCAGTGGTGCGCGTGCGTCGTCGCTTTCCGTCAGGACGCGCATCAGCCTCGCGACGGATTCCTCGACCGCGCGACGGCCGAGCTCGCGCAGAGCCGGGTCGCTCGCCATCTTCTGCAGCGCCGCCGGCTCGATGACGCCCGCTTGCGCGAGCGCCATCTCGAGCGCGATCCGGTGCAGGCGTTCGGCGTGCAGCTGCGACGAGAGCTCGAAGACGAGCCCCGTCAGACGGTCGGTATCAAGTGAGGGAACGGGCATGTTCATGTGGGCTTCTCCGCTTCGAGCACCGCCCAGGGGAAGTGCCATTCGCTGCGCGCCGGCCACCGCAGCTCGTCGAGTCGGCCACGCGCGCGTTCGTCGAATGCCGTCCAGCGGGCGCTCGCGAGCCCCGCCTCATCCGCCATCGCTGTGAGGTCGGACAGGAGCATCGGCGGCATGAACGGCTCGTTGTTGCGCGCACCGTGCTCCAGCATGGCCAGATCGCGAAATGCGTCGCCCGTCCGCTGGAAATCGAGGAACCGCAGCACACCGCCCGGCGCGAGCAGCCGCGCTGCTTCAGCGAACACTCGAGGCAACACGTCCACCGGGAGCTCGTGCACGAGCATCGTGGAGGTTACGAGATCGACTGAGCCCGTCTCGAGCTTCGTGGCGGAGGCGTCCGCCTGTCTGAAGTGGATCGCGAGACCCTGCCGTCCCGCGCGATGCGCGGCGAGGCGCAGACACGGCGCGGCGAGGTCGATGCCGATGACCTCGGCCTGCGGAAACACCCTCTTCAATGGCCAGGTTGATTTGCCGAAGCCGCAGCCCAGGTCGACGATCCGCCGATACGACCTGCGCGGCACGGCTGTCTCGGCGAACAGCCGGTGAATCTTGTAGTCGTCATTTTCGCCGAGCATCACGAGCTTCGCTCCGAGCTCGTAGACGGCGGCAGCCGAATCGCGCGACCACACGCCGCCGGGCTGCAGGTGGATGTCCCACTCCGTGTACCAGTGCGGCAGCTCGAGCGACGGATCGAGAGTCAGCGTGGTCGGGCCGGTGATATCCATCGGAGGCGTGCCGTCGATCGCAACCGCGTCGGCGACCGCGCGCCACAACATCTTCTGCGAGCCGCGCTCGAGCCACGCGAACCATGGATAGGTTTGCAGCGCGTGCACGGTCGGGGCGATCGCGGCAACGTCGGCGCCCGACTCGACGCCGCCGATCCCGTCGAATTCGCGTCGCAGGTTCGGATAGAGCGTGTCCGCCCAGCGCCGGCGCAACGTCAGCACGAAATCGAGCGCCGCGCAGGTGTCGATGGCATCAGGCATCCGCGGTCTCCATCAGCTCGATGAGCTCGCCCGCGGCCCCCGGTATGACAGACGCGCGCGAGTCCGCCTCGGGAAGGAACACGCGTTCCGCGCGGAGGGCCCCGTCACGGCGCGGCAGTGCGTCCACGGCGAACGTGACCATCGCCATCCCGGCGGGCAACGTGCCGGAGACCATCGCGCGCGATCGGGTCACGGCCGGATACTGGTCCAGCTCGATCAGTGTGCCGTCGCGCAGCTTCACGAGCCCGTGCAGATGCTCCGTCTCGGGCGGCAGGCCGTTTGCGAGCGAGATCACGCGCACGCGGGTCGACACCGGCGGGTCGACGTCGTTGGCGAAGATCGCGTAGGTGCGGAACAAGGCATCGAGATCCGGCCCGCCCGCGACCACGATGAACACGCGCCCGACGAAGGAGCGCGCCGCGGCGAGATCGAGACCACTGCCCTCTCCCACCTGTGTGAAGTACAGACACTCGCCGAGCGGGCCCATGACCTGCATCGCGCGAATCATCGGGAAGCGCTGCAGGCTCGCCGGCAGGCCAATGATCCGAAACGGCGAATCGGCGAGCCTGGCAGCGAGCGCGTCGACATCCTGCACGACGATTTCGGAGACGTTCCAGCCGTGCGTCGTGAGGGCTTTCCAGCCGGCGGCTTCCGGTGCCGCGACGAAACGCAGGTACACCGACTCGCCGCCCCCCGGCGCGAGCGTCAGCACCGGACGGTGCGCGGCGGCAGGCGCCCGCCATGCGTCGGCGACCGCCGCAGGAATCTCCCCGCGCGCGACCACGCGATAGTCGAGCCAGCGCGGATAGGTGTCCTCGATCACGCGCAGGTCCGGCACCGTGTACGTGACGGCGCGGATGCTGCCGAGGCGTGGCCGCGCGGCCGTCGAATCAGGCATGCGCGTGCACTCCTGCCTCACCCGCACCGATGAGCTCTTCGAGCTCCGTGACGGCCCGGCGGAAGTGCGCCATGCCGACCGCCACCAGCACGAGGGCCACCGAGCCGACGACGGCGGCCTCGATGGTCATTGCGTAGCGCAGCTTGCCCGTGTCGCCGAACAGATCGGTCATGAGGCCCACTGGCGGCGGCCCGAGCAACTGGCCGAACATTCCGATGAACAGGTAATAGATCGCCACGGCCTGCGATTTCATCTGGCCCGGCGCGATCAGCGTGATCGACGCGGGGCCCGCCGCCCCCGCGGCTGCCTGCCCGATGAAGGCGAACAGCAGCGCGAGCACCGCGAGCTCCGCACTCGGCATCACGGGGTAAAGCGCGAAGCCGGCCGCAGCGAACGCGAGGCCTACCCACAACGCGCGAAGCGTCGCGTCGCGGCGTCCTTCGGCGAGCCACCGGTTCATGAGCCGGATGCCGAGCAATGTGCCGATGGGACCGCCGACGAAGAACAGCGTGCCGGTCGCAACTCCCACCTGCCGCACGTCCCAGTTCCACGTGCGCCCGAAGAGCGCGACGTTCCAGAAGGCGAGAGACCCCATGGTGACGATCGCCGCGGAGCCGATGAACAGCGCGCCAAAGGCACGCCAGCGTTGGCGGATGTAGCCAAGCGCCGCGCCGAGCGAGGCATGTCCTGCTGCGTCGGCGCGCAGCCCGCGCCGCACCTGGTCCTGTCGAACGGGTTCGCGAATGGTGAACATGAGGCCCGAGAGCAGGAAGCCCGGCAGCCCCACGAACAGGAATGCCATCTGCCACGCCCGCATTTCGCCGAAGGCGGGCAGCACGAGCGGCGGCAGTTGCGCGATCGCATGCACGATCGGGCCGCCGAACAGAAACGCCGAGCCCGCACCCAGAAAGGTGCCCGCCATGAAGACGCTGATCGCCTTCGCGCGGCGCGTGCGCGGAAAATAATCGCTGATCAGCGAGATGCTGCACGGTGCGACCGCGGCCTCGCCCAGTCCGACGCCAAGCCGCGCCGCGAAGAGCGGCACGAAGCTGCGCGCGAAGGCGCCGGCCGCCGTCATCGCACACCACAGCCCAATGCCCACTGAGAGAATCATCCGGCGGCTGTAACGGTCCGCGAGCCAGCCGATCGGCACGCCGACGAAGACATAGAAGATGCCGAACGCCGGACCGAGCAGCAGGCCGATCTGGAAGTCGGTGAGCTGCAGGTCGCTCTTGATCGAGGGGACGAGGAGGCTCGGCAGGAAGCGATCGATGTACGACACCACCAGGGCGAGCGTCAGGAGCGCCACGACGTACCACGCGTACTGCGGCGTCGCAGTCAGCGCCGCATGACGGCCGGCGTGGGTGACGCTCAGCGCCCGCTCGCTCATCGAGGTGCTTGCCCCCTTCTCGCACCGATTCTGCGCGGCGTGCACGTCAAGGCAAACGATTTGATCTGGCCCCAGGTGTGACGATTTGTCACACTTCAGGGATGAAGCGGCTGCCGTCCATGCAGACCCTCAGGGCTTTCGAAGCCGCGGCGCGCCACGAGAATTACTCGGCCGCCGCGCACGAGCTCGGCGTCACCCACGGCGCGGTCAGCCATCGCATCCGCGAGCTCGAAACACAATTGGGCGTGACTCTGTTCCGGCGGGCGGGGCGCGCGATGACGCCGTCGCGGGAGGCGGTGACGCTGCTGGTTCAGGTGCGCGAAGCACTGGACCTCCTCGAGCGGGCCCTGCCGGGCGACTCCGGGGCGAGCCCGGGCCGTCTCGTCATCGGAATTCATCCGTCGCTTGCGACCCGCTGGCTGATACCGCGGCTCGGCAAGTTCACGCGCCTGTATCCGCGTGCGACAGTCGAGGTGCGTTCCACCGCGGACCTCGGCGACTTTCTGAGCCAGGGAGTCGACGTTGCGATCCGCTACGGTGCGGGGGCGTGGCCGAACGCCGCGCGCGAGCGACTTGCCGGGGAGATTCTGTTCCCCGTGTGCGCGCCCGCTTATCGCGAAGCACACCGTCTGCAAAGGCCGGCCGATCTCGCGCGCTGCCGGTTGCTGCGGCACGCCTGGCAGCCGTGGTCGCCCTGGCTGCGCGCCGCGCGAGTCAGGCTCGCGGAGCCTACGGAAGGACTCATCCTCAGCGACTCTGCGATGCTGCTCGAAGCGGCCGCTGCGGGCGAAGGCGTGGCGCTCGCGCGCAGCCTGTTCGCCATCGATGATCTCGCGAGCGGCAGACTCGTGCGTCTCTTCGACGGCAGCGTCGAGGATACCTTCTCCTATTACGCGCTGTGGCACGCGGGGACGCCGCTGAGCAGTCTCGGGGCAGCGTTTCGCGACTGGCTGCGCGACGAGCTCGTCACCCAACGCGCGCGTCCCGTGTCGAGGCGGCCGGCGCGCGCGCAACGCGTCGGGCGACGCGCACGCAGGGCGGCGCTGTGAGATTTCCTCGCATGAGTCGCGCGATCCTCAGGACTCTCGCCTGGCTGCGCGACCTGTGCGTGACTGCGAAGCGGAAGAAGTACTGAACATCTCTCTGGCCCTGCTGCTCGAGCTGTCGGTGGCGCTCGATCGCATCGACCGGCTCGAAAGAGTGCTCGCCGAGCGCACAGGCCTGCCGCTGCAGGACCTGCGTGCCACGGACTATGCTCAGGGCG
>JBQTHP010000006.1:0-60654 GCA_052389755.1 Gammaproteobacteria bacterium
GAAAACACCCAAGGTCGGCACTACACGCCCAAATCCGCGCGCGCAGCGCCTCAACCCTCTGATCCGCTTGCAGTGCTATCGTTGAAAAATGCCGCTATCGGCCGCCAACTGCGCAAGTTGGGCTAGCTCGCGCTCCTGGGCGAGCGTTTTCCGCGGCGAATCGCCGCGGCCTCATTGAAGCGAACTCAAGAACGCGCCAGCGATGCGCGACGAACTTGTTTTCCGCGGCGAATCGCCGCGGCCTCATTGAAGCCCCGAGGTCAAGCGTGTCGTCCTCGCGGACATGCGTGTTTTCCGCGGCGAATCGCCGCGGCCTCATTGAAGCCCGATCATGGTGATTGAGACACGACGCGGGATCGAGCGGTTTTCCGCGGCGAATCGCCGCGGCCTCATTGTTGTTGAAAGCTCAACAGTGGCGATGAAGCACGGCATGACCTGCGGTCAACTGGGGAACAGCACCCCTCATCACGGACCTGATGAGGCTTTTCGCTGGGCGAGCAGCCTCTCGAAGCCTTCGAGCACGTCGGGCATCGTCATGGCCGTCGCGAATTCGCGAATCCATTGACGAACATGGTCAAGGTTCGCGTGCGGGTGAACGTCGAGCAGTCCTTCGATATCGCGCAGATCCTGTGGTCGTTGCGCGATTGCTTTCATGATGAGCAGGTCCTCGACTTGCGGCAGCCTCACTTGCACGCCGCCGAGGTTGTGCAGCTTGCTGCGCGCGATTGCCTGCTCCTCAAAAGGCAGCCGGCCGAGGATGACATCCATATCGATGCCGGATTCCGCGTGCCTGAGAAGCAAGACGCGCGTCCGGCGGGCGAATTCCAGGGGCTGCTCGATGCGAGCGAGGATTCCGTGTTCCCGGGCGCCGGCCAGTGCCGCGGCCCACCTGTGTTCCGGCAGCATCGCCAGAGTGTCGATGTCTCGCGTTGCACGTGGCCGACCCAGAATCGAGGCCGCAACCCCCCCGACTACCATCGCGGGGATGTGCGTCTGTTCGAGCCATGCCGCGAGCGCGGCAAGGACTTTGAGAAACGCTTCAGGAACGCGCTCGGCCATGGCGCGCCTCGTAGAGACGGGCCCAACGCTCTCGGACCTTGCGCGCCTCGGATTCCCGCTGCGTTTCATCTTCAAACAGGTGCGCCGACGTCATCAGCGACCAGAGCTGCTGAAGTTTGAGCTCGATGGGTGCCTTGCGCAGCTCTTCGACTTCGAACTGATTGGCGAGCGCCAGGCCCGCCAGATAGTCGCGCACGTCTGCATGAGTGACAGGTGACATTGAATGATTCTACCAGCCGATCGATCCGATTTCGCGCGGCTCACGGAGCAGATACGCGCGTCACCACGCGCCAGCTAGAGTGAAACGGCCGCCCGCGGGTTCGGCAGCCGAGCTCGCGCAGCCACGCGGCGACCACGTGGTTGGAGTTATGGAAATACGTGTAGCGGCGTGGGTGATGCACGAAGCGCAGCCCCATGGTCGGAGTCTCCACTTCGGTATCGAGCCGCGAACGGTACAGCGCTTCGATTTTCTGCTCGAACGCCCTCACCCGCTCACGTTCCACTCGCACGGGATGCACGCGCTCCGCGCCTGCAACCTGCGCGCTCACGTTCGCGAAGGTCGGCGGCCCCGCCAGCCCGCCACGCCCGAGCGCACTCTCCTTCGGCCAGAACAGGATCGAGAGCGCGCGCAGCGGACCGGTTTCGCGCAGCGCGTACCAGCGCCACTCGCCGTAAGCGTAGCGAAGCATGCCGCCGGAGCTCGACGGAATGACGAGGCTCGCGGTCCGACCGTGATCGATGATGAAGACCTCGACCGGATCGACGGGATCGGCCGGTGCGAGGATCGTCGTCGTGCAGCCCCCGAGACCCGTTGCGAGGCCGCACACGAGGGCGAATCGGTTGAGAGCATCCCCGGCCATTTGAGCACGATAATCGATTGTCGACCGCTATCACTCTCGCGGGAATGTTTCCGAGGCGCAGCGCCGCGCCCGACATGACCGCTGCCGCGCGCAGGCGCTCGCACATGAGCCTTGTCGAATGACGCCGCGTCCGGCATAATGTATTACGAAATGTAATACGGAGTGTAATGCATGGCGGGCTTTAGCCTGCGGCTGCCGGAGGATCTCGAATCGCGGCTCGACGAAGAGGCACAGCGCGAGGGCGTGGCGCGGTCAGAAATCGCGCGCACGGCAATCGCCGAATTTCTCGAGCGCAGGGAGCGGCAGCGATATATCGCTGCATACGTCGCGGAAGCGCGCGCCGCCTACGCGGATCCGAAGATTCGCAAGGAAGCCCTCACCCTTGCGGAAGAAGCCGTGGCGCTGGACAACGAAGGCCTGCGCGTGGCGGAGAGCCGAGGGCAGCACGGGGGGAGCTCTGCTGCCGGGCAGCGAAGGAAGAAGCGATGATGAGGCGCGGCGAGATCTGGACCGCAAACCTCAATCCTTCCCGCGGCCGCGAAATAGGCAAGATCAGGCGCGTCCTGCTCGTTCAAGCCGACGAGCTGATCGATGCAGGAACGCCGATGGTCGTCGTGCTGCCACTGACGACGCACGTGTACCCGGAGTTCAAGCTGTGGCGGGTCACTGTGTCCGCACGGGACCGTCTCGACGAGGTTTGCCAGGTCGTCGTCGATCAGCCGCGAGCGCTCGATCGGACCCGCATCGGCGAAGGACCGCTCACAGTCCTTACGCCGGCAGAGCTCGCCGCGGTCGAGCGAAGTCTGCGCGTCGTGCTCGGTATGTACTGATTCCGGCGTCAGCGCGCGGCCTGCGGATCGGCGCCGACCGTGCGCAGGAAGGCGGCCAGCGAAATCTCGGGCGTCTCGACGAACGTGCGATCGAGCGTGCGGAAGGCTTCGATGCGGTCCAGGCGAAAGCTGCGAAAGTCGCTGCGCATCTCGCACCAGGCGCCCAGTGTCCACACCGTGCCCCAGTACGCGAGGCACAGCGGGCGCACGGGCCGGACGCTCGCCTCCCCGTCCTCGCGCCGGTAGTCGAGCTCGACGACGCGGCGCACGTCGATCGAAGCGTGCAGCTCGTCCAACCGACCCGCGATCGCGGCGTGGCGCTTGACCGGCGGCGCGAACACGCGCGAGGTTTCGGTGCGGCGCTTGAGCTCCTCCGGCAGCACTGCCTCGATCTTGGTCAGGGCCTGGCGCGCGCTGCTTGCGATGCGCCGGCCCGTCCACGCCTCGACCATGCGCGCGCCGACCACGAGTGCCTCGAGCTCGTCGCGCGTGAACATCAGCGGAGGGATGTCCGACCCGCGGCGCAACGCGTAGCCGACGCCGGCCTCGCCCTCGATCGGCACGCCGGAGCGCTGCAGGTCCTGAACATCGCGGTAGACCGTGCGCTCGGAGACTTCCAGCAGCTCCGCCAGCCGGCGGGCCGTGACCACCCGTCGCCCGCGGAGCGCCTGGATCAGCAGGAACAGCCGGTCGGCGCGGCGCACGCGCCCAGCGTGACGCGCGCGACCGCGCCGATCAAGGCACGTCCGCCCCCCTCACCGGGGCGAGAAGAACCCCACGCGATTGCCCTCGGTGTCGAGGAACTGCGCGTAGAAGCCCATGTTATCGGGCAGCGCGGTCTTGCCTTGCAGCACCTTGCCGCCGGCTTTTTCGACCTTCGCGAGCGGCTTCGCCAGGTCGTCGCGCAGGTTGAGGTAAACGGTGGTGCTCTCGGCGCTCGGACGGTAGCCGTCGGCGTGCATGATGCAGCCGGTCGGCTGTCCCTTATCGGCCGGGAAGATCGAAAACTTCATCGTCGGGCCCATGGTGTCGGGCTTGAGCTGGACGCCGAGCACGTCCTCGTAGAACCGCGTGGCGCGGTCGAGATCCTTGCTGGGAATTTCAAACCAAGTGATGGCGCTGGCTGCGAGCATGGCTGCTCCGGTCAGTGAGAGTGCCGGATTGGCACGCACGCATGCTGGCACTGGGCTCCTGACAGCCTGGTGTCAGGAGGCAGGCATGCGTGCGAGTCAACGCTGCTGAGATGCGCGTATCCTGAAAATCATAGGATTGATCACGAGCGTGATGTTTCGCGTGCACATCATCTACTGCCTGGGCGGAAGTCCTGGTGTGCCGCGTCGTCGAGGGCAAGGTCACGTTCGTGCACCAGCGGCTTTGGCCCGCGTTGGTACGGATGGCGGACTCCTTCGATCGCGATCGGCTGGCCGCCCTGCACGAGGTGCACACGCCATCGGGGGCACACCAGATTCTCGTGACTCCTTATCCGGAAATGGGTACCGGCAGCCATCCGCTCGCGGGCGCTCAAGTTGTCGGTCGACGAGGCCGCGCGGCAGCTCGGCGCGTGGAGCAGAGCCTGATGGGCGGACGCGTGAGTGAACACGGCCATGAGCAAGGACGTTCTCTCCAAGGCACATGGAGACCGTGCGAATGAGAATGGAAGTTGACCGCCGACGGTGAGCGGCCGGTGAGTCGGTCGATTGGGGTTTGCCGCCACCGGTTGACGTGCGCCAGGTCGTGCTTATGATGTGCCGTTGTTGAAGTTTTCAACAAGCGGAGCGGCGGTATGGCTACGGTCAACTTCAGCGTGCCCGATAATGTAAAGCGGGACTTCGACAGGGCATTCCAGGGCGAGAACAAGAGTGCGGTGATCGCCGACCTGATGCGGGGTGCCATCGAACAAACGAAGCTGCGCAAGCGCCGCATGCGGCTATTCCGCACGCTTACGGCGCGGCGCCAACAGCGTCCTCCCGCGACCGACGCGCAGATTCGTGCGGCACGCGCCAAGACACGCCGGTGATGCTCGTTCTCGATGCGAGCGTCATCGCCAAATGGTTGCTGAACGACCCGCGGAGGGAAGCTGCTTCCCATCAGGCTGCGGTAATCATGCGGGCGATAACTGCAGGAGAGCTGACGGCCGTTCAACCTGCGCACTGGTTGGCCGAGGTCGCTGCTGTCCTCGCTCGCCTCACCCCGCGAACGGTTCAAGATGATGTTGCAATGCTCCAGGCGCTCGAGCTTCCGATCGTGGGCGACGCGCAGATCATGCGGCGCGCGTGCAGACTCGCGATCGAACTGAACCAACATGTATCTGACACGCTGTATCACGCCGTCGCACTGGAGATCCCGGGCGCCAGGCTCGTTACAGCGGATGAGCGCTATGTGAGGAAGGCTCGACATCTCGGGCGCCTCGTTCGCTTGGAGGAATGGGTCGCCAGCCCGTGACCAATACTGCGCGCTTGAGCGCCGATCGATGAACGACGCTGCCTCGATTTCGCCACAGGCCTGCGCGGGGTACCTGGTGCAGGCATTCGCCGACTACAACGCGGAGTTCCGCGCCATCACGCGCCGCGCGCCGCAGCGTTTCGACGAACGCGACTGGAAGGGCAGCCAGCTGGACGCCGTCGAGCGCATCGACCTTTACGACGGCTATGTCAATCGCACCATCGTCCAGATGCGCGCACGGCTCGGCGAGCGTGCGCTCGACCGTACGCTCTGGGCGAGCATTCGAGCGGAGTTCGCAGGCCAGATCGAGGGATTGCCCGACAACGAATTCACGAAGACGTTCTTCAGCTCCGTCACCCGGCGGCTCTTCGGCACGATCGGCGTCGCGGCGGACATCGAGTTTCACGCCGCCGATCTCGATCCGCTCGCGAGCGTTACCAGCACGGTCGTCACGAACACCTACGTCAACCGCGGCTCTCTGCAGCTGTTGTTCGAGGATCTGCTCGGCGATCTGCCGTTTCGCTCCCGCTGGCGCGATTTCGACAAGACCCTGATGCACGTCGTCACGGACATCTCCGCGCATTTACAGAGCATCGGCGAGCGGCGCGCGGTGCAGAAGGTGGAGGTGATCCGGCCGGTCTTCTTCCAGATCATGCGCGCGTACGTGGTCGGACGGCTCATCGGGCGCAACTTCACGATTCCGCTCGTGATCGCGCTCAAGAACACGGAGAGCGGCGTGCTCGTCGATGCGGTGATGCTCTCCGAGGGCGACGTCAGCATCGTATTCAGCTTCACGCGCTCGTACTTTCACGCCGATCTTGACCGCGTCGGCGAAGCGGTCGTGTTCCTGAAGTCGTTCCTGCCGAAGAAACCGGTGAGCGAGCTGTTCACGGTTCTCGGGCGCGCCAAGCAGGGCAAGACCGAGCGCTATCGCGAGCTCATGCGGCATCTCGCCGGCACCGTCGACCGGTTCGTGCACGCGCCCGGTGAGCGTGGCCTCGTCATGGTGTGCTTCACGCTCTCCTCTTTCGACGTGGTCTTCAAGATCATCCGCGACCGCTTTCCCTATCCCAAGAACATCCTGCGCGAGGAGGTCGAAGCGAAGTACCGGCTCGTCTTCAAGCACGACCGCGCAGGACGGCTCGTCGATGCGCAGGAGTTCAGACGGCTGCGATTCCCGAAGGCGCTGTTCTCGCCTGAGCTGCTCGAGGAGCTGCTGTTGGAAACGGCGCAGTCGGTGCGCGTAGACGGCGACGATCTCACCTTCGATCATGTATACGTCGAGCGGCGCATGACGCCGCTCAACCTCTACCTGCGCACGATCACGCCGGAGCTCGCGGAGAAAGCCGTGCTCGACTACGGCCAGTGCATCCGCGATCTCGCGTACACCAACATCTTCGCAGGCGATTTCCTGCTCAAGAACTTCGGCGTCACGCGCCACGGACGGGTGATCTTTTACGACTACGACGAGCTGTGTCAGGTCACCGACTGCCGCTTCCGCGAGCTGCCGCAGGCGACCAACGAGGAGGATGAGATGCGTGGGGAAGCATGGTTCTACGTCGCCGACAACGACGTCTTCCCCGAAACGTTCTTGCGTTTCCTGGCGTTCGACGACGCTCAGCGCGAGGCATTCCTGCGCGTGCATGGGGAGATTCTCACGGCCGATTTCTGGCGGCACGTGCAGCAACGGCATCGCGAAGGCGAGCTGCTGGAGGTGGTGCCGTACCATCCGCACCGCGTGCGCGTTGCGAGCAGCGCATGAGGAACGCGGCAGGGCCCGCTGCACCAGCCAGCGGGCCCTGAGAGCGACACCCGAGAAGTCAGCTTACCGGCGTCAATCTCATCAACAACCGGGCGGTCTTCAAGTCACCGCTCGCACCGTCGAAGTGGCCGGTCGCGGTCAGGCCCACGGCCCTGGCACCGGCGAGCTTCTCTGCGAGTTTCGCCTGAAACTCCGCGAAGTCCGCGAATACCTCGACCGTTCCGGCCATGGCGATCGCAAAGCTGCCCCGCCGCTCGCCGTCGGGCACGAACCGCACCGGCGTCGAGAGCGTCGTGATGTCGATCAGTCGCGGGCCGATCACGATGTGATGGCGTGGCCCGATCTCGGGGTTCGAGGCATCGAGCACGAGCCCGCTCGAGTTCATGCTCGAGAAAGGCGCGCTGGTGCCGCTCTCACCCCAACCGATCACGCACACGGCCAGGACTTCCTCGAAGCCCACGATCGTGCGGCCCGTGAAGTCGGGCGGCGCGGCGCCGAATGGCGTCACGAAACCAAACACGCGGGCCGGCGAGCCTTCCGGCACGCGATCGAGGCCGAGATTGCCGGTGGCCACCTCATAGTTGTGAGGATCGGCGTCCGTCGCCGTGCTCGCACCCGTGCCTGCGAAATCGAATGCGGCCGCCCGATGTCGATCGATCGCGTGCAGGTCCAGAGTCAGGTTGCCTGGATTCGCCGATTTGACGAGCCCGAACAGGCGCGTGAGATGCAATCGGACGCGCCCCTCCGTTGCGTCGAGCGTCACGCGCTCGGTTGTGTCGGCGGCGGACGCCTGCCCGAACGCATGGATCGACTGGCCGACGGAGATCGCCTCCTCTCCCAGACTGTCGCCGCGCTCGCCGTCCTTCGTGACCTTTGTATTGGGCCCAACGGTCACGGTCGCGTCGCCGCGCATGAACTTCACGCTGCCGTCGCGCCGCACCACGGTCACGCCGCGCACGCGCAGATCGTCACCGGTGCGCGCGATGACGTTGCCGTGGATTACGTCGAACTGCGGGCTCTCGAGGCTCGTGCCCGCGTGTACGCGCTGGGCCGTAAACGTCCTGCTCTGCAGGTCGAATGAGCCGAAAGCCGCAGTCGGCGTGCCCTCCGGCTTCAGCGCCAGCGCGGCCAGGCCGGCGGCACCCGTATACGTCGTGCCGTCGATTTCCCACGCGGTACCTGCGGTCGTATGCACGACGAACCTGCCGTGGCGCGCTGTGCGGTGATGGAACGGTCTGAGCTCGATCGTATAGGTGCTCGCCGCCTGATCGACGCTGACCAGCGGGCCGCGGACCCGGAATTCGCGGCTGTCGACGGGCTCCACCGACGCGACGATGAACGTGTCCACTCTCACCGGCACCGGATCGACGTTCAGATCGCCGACGGTGTTGGACGCCGCCAGGTCGAAATCCAGCTGCAGGAAAGCGGGCCGGCCGGGCGCGATGACGAGGTGATTGCGATTGTCGAGCCTGATGTCGAGATCGACGACGCCGACGACGTTGCCGGACGCATCCACGGCTCGCGCAGCCTTCGGTTGCCCACCGACGTCGACGCTGATTTCCGCGTTCGTGTAGTCGAGGCGGATGCTGCCCTCGACATACGCGCCGTTGGGGACCGTTGCCGCGGTGACGAATTCCGAGAGCTCCACGAGCTGGGAAAAGTCCACTCGCTGCTCGACCGGCAGCACCTCGACGACGGCGCCGCTGGCTTTCCTCAAGGTGAGAGAAACGACATCGACCGTGTAGCTGAGAAAGTCACCGTCGGCGTCGGTCAGCCCGACGAGTGCAGTGCCGCAAGAGCTCGCGTCACAGCCAGTCGGTGCGGGAGAAGGAAGATTCGCGTTTCCGCCGGACGCTGCCCCGCCGCCGCAACCGGCGAGGGATAGCAACAGTGCAGCGGCTGGGGCCGCGAGGACCCGGAATAGTGATCGCGTCATGGCTTTAAGGCCTCTGTGACCTGTTCAAGCCTCCAACGCAGGCGTACCCCTCGCGTTGACACGGGGTGTGAGGCGCAGGCTGTAAGCTGTCGGCTTCGATGAACCGCCTCCTCGTCATCCTCGGTACGGCGCTGATCCTGATCGGCATTGCGTGGCCGTGGGTGAAGCGGTTGCCGCTGTTCCGGCTGCCGGGCGATATCGTCGTCGATCGTCCGGGCTTCAAGTTCTTCTTTCCGATCGCGACGATGCTGCTCGTGAGCGTCGTGGTGTCGCTCATCGCGTGGCTGACGCGGCGGTGACGTCGGGCGCTTAGTCGACGGAGCGAACGAGCCGAAGAACGCGCAGATCGCTGCCGCGGATGCGAGCGAACGCGTCGCCGTCGAAACCGTGCTCGGCGACGGCGGATGCCGTCGCGGCTGGTGCGCAGAACTGCGGCCGCAGCAATTCGAGCGCCAGCAATCGCCCGCAGTAGACCGCGGTTGCTTCCGGCGCCACGGGCTCGAGCTCGCCGCATCGCCGCCAGTCGGTAACGCAGGCCGCCACCGGAGCGGACAGTTTCCAGTCTCGGACGAGACGCGCAGCGCAAGCCGCCGTCTCGAGCGACGACAATCGGGAACGCGAAGGTGCGTCGAGCCGTGCGCCGCTCCGGGCTTCGGAACGCGCGAGATTCCGCAGCATCCACGCATCGCCGACGCGATGCAGGAGCCCGCCGAGACTCGCCACGCCGATCGATGCGCCGCTCACCCCGCAGAGGAGCTCCGCATACGCGGCGGTGGCGAGAGATTCGTGCCAGAGAGCGAGAGCTTCCCGCTCACGGCCGGGCGCGCTGAAGAGACCCTCGCGCAGCTCATCGAGCGCGCCTCGGCCCACAGAAGTGCCTGCGACTGCGAAAATTCCGCGATCGAGGTCGGCCGCGAGTCGGCTCAGACACGCCGGCGCCGACGGCGTGCGGGCAATGCTCGAGGCGACCGACGAGGCGATCTCGTGCTGTACGGGCAGCGTACCGTTGACGTGCATGCGAGCCATGCTCGCGGCGCGGGCGCAATACGTAAAGCGCCCCAGCGGGGAATCGCTACACAGTTCACGCTCCGTTCGTTACGCGGTTCACACTCCGGCGAGCGCCTGCCCTACATCGTCGAGAAGATCGTCCGGGTGCTCGAGGCCGATCGACAGCCGCACGGTGCCTTCCGTGATGCCGGACAGGCGCAACTGCTCGGGCGTCAGGTCCCGCCCGCCCATCATCTGCGGCGCGACGACGAGCGACTCGGTAGCACCGAGACTCGCGGCGAGCGCGAACAGCTTCAGACTTTCGGCGAACCGCCGTCCCGCCTCCGCACCGCCGCGCAGATCGAAGCTCACGATCGTGCCGAAATCGCGCATCTGCGCGCGTGCGAGCTCGTGCTGTGGGTGACCGGGGAGGCCCGGGTAGTGCACTTTCGCGACCGCCGAGTGCGAGGCCAGCAGCTCCGCAATCCGCATCGCGCTCGTGCTCTGCTCGCGGTAGCGGACGAAATACGTCTTGAGCCCACGCTGAATGAGAAACGCCGCGTGCGGATCGAGTGCGGCGCCGAGCGCCCCGAAGTCCGCGCGCATGCCGCGAATGAGCTCGGCGCCGGCGATCACGGCGCCGCCCATGACATCGCCGGTGCCGGAAGCGTACTTCGTCAGACTGTGGACGAACACGTCGATGTCGTACTCCCCGTGCTGGTGAAAGCCGGCGAAGGTGTTGTCCATCACCGTGAGCGCACCGCGCGCGCGCGCGAGGCGCGTCAGCGTCGGAATATCGGCGATCTTCGTGACGGGATTGGTCGGGCTCTCGAAGAAGACCATGCGCGTCGGCTGCGCCGCGAGCACCCGCTCGACCGCCGGCACGTCCTCGATCGAGAGGAGCGTGTGCGCGACGCCGAAGCGTCCGAGGAGCCGGCGGATCAGGTACAGCGTGGGCTTGTAGGTCTCGACGAAGCACACGATGTGATCGCCGCGCTTCGTCAGCGCGATCAGCGTCTGCGCGATGGCGTTCACGCCCGAGGCGGTGACCAGGCAGTCGTCGCGCCCCTGCAGCTCGGCGAGCAGCAGCTCGAGCTGGCGCGTCGTGGGATTCGATGCCCGGGCGTAGAAGAAGCCGGCGCGCTCGCCGCGAAAGCTGCGAAGGGTCTCTTCGACGCTCTCGAACTCGAATTTGACGCTCTGATAGATCGGCGCGACGATCGGCCGATTGTCCGGCGGCACCTCGACCGCCGGCGGATGGTTGACGCGCGTCTCCTTCTTCATACGTTTACCTCCGCCCGAATTCGACGAGCCGTGCGGCCGCATCGAGCAGCGTCTCATCGCGCTTGGCGATGCACAGGCGCAGGTAGCGCAAACGCGGCGGTGCGCGATAGAAAGGCGACAGCGGAATCGTCGCGAGTCGCGCCTCATCGATCAGACGATCGGCGAATGCAAGATCGTCTTCGTCAGAAATCCGCTCGTAGCCGAGAAGCTGAAAGTAGGTGCCCTGCGCAGGCGGCAACTCGAAGCGGCTGCCCGCGAGCGCGTTGCGGAGCAGGTCGCGCTTGGCCTGAAAGAACCGCGCAAGTCCCTGCCAGCTCTGCGGCTTCTCCTCGAGATATCTCGCGATCGCCTGCTGCAGCGGATGCACCACGCTGAAAGTGTTGAACTGGTGCACCTTGCGCAGCTCGCGCGTGTGCTCGGCCGGTGCAACGCAATAGCCGATGCGCCAGCCGGTGGCGTGCAGCGTCTTGCCGAACGAGAACACCGCGAAGCTGCGCGCGCGCAGCTCCGGATGCGCGAGGACCGAGGCGTGCGAGCGGCCGTCGAAGACCACGTGCTCGTAGACCTCGTCCGACAGCACGGCGATGGGCCGATCGCGGATCAGCCCCGCGAGCGCATCGAGATCGCCGGACGTCGCGGTGGTGCAGGCGGGATTGTGCGGCGAGTTCACGATGACGAGCCGTGTACGCTGCGTGAGCGCACTTCGCACGCGGTCCCAGTCGTACCGAAACGCCGGCGGCTCGAGCGGAATGCGCACGCAGCGCCCGCCCGCAAGGCGCACCGCCGGCTCGTACGAATCGTAGGCCGGATCGAACACGATCACCTCATCGCCCGGCGCCACCACGGCCTGGATCGCCGAGTACAGCGCTTCGGTAGCACCTACGGTCACGGTGATCTCCGGTTCCGGGTCGACGGAGATGTCGTAGCCGAGCTTCAGTTTGCGGGCGATCTGCTCGCGCAGCGCGATCACGCCTTCCATGGGCGCGTACTGGTTGTAACCGGCGTGCATCGCCGCGGCGACCAGCTCGGTGAGGCGCGGATCGATCTCGTAGTCCGGAAATCCCTGTCCGACGTTGAGCGCGCCGAGCTCGCGCGCACGGCGGGACATGACCGTGAAAATGGTCGTGCCCACGTCGGGCAGCTTGCTCTTGAGCGTCATCGGTCGTCCTTCGGTTATCCTTCCGCATCTATGGCCGGCACGCTCTGGATCGGAACGCGGAAAGGGGCCTTCCTCTTGCGCCCGGATGCGCGGAACGGGAGCTGGAGGGTCAGCGGCCCGCAGTTCCTCGGGCACATTATTCACCACATCGTCCAGGATCCGCGCGATCGGAAGACGCTTCTGATGGCGGCCAAGACCGGTCACCTGGGTCCGACGGTATTCCGCTCCGGCGATCGCGGCAGAACGTGGCGCGAAGCCTCGCGGCCCCCCGCCTTCCGCGAGGCGGCGGCGGGTGAGCAGCCCCGCTCGGTCGACCGCGTGTTCTGGCTCACTCCCGGCCATGCGAAGGAACGCGGCACGTGGTACGCCGGCAGCGCGCCGGCCGGGCTGTTTCGCTCCGAGGACGGCGGCGATCACTGGGATCCGGTTGCCGGCTTCAACGACCATCCGATGCGGCGCGAGTGGGCACCGGGCAACGCCACTCCGGATGGGGAGTTTCTGCACTCGATGCTCGTCGATCCGCGCGATGCGAAGCATCTCTATCTCAGCATCTCGGTCGGCGGCGTATTCGAGTCGACGGATGGGGGCCGCGACTGGGCGCCGTTGAACGAGGGTTGTGACGCCGACTTCCTGCCCGACGCCAGCGTGCCGTTCGGACACGACCCGCATTGCGTCGTCATGCATCCGCTGCAGCCCGATCGGCTCTATCAGCAGAATCACTGCGGCATCTATCGCCTGGATCGTCCCCAGCGCCGCTGGACGCGCATCGGCAAGGGCATGCCGGCGAAGGTCCGCGACATCGGATTTCCGATCGTGCTGCATCCCGCCGACCCGGATACGGCCTGGGTCCTTCCGATGGACGGTACCGAGGTGTGGCCGCGCACTTCCGTCGAGGGCAAACCGGCCATCTACGTCACGCGCAATGCCGGCCGAAGCTGGCAGCGCCTCGATCGAGGGCTGCCGCGCTCGCAGGCGTGGCTGACGGTTCTGCGACAGGCCATGTGCGCCGATGGCGGCGCGCGGCCGAGTCTTTACTTCGGTACGACCGGCGGCGAGGTGTGGGCAGGCCGGAACGCCGGCACTTCATGGCGCTGCATCGCCCGGCATCTGCCCGAAGTCTATTCGGTGACTCACGCGAGCTGACGACGATGAGCTGCACGATCAGGGTTGCGAGCCCGCTGCGCTCTTATACGAACGGGGCGCCGAGCGTGCAGGCGATCGGTGCGACCCTCGAGGACATTCTCGCGGACCTCGACCGACGTTTTCCCGGCATGCGGTTTCGAATGGTGGACGAGCAGCGCCGCATTCGTCCGCACATGCGCCTGTTCGTGAATACGCGCGAAGCAAAGGAGCTGTCCGCGCCTGTGAGTGCCGGGGATGAGATCCATCTCATCTGCGCGCTGAGCGGAGGCTGAACGGTGCCTCTGTCGCCGCAGGAGCGTGAGCGCTACAGCCGTCACCTGGCGCTGGCGGAGATCGATGTCGCAGGCCAGGAGAAGCTGCGCGCTGCGCGCGTCCTCGTGATCGGCGTCGGCGGCCTGGGATCACCGGCGGCGCTGTACCTGGCGGCAGCCGGCGTCGGAACGCTCGGCCTCGTCGACTGCGACGACGTCGAGCTCTCCAATCTGCAGCGCCAGGTGCTGTTCGACACCGCCGCCATCGCACGGCCCAAGGTCGAAGCCGCGCACGAGCGGCTGCTTGCGCTCAATCCCGAGATCACCGTGGTCCCGCACGCTGTAGAGCTGCGTGCGAACAACGTGAAAGCGATCCTCGCGCAGTACGACGTGGTGCTCGACGGCACCGATCGCCTCGCGACGCGCTATCTCGTCAACGACGCCTGCGTGATGCTGCGCAAACCGCTCGTGTCGGCCGCGATTCACCGCTTCGAGGGACAGGCGATGACGTACGTCCCCGGCCGCGGTCCGTGCTACCGCTGCCTGTTTCCGGAAGTCCCCGAAGGGCTCGTGCCGAACTGCGCACAGGCCGGCGTGCTCGGCGTGCTGCCCGGAGTGCTGGGCGCGATCCAGGCGACCGAAGCGATCAAGCTCATCGTCGGCGCCGGAGAGCCGCTCATCGGGCGCTTGCTTACCTACGACGCGCTCGACCTGCGCTTCAGCGAGCTGCGATTCGAGAAGCGCGAAGACTGCGCGGTGTGCGGCCCGCGTCCCACTATCACCGCGCTCACCGACGCGCCGGCCGCCTGCGGCGCGGATGAGCTTCGCCGCGTGCGCCGGTTGGGCGCCGCGGAGCTCCACGCGCTGCTCGCCGATGCCGATTCCGGCCGGCTGCTCCTCGTCGATGTGCGTGAGCCCCGGGAATTCGCCGTGGCCCACCTCGCCGGCGCGACGAACATTCCGGTCGGAGAAGTGCAGCGCCGCCTCGATGAGATCCCGCGGGACAGGACGCCCGTGTTCATCTGCCGCAGCGGAACGCGAAGCATCGCGGCGTGTGGATTCGCGATGCGCGCGGGCATCGATGCACCGGCACATCTCGAGGGCGGCCTCCTCGCCTGGGCCGCCGAAGCGGACCCGACCTTCAGGGTCGCCGCGGCGGGGTGACGCCCCCTCGCGATGCTTGATTAAGGTCGTTAGCGTCGTATAATGATGCTAACGCTCTTAATTATAGGTCCCAACCCGTGCCCTCCCTCGCACAAACCCGCGATGAGTTTCAGCAGCGCCTGCTGACTTACCTCTTTCGCAGCGGCGAAGGAGCCGGCCTCGTGCTGAAGGGCGGCGGCGCCATGCGCGTGCTGACGGAGAGCGCCCGCTTCACCAAAGATCTGGATTTCGACCATGATCCGCGCCGGCCTCTGGCAAGTTTGCAGAAAACTGTACGAGAAGCCATCGAGCGTGCACTGCGCGCCGCTGGACTGACGAACACCAGCATCAGCGAACCGAAGCAGACCGACACCGTGGCGCGCTGGAAAGTGGGCGGGTACACAGACTCGGGCGAAGAGCTTCGACTTACGATCGAAGTCTCGCGCCGCCGCACGCCCGACCTCGAGCACGTGCTGAAGCTCCCCGCACAGCTCTCCGATCGCACGCTTCCGCGCGTATATGTGAGCGTATACGACGAACAGGCTCTGCTGGAAAACAAGCTCGCGGCGCTGCTGGACGAGAAGCGAAACGCACCGCGGGACATCTATGACCTCGAGCTTCTGCTTGCGCGCGGAACGTGTCCCGGTCGCGACGCCGTTACACGTCTCGAGAAGCGCACCGGTGATCTGGTGCGGCGCATGTCGCAGAAGCTTGACCTCATGCCCTGGCCGCTGTTCCGCGACGAAGTGTTGCCCGCGCTGCCGCAGGAGATGCGCGCGAACATCGACGATGATGAGTATCTGGCCATGAAGCTGCGGCTTCTGCAGGCACTCGAGCGATGCATGGGCGCATCTTCGAAGGCGTCTCCCTCATGAACACCCCGCATTGGACGACGCAACTCGAGCTGTCGCTTGCCGATCCACACGCATTGCGTGTGCTCGACAGGAGGTCTCTGTATCGGCTTGCGCAAGACGCGCGTCCCGGCGTCTCGAAGCCGAGCATCGAGCGATGGATCCGCGAGGCGATTGCTGCCCAGCGTGTCCAACGCGTGGTGCGCGGGTTGTATCTGAATCGATTCATGTCTCCGCCCGCGCAGGTCCCCGAAGCCGCCGTGTGGCTCAGGCCGGGCTCGGTGGTGTCGCTCCAGACCGTCCTGGGCGACGCCGGCGTCTGGAACAATTTCACCGACGCGGTGACAGCGCTCGTCCCGCTTTCGCCGCGCTATTCAACGCCGTCGCTCGGGCGCGTCGAGACGTCCGCCGGCTCCTTTGTCTTTCGTGGCATGCCCGAGCGATTGCTCGATGCCGGCCCGGAGAAGGACCGTCTCTCACCGGAGCTGGCCTACCGACGCGCGACGCCGGAAGCAGCTCTGCTGCACTGGCTGTATCTTTCGCGTTCACCGCGCAGCCGCATGTCGCCGCCGCCGATGGAGCTCGAGCTCGACGAGCTCGACCGTCGCCGACTGAAACGGCTGGCGAAAGCCATGCAGCTCGAAACACCGTTCAGCGATTGGCTGGATCACAAGTACAGCTATGACGCCGCGCCAAGCGTCATGGAACAGACTTGGCAAGATGAGCCGGTCCGAAAGAGGTCCTCGGCATCGCGTAGGCAAGCCACGCCCCGGACCCGCCTTTCTCACCGGCGTCGGAGCTGAATCGCAGCGTGCCGGCCGACGGACGCGGCGACGTCGGATTGTCGTCTTTTTGGGGCGTACCTCGCTAAACTTCGCACCAGGCCCGCACGAGGAACGAAGCGCAATGACCACGAAACTGGAAAAGCCGCTGAAGCGTGAGCTCGATATCGACGGCAAGCCTTACACGCTCGTCATCGCGCCGGACGGATTGAAGCTGACCGTGAAAGGCAACCGGAAAGGCATCGACCTCGCCTGGAAGGACCTCATCAGCGGCCAGACTGCCCTCGCCGCCGCGCTGAATGCCTCGCTTGACTCGCCGCCGCCCGAGTCCTGAAGATCTCCTCACGCGGATCGCTCACCTGGCGACAGGATAGTGACGCCGGAAGGCAATGTCCGCAATCGGACCTTCAGCCGCCTTCCGCCTTGACTTCGCGCATCGCCGCGTGCGCTTCCGGCATGGCATGGCCCATGCCGTTGCAGTGAGGCACCTGATAGAAGCGGTTCTTCGCCGTCACCGGCCCGATTCGCACCGGCTCGAACAGGATGTCGTAACGCGCGTCGCGCGCCATCAGGCCGCTCCGCTCGGCAGTGTCTGCGCGCGCCGCTCGCGGTACCACGACCACAGATAGACCGGCGCGCCCGCCCCGCACAGCACAAGTGCCCAGGCGAGCGATTTCCAGCCCACGCCGAGGAACGCCCAGACGCAGTAGGCCGCGCCCAGGATCGCCGCCGCGAACAGCATCTTCTCCCGCCTGCCGACCCGCGCGATCTGCCGCCGCCGCAACAACACGAGCACGGCGAGCGAGCAGACCAGGTACAGCGGCAGATTGGCGGCGGTGACCACGACGCTCAGAAACGTGAAGACGTTCACGAGCGACTGGTTGTAATTCATGAGCAGCATGATGCTCGCCACCGTTCCGGTGAGCAGGAACGCGCGCGTCGGGGCACGATGTGCGTTCTCCCTGGCGAGCACCCGCGGAAAGTTGCCGTGCCTGGCGAAGCTCTGCGTCACCTCGCCGACCACGAGCGTCCAGCCGTTCAGTGCGCCCAACCCGCTGACGATGACGAAGATGGCGATCAGCTCCCCGGAACCGGCGCCGACGAAGCGCGCGAGCAGATCAGCGAAGGGAGCGTTGGATGCGGCGAGCTCGGCCTGCGGGATCAGGAACATCGGGATCGCGGAAATCGCGATGTAGATCAGCGCGGTGACGATCGCTCCGGCGATCGTGGCTCGCGGGATCGTGCGCTCAGGGTCGCACACCCTGCACGCGGGAATGGTGGCGCACTCGATCCCGAGCATCGCGAACAGCGCGATCGTCGAGGCGGCCATCACGTCTCGAAGCGACGCCGGCGTCGTCGGAACGTGTTCGATGTAGGCGGACGGGTCCGCGATCAGCTGCCAGACGCCGAGCAGGATCACGGCGACGATCGGCAGCAGCTTGAGCACCGTCGTCAGGATCTGCATCCAGCCAACCGTGCGCACGCCGCGCAGATTCAGCACGACGAACAACCATAGCAGGGAGAGCGCGATCACCGGCGGATACCAGGGACTTGCGGCGATCGCGGGCAGCAGGATCGTCATGTAGCCGACGACGCCGATCGCGAGCGTCGCATTCGTGATCCAGGTCGCGACCCAGTAACACCACATGACCATGAACGCCATGCCGTCGCCGAATGCACGCTGTGTGTACGCGTACGGTCCGTCGTCCTGCGGGAAGCTGCGAGCGAGGCCGGCGAAAACGTATGCAAGAAACACGCAGCCGATCACCGTAACGAGCCAGCCCGCGATCGCATTGACGCCGAAGGGCGCCAGTGCGGCCGGCATCAGGAATACGCCGATGCCGATGACGTTGCCGACCACCAGCGCCGTGCACATCCAGAAGCCGAGCGCGCGCGTATGGGCGCCCACGGTCTGTTCGGTCATGGAAGCCCCCGTGCGACGGCCTTGTCCGCGAAGATCGCGCGCGCTGCTTGCAGATACTGCACAGTCTGCTCGCGCTCGCGGTCGGTGTTGTAGTCGGTGCGCGCGCTCGCAGATTCGATCATCCGGTCGATCCAGCGCACGAAGTAGCGCGCATCCTCGGCAGCGGCAGGTGGTGGCGTCCCTGCCTCGATCCACACCGGGTTGGTCGTGCCGTACGGGTAGAGATCCTGCACGAGCGCCTGCGGCGCGTGATGCGATGCGCGCAGCAACAGCCAGCCGCTTGCCGGGACGGTGATATCGCCCTCGAAGTCTGCAACTCGCCCTGATCGATCCGTGCGCAGCCGCCGGATGACACGGCCGTTGAACACGAGCTCGAGGTCGCTCAGCGGCACGATCGAGCGGACTGCGGCCGCCACGCGCACGCGCCGCAGCCCCGGCTTCAATCTCACCGTGTCGCCCGGGCCGACGCCTTCCGCGTGAAGTCCCAGCAGCGGTGCATTCGTCGCGAATCCGCCGCCCTCGCGCAACGCGGCGCTCAATGCTGCCGGACTTCGGTCTCGCGCCGCGAGATAGACGCGGTTCAGTCCGACCGGTCCGCGTAACGACGCGTAGTTGGTCATCGCATCGGTGCCCGCCGCGGCCGGCACGCGAAAGCCGAGATTCAGCAGGCGATACCAGACCTCCGCGGTCGCGCGATGGTCGGCGAACGAGACGACCTCGAGGTAGTCCACCTTGCCCAGTGCCACATCGACCGGCAGCGCGTGGGTGAGGGATTTCTCCTCGTCCGGATCGATCCGCCAGTCGTAGGGATGCACGTAGCCCACGAGCGCGTTCTGCTCGTGCGCGAGGTCGGCGATCGCGCCGTTGCCGGGACAGGGCGAGGCGAGCGCAGTGTGCCGATAGCTCGCGAAGTCCGGTAGTAACAGGTGATCGCCGAGGTGCAGAAGCCCCAGGTGTCCCCAGTAGCTCGTGTGGAATTCCTGCCCGTGGTACAGAGTCGTCGGTCCGATCTGGCGCGCCTCGGGGGTGAACTCCGCGATGTCCGGGATGCGCTGCTCCTTGTTGACGATCAGGTTGTACACCACGTCGAGATCTTCGGCCCGCGCCTGCGCGGCAAGTGCCGCGAGGTGCTGGCGGTAGTGACCGCCGTAGTTCATGTGCACGTGCAGGTCGGCACTGGTGTGCTCGCCGAATTTGAGCGGGAGCCTCTGCGGAATCAGCGTCACGGAGATTTCGCGGCCGGATGGGGGAATCTCCGCGTCCTGCACGACCGGCAATCTTTCGAGGCCGCTCATGACCGAAAGGTTCACGGTGCCGACGGGCACCGTGAGGCTGCAACGATCACTGCAATGGAAATAGCGATATTCCTGCCGTTGCCGGCGGCGATCGAAATGATCGTCGCCGTGGAGGCGAGCGTCCTCGGGCGCGTAGTAGCGCCCGTCGTCCGCCAGCACCATCACCCGACCCGGCAACGGCCGGCCACGCTCGTCGCGCAGCGCCACCGAGAATATCGCCATCTCGCGCTGATAGTGCCGCTTGCGCGCGCTCACAGGCAGACGCCTTCCACCGGCGACCTCCTGCACCCACAGGCTGGTGTTGCCGGTTTCATTGCTGACGTACAGCACGCGCTGTCCGTCGGGCGACCAGCGCGCATTGCGCCGATCGAATTCGCCGAAGGTAAGCGGCAGTGGCGACTCGCCGTCGGGCGTCGTAAGCCACAGCTGATGCCATTGCCGGCCCTGATAGCCGCTGTACAGAAGTCGCTTGCCATCGGGCGCGAGCTCCGGCCGCGCGGCCCACGTCGTCTCTTCCACCAGTACCCGACGGCGATCGTCGGGCTGTCGCACCGAGACCGACCAGATGTCGCCGCTGCCCCAGGCGACTTCCGGATTGCCGACGTAGAAGACTCGCTCGCCGTTGGCACTCCAGCTCGGATTGATGGCGTGATCGAAGGACGAGTAGTAGTACCGATCGATCGTCGATTCGCGCGGCTCCACGAGATACCGCACGTTGGCGAGGCCGCGCTCGTCGACGTCCGCGATGAAGAGATTGAAGTGACCCGTGCCTTGCGTCGATACGAAGGTGAGCTGCCGCCCGTCGGGCGAGAGGCGTGGCTCGAGATTGACCGCACCACCGCTCGTGAGCGACTGCTGTCTGCCCGTGGTGAGGTCCAGCCGCCACAGCTCCATCGCGTCGCGGTGATAGCGCGCGAACACGATCCAGCGTCCGTCGCGCGACCAGTCGGGTTGCAGGTCGTAGCCGGGTCCATAGGTGAGCTCCCGGGCCGTATCGCTGCCGATGGCCTGCTGCCACAACGAGCCTGCCATGCTGTACGCGACCTGCGTGCCGTCGGGTCCGAACGCTGCGGCCGAGGGACCGGTGGTCGGCTGCGGGATGTACATCTCGCGCCAGTAATAGCTGTGCGGCAGGTCGACCTGTTTCAGAACCGGCTCGCGCGCCGCGGGCAGCGCGACCGGCGACACGAGCAGCATCACCGCGACGGCTCGAAGCCTCCGGCGCATCACGTTTCCAGCGCGTCGCGAAGGCTCGTTTCGATCATGGTCATCGCCTCGTCGATGTGGTCCCGACTCACCATGAGCGGAGGAATGAAACGCGCCGTGCTCTGGCCGCAGGAGAGCAGCAGCAGCCCGTTGTGGAATGCGCGCGTCAGTAACGCATCGCACAGCGCACGCGCGGGCTTGCGACTGCCACGATCCTCGATGAGCTCCATGCCGATCATCAGCCCCTTGCCGCGCACGTCGCCGATGCACTCGAAGCGCTCCGCGAGCTTGCGCAGGCGGCCGATGAAATACGCGCCGACGCTCGCCGCATTGGCCGCGTATTCGCGCTCGACCAGGTCGAGGGTGGCGAGCGCCGCCGCGCAGCACAGGGGATTGCCGCCGAACGTGTTGCCGTGGGCGCCGCGCTTCCACTTTTCCATGTGCCGCCTGCGCGCGACGACGAGACCGATCGGCAGCCCCGAGCCGAGTCCCTTGGCGAGCGTCATGATGTCCGGGGACACGCCCCAATGCTGGCTCGCGAACATCCTGCCCGTGCGCCCGATGCCGGACTGCACTTCATCGACGATGAGCAGGATGCCGTGCCGGTCGGCGAGCTCGCGCAGGCCTTGCAGAAAGCCGTCGGGCGGCACGAGGTAACCACCCTCGCCCTGGATCGGCTCGACGAGGATCGCCGCCACTTCGCTCGCCGGCACGTTGCTGCGGAAGAGCACCTCCTCGATGTACTCGATTACCGCCCTGCCCTGGTCCGCACCGGCGAAGAGAGGCCTATAAGTGTTCGGGTAAGGCACGTGCGTGACCCCAGGCATGGTCGGGAAGAACCCCGCCTGCTGCGTGTACTTGCTCGCGGTGAAGGCAAGCGATCCCATCGTGCGGCCGTGGAAGCCGCCGAGAAAGCCGATGAACCGCGGCCGGCCGGTGACGTAGCGCGCGAGCTTGAGCGCGCCCTCGACCGATTCCGTGCCGCTCTGGCAGATGAGGATCTGCACGGGCTCGCGCATCGGGTCGAGCGCGTTGATCTTCTCGCCGAGTTGCGTCATGCGCTCGTGCCAGTAGTCGCTCGAGATGTGGAGGAAGTCGTCGGCCGCGTCCTTGATCGCCTGCACGACCGCCGGGTGCGCGTGGCCGGTGCTGCATACCGCGATACCCGCGGCGAAATCGAGGAAGCGGTTGCCGTCCACGTCCCAGACTTCGACGCCGCGGCCCTTCGCCATCACGAACGGATAGTCGCGCGGATAAGACGGCGTCGTGACGGCGCGGTCGCGCTCGATGAGCGCGCGTGCCTTCGGCCCCGGCAGCTCGGTACGGATGTGGGGTGATCGCATCGAGAACCCTCAGCTTCGAATCGACGCGGGCAACGTGATTCGCACGGCTCTGGCGTGCGCGGCGCCCGTTCGCGCGTGCAGATCGCGAAGACACGCCAGAACCGCCGGCTCCGGTGCCGCGAGCGCTTCCATATCGTCGGCGACTCGCAGTGGCCAGCCCGTCGCCGCGCGCGCCGCCTCGACGCCGAATGAGTCCGCACGGCAGACCGCTCGCACCCGCCTGGTAGGCGACGGCCATCTCGGCATGGCTGTGCTCGAAGAGCTCGAGCGTGCGCGGCCATCCGTTCTCGACGGCATCGCGCAGCCCATGCCGATCATCTGGTCGTAGATCAGGTCGGGCGTCATGCGGATCAGGTGCAGGTCCTTGCGGCCTTGCCGGATGATCTCGTGTCCGGCCGCGAAGGCAATCAGGTGCGTGAATCCCTCGAGCGCCAGGCTCTGCCCGTCGCGCACATGCCGCGCGATCGCATCGGCAAGTGCCATCAGTGCCATGCCGTTTTCACTCGACCACGGTCTGCGACTGCTCGCGCAGGTATTGCGGCAGGTAGTAGAACGAGGCGATCGCCTTGCCGGTGGTGCCCGAGCCTTTCCAGCCGCCGAAGGGCTGGTACCCTGGCCACGCACCGGTGGTAGCTCCCTGCGGCCGATTCGCGTACGTGACGCCGGCCTCGATATGCTCGTGGAACCAGGGCACTTCGTCGCGGCTGCCGTAGAAGCCTGCAGTCAGCCCGAGCGGCGTGCCGTTCGCAAGCCGCATCGCCTCGTCGTTCGAGCTCACACGATGGAGCATGAGGATCGGCAGGAACATCTCGCGCTGCCAGAGCGGATGGTCGGGCGGCGCTTCGGCCAGCGTCGGCTGCACGAAGAAGCCGCGCGCGAGCTCGCCGTGCTGCAGCCGCTCGCCGCCCGCGAGCACATTCGCGCCACCGCTGCGCAAGTGAGCTACGTAACGATCGTAGCTCTCGTAGCCTTCCGCGGTCGTGACCGGTCCGAGCCAGTTTTCCTGCCTCGCCGGGTCGCCGATCCGTATCGCCGCGATCTGCTGGCGCACGCGATCCACCAGCTCGTCGGCCACGGCGCGGTGCACATAGAGGCGCGAGAGCGCCGAGCACTTCTGCCCGCCCATGCCGAACGCCGAGCGCACGATGCCGGTCGCGGCGCGCTGCAGGTCCGCCGCCGCCGTGACGATGCACGCGTTCTTGCCGCCCATCTCCGCGATGCACGGCCGCGGGTAGGATCCGCCTTGCAGTTTGCGCGAGATCTGCATTCCGACTTCATGAGAACCCGTGAACGTGACGCCAGCGGTGAGCGGATGCTCGATGAGCGCATCGCCGATGGAACGGCTCGAGCCGCTCAGGTAGTTGAAGGCGCCGGCTGGGATGCCCGCATCGCGGATGCAGTCGGCGAGCAGGCGACCGGCCCAGGGCGTCACGGTCGCGCCCTTCAAGACCACCGTGTTCCCCGTGACCAGTCCGGCTGCCACCGGACCGCCGGCCAGGGCCAGCGGAAAATTGAACGGTGTGATGACGACCCACACGCCGTACGGCTTCAGCACGCTGCGGTTGCGCGACACGTGGCTCGTCAGCGGATCGTTGGGCAGCACCTGATCGAAGCCGCGCTGCCGCTCGAAATCGTCGCAGTACGCGTAGAAGAAATCGGCCGTCTCCTGCGCCTCGCCGAGCGCTTCCATGCGGTTCTTGCCGACCTCGAGGGTGAGTGCCCCGGCGATGTCGTAGACGCGTTCCTCGATCAACTCCCCGACCCGGCGTAACACGCGCAACCGTTCAGCGGCGGGAGTACGTTTCCACGCCGGAAACGCACGGTGCGCGGCCTGCATCGCCTCGTCGGCGTCCTTGGCGCTCGCCGCTGCGAAGGTGCCCAGCAGGCGCTCCCGATCCGCCGGGCTCCGTTTCTCCAGGACCTCTCGTCCGAAGCGATCCTCACCGTCGATGTGCAGCGCGTAGGTTCCGCCGAGACGTGCCCGCAGCCGCCCCATGGCCGCGTCGAACCGCGTGTGCAACTCCGACGGCGGATTGAACATCGTCGAGTAGGTCAGTCTGAAGCTCATACGCGCGTTCACTCGTCAGCGTGCAGCGCCGGCGCGAGCTCACCCAGGAGCCGGTCGAGCAGATCCAGCGCGTCGGTCAGCTCCTTCTCAGCGATCACAAGCGGCGGCGCGAGGAGCAGAAGGTTACCGCGGGCCGCGAACGAGACTCCGGATTCCATGGCCCTGAGCAGCAGGCGCTGCAGCGACTGGTGCATGTCCGGCCACGGCGAGAGCGGCTCACGGCTCGCGCGATCGCGCACCAGCTCGACGACCGCGAACAGGCCGTGCCCGCCGCGTACGTCGCCGATGACCGGATGCCGCGATTGCATCTGCCGAAGCCGATCGAACAGCTCGGCGCCGAGACGGCGCGAGCGCGCGATCAGATCCTCGCGCTCGTAGCTCTCGATGGCCGCGACGCCGGCGGCGCACGACAACGGATGACCGCAATAGGTGAGTCCCGTGTAGAGCATCTGCGGCTCGAGCGCGCGCGCAATGGGCGCGCAGACCACCACGGCGCCGAGCGGCGCGTGCGCACCGGTCAGTCCCTTGGCGAGTGTCATCAGGTCGGGCCGCGCGGGCTCGCCGTAGCGCTGCCATGCGAACCATTCACCACATCGCCCGAAGGCGCTCATCACTTCGTCCGCGATCAGGTACACACCGCGCTGCCGTGTTCGCTCGCGCAGCGCCGGCCAGAAGTTTTCCGGCGCGACGATGCCATTGGTGCCTGCATTGGGCTCCATCATCACCGCCGCGACGTCGCCGGCTCCATGCTCGTCGATCAGCGTCGCGATGTGAGCCGCGGCGGTGGCGCCGCACGCTTCCGCGCTCGCCGTGCCGAACGGGCAGCGGTAGGCGTAGGGCGGCGGCGCGTGCAGGACCCGGTAGGCAGCCGCATCGACCTGCTGCGCCGTGCGCGTGTCGCCCGACAGCGCCATCGCGGCGTAGCTCGCGCCGTGATAGGAGCGGTCGCGCGTGATGATCCAGCCCCGCGGCTTGCCGCTCGCCTGGCGCGCGAACTTCACTGCGTGTTCGTTCGCGTCCGCGCCGCCGAGCGTGAAGAATACACGCCCGTGATCGAATCCCGATTTCTCCAGCAAAACTTCCGCAAGGTGCGCGCGCGCCTGCGCGCCCCAGGCGTTGGTCACGAAGCACAGTCTTGCCGCCTGCTCACGGAGCGCCGCCACCACGTGCGGATGCTGGTGGCCCAGGTTGCAGCATTCCGAGAGGCTGCTGAAATCGAGAATCGTGCGCCCGTCTGCGGTGCGCAGGCGCGCGCCCGCGCCGCCGACGATCGTGGGCGCGTCCCATTCCGTCTGCCTGCACCAGCTGTGCAGAACCGTTTCGCGTTCCGGGCGCATGCTCCGACGCCTGCCATGCCGGCCCCGCCGGATGGTCAGTTCGATAGTAGCTCAGCTGCGGCCAGCGCCGCGCCGATGACGCCTGCCTGACCGGCGAACTGCGCCGGGCGAACTTCCGCTTCTGCCTTGAGGAGCGGCGCGAACTCGTCGAACCGTTCGCTGACCGCGCCGCCGAGGATGAACAGGTCGGGCCAGAAGAGCCTGTGCATGTACGCGAGATACTCGTTCACGCGCGCGATCCACGTCGGGAAGTCCAGGTTCAACGCGGTGCGTACCCGCGCTGAGGCCCACTCTTCGACGTCTGCGCCGTGAAGCTCGACGTGCCCGAACTCCGTGTTGGGCAGCAGCTCGCCGTCCAGGAATATGGCCGAGCCGATGCCGGTGCCGAACGTCAGCATGATGACGACGCCGCGAGCACCGCGTCCCGCTCCCCACCTCATCTCCGCGATACCCGCAGCGTCGGCATCGTTCAGGAAGACGGTCGGACGCCCGATCGCTTTCTCGAGCAGCGCCGCGCCGTCGACACCGAGCCAGGACGCATCGATGTTCGCGGTGGTTCGCGCACGGCGGTGCTTGACGACGCCCGGATATGCGAAACCGATAGGGCCGCTCGAAGTCAGCCGTTCGACGACGCCGCGAACGGCATGCACGACCGCGTCGGGTGTCGAGGGCCGGGGCGTGCGCACGGACTCGAGCTCGGTCGTGAGGCGGCCGCCGTCCACGTCGACGATGCCGCCTTTTATGGAAGAGCCGCCGAAGTCGAGGCCCGTGAGGAGTGTCGCCATGCGGCCGATTCTCTACTCTCGCGCAGCTGTGGCAAGCTGCATCTCGGCTGCGCGTTTCTTCTCCTGCCTCCGCATCCAGATGGCGGAGGCGACGATGCCTAGCGCGACGATCAGCACCATCAGCGTCGCGAGCGCGTTCACGTCCGGGCTCACGCCGAGCCGCACCTTCGAGAAAACTATCATCGGCAGCGTGTTCGAACCCGGTCCCGCGACGAACTGCGTGATGACGAGATCGTCCCACGAGAGCGTGAATGCGAGCAGCCAGCCGGAGATGATCGCGGGCGCGATGAGCGGCAGCGTGATCCGGAAGAATACTTCGGCCGGCCGGGCTCCGAGGTCCATCGCAGCCTCCTCGAGCGACTCGTCGAACCCGGCAAGGCGCGATTGCACGACGATCGTGACGTAGGCGAGCGCGAACGTAATGTGCGCGATGGTGATGGTGAGGACTCCGCGCCCTTCAGGCCATCCGATCGCCTGCTCGAGCGCGACGAACAGCAGCAGCAGCGAAAGCCCGGTGATGACTTCCGGCATGACGAGCGGCGCCGTCGTCATGCCGGAGAGCAGCGTTCGTCCGCGGAACCGGCCGAAACGCGCGAGCACGAGACCCGCGATCGTGCCGAGCACGACCGCGCCCGTCGCCGTCATCGCGGCGATCCGGATCGAGAGCCATGCCGCGTCCAGGATCGGCTCGTTCGAGAGCAGCGCCACGTACCACTTGAGCGTCGGCGAGTCGTCGGCATCCCACACGGTCACGAGGCGCGAATTGTTGAACGACAGCACGATCATCGAGACGATCGGCACGTAGAGGAAGGTGAAGCCGACCGCGAGCGCGAGCCCCTGGAACCAGCCGCGCCCCTTCATGAGCCCGCCTCGATCGCCCGCTGCTGGTAGCGCTGGAAGAGCATGATCGGCACGACCAGCAGGATCAGCATCAGTATCGCGACCGCGCTGGCCACGGGCCAGTCGCGATTGGCGAAGAACTCATCCGACAGCACCCGGCCGATCATGAGCTGATCCGTGCGGCCGAGAAGCGACGGAATGATGTACTCGCCCACCGCCGGAATGAACACCAGCAGCGAGCCCGCGATGATGCCCGGGATGGATTGCGGCAGCGTGATCCGCCGGAAGGCGGTGAACGGCTTTGCGCCGAGGTCCAGCGCCGCTTCGAGCAGCGTCGTGTCGTGCTTCTCGAGGTTCGCGTACAAGGGCAGGATCATGAACGGCAGATACGAGTAGACGATGCCGATGTACACCGCGAAATCGGTCTGCATCATCGTGATCGGCTCGTCGATGACGCCGACCCACATCAGGACGTTGTTGATCACGCCGTTGCTCTTCAGCAGGCCGATCCACGCGTAGACGCGCAGCAGGAACGAGGTCCAGAACGGCAGGATGATCAGCATCAGGAGCACGTTGCGCACCGTAGCGCTCGAGCGCGCGATGGCGTAGGCCATCGGGTAGCCGATCAGGAGGCACAGCACCGTCGACACCGCGGCGACCTGCACGGAATACAGGTACGAGCTGGCGTAGAGGTCGTCCGTGAAGAGAAAGGCATAGTTCACGAGGTGCAGCTTGATCGCGAGCACCTGATCGCCGGCCCACTCGAAAAGCGGTGCATACGGCGGCATCGCGATCCGGGAGTGGGAGAAGGAGATCTTGAAGACGATGACGAATGGAATCGCGAAGAACAGCAGGAGCCAGACGTACGGCACGCCCACGACGAGCTGGCGGCCGAAGCGCTTGCTGAGAGTCACGCGCCCGGCCCGCTACTGCGTGAGCACCACGGGGCTCGAGGGGTGCCACGTGAGCCACACCGTTTCGTCCCACGAGATGCGGTCCTCCGCATGCCGGAAGACGTTCGGCCGCGTCACGCGCACCATCCTGCCGCTGTCGATCCTCACGAGATAGATCGACACGTCGCCCATGTACGCAATCTCCTTCACGACGCCGCGCACCGCGTTCTCCTGCTCCTTCACCGCCTCGCGCCCGATCAGGACCTTCTCCGGCCGGATCGCCACCCACACCGTGGCTTCGGGCGGCGAGCTGATGCCGTGATCGACGAACACCGTGGTGCCGAGCTCCGGCGATTCGATGCGCACGTGGTCCGGCTCGTCCTCGATGAGTCGCCCCTCGAACATGTTCACCGAGC
Organism: Gammaproteobacteria bacterium; assembly: GCA_052389755.1. Taxonomy (GTDB): domain Bacteria; phylum Pseudomonadota; class Gammaproteobacteria; order Steroidobacterales; family Steroidobacteraceae; genus JBQTHP01. Next base: position 28,597 of record JBQTHP010000006.1, read on the forward strand.
CGATGAAATCCGCGACGAAGCGTGTCGCCGGGTATTCGTAGATATCGGTCGGCGTGCCGACCTGCACGATCTCCCCGTGGTTCATGACCCCGATGCGGGAGGCGAGCGTCATGGCCTCCTCCTGATCGTGCGTGACGACGATGAAAGTGACGCCGAGCTGCTCCTGGATGTTGATGAGCTCGAACTGGGTCTGCTCGCGCAGCTTCTTGTCGAGCGCGCCGAGCGGCTCATCGAGCAGCATCAGCTTCGGACGCTTTACCAGCGAGCGCGCGAGCGCCACGCGCTGGCGCTGCCCGCCGGAGAGCTGGTGCGGCTTCCTCCGGGCGTACGGGCGCATCTTCACGATGTCGAGGATGTCCCCCACCCGCTTCGCGATCTCCGCCTTCGCGAGCCCTTCCTGCTCGAGGCCGAAGCCCACGTTCTTTTCGACCGTCATGTGCGGAAACAGCGCGTAGGACTGGAACATCATGTTCACCGGGCGCTCGTAGGGAGGAATGCCCGTCATGTCCCGGCCGTCGATGATGATGCGCCCCGTGGTCGACGCCTCGAAGCCGGCGAGCACGCGCAGGAGCGTCGTCTTGCCCGAGCCCGACCCGCCGAGCAGGCAGAAGATCTCGCCCTGCCTGACCTTCAGGGAAACGTTGTTGACGGCGACGAAGTCGCCGAACTTCTTGGTGACGTTCTCGATCCGGACGTAATCGCGCGCGCCCTCTCCCGCGCGCGTCGCGCCCGTCGTCACCTGCCGGTCTTGAACTTCGTCCACGACCGCGTCAGCAGGCGCGTGAACTGCGGTGTCTCCGCGAGATCAGGCACGAGCTTCGCCTTCACCTCCGGCGTCGGGTAGATGCTCGTGTCGTCGCGCACCTCGGGCTTCACGAGCTCGTACGACGCGGCGTTGCTGTTCGCATAGTTGACGAAGTTCGAATTCTTCGCGGCGACGTCGGGGCGCAGCAGGTAGTCGATGAACAGATGCGCGTTCTTCGGATGCTTCGCGTCCGCAGGGATCGCGAGCATGTCGAAGAAAACGACCGCACCCTCCTGCGGAATATTGTAGTCGATCGTGAGGCCCTTGCCGGCCTCGACGGCGCGGTCGCGCGCCTGGAGCACATCGCCCACCCAGCCGAGCGTGAGGCACACCTCGCCGTTCGCGAGGTCATCGATGTACCTCGAGGAGTGCACGTAGCGCACGTTCGGCCGGATCTTCATCAGCACGTCTTCGGCCGCCTTCAGGTCCTCCGGTGCTTCGCTGTTCGCGTCCTTGCCCAGATAGATCAGCACGGTGCCGACCACCTCGGAAGGCGCATCGAGGATCGTCACACCGCAGTCCTTGAATCTGGAGATGACGGCCGGGTCGTAGAACATGCGCCAGCTCTCGACCGGCGCGTCGGGCATGCGCTCCCTGATCTTTTCGACGTCGTAACCGACGCCCGAGGTGCCCCAGAGGTAGTTCACCGCGTATTCGTTGCCCGGGTCGTGAAGGGCGACGCGCTGCGCGATCTCCGGATCGACGTTCTTCAGGTTCGGCAGCAGCGACTTGTCCAGCTTCTGGAACACGCCGGCCTTGATCTGCCGTTCGAGGAACGAGGCAGACGGCACGACGATGTCGTATCCCGTGTTACCCGCCAGCAGCTTCGTCTCGACGACCTCGTTCGAGTCGAACACGTCGTACGTGACGTCGATGCCCGTCTCGTTCTCGAAGTCGGCGATCACGCTCTCGTCGACGTAGTCCGACCAGTTGTAGACGTTGAGCACCTTCTCGGCGTCCGTCTCCGGTGCCGCCGCACCGCCGGCGTCGGGCGCCTGATCGGCCGGTGGAGCTTCCTCGGCAGGACGTCTGTCTCCGCAGGCGGTCAGGACAACGACGAGGCAGACGGTGGCGGTCAGCGTGCGTACGGACATCATCGGTTTGTTCCCCGGCGGAGTTCACCGCATAGCTTACAGTGAAGAGGGCTGAAGGCTGAAGGCTGAAGGCTAAACGTTCAAGAGAAGATGCTCTCGTTCCCAGGAGCTGATGACCTGCAGGAAGACCTCGAACTCCGACTCCTTCACCAGTGTGAAGGCCGACACGAACGCCTCGCCGAGCAGCTTCACGAGCGGCTCGCACTCGCGGAGCCGCGGTAACGCTTCGTCGAGCGAGCGCGGCAGACCGAAGGGAAGGTCGTGCGCGCTGCCGATGACGGGCTCGGAGGGCTGCACGCCCTCGATCATGCCGAGATACCCGCAGGCGAGCGACGCGGCGATCGCGATGTATGGGTTCGCGTCCGAACCCGCCACGCGATTCTCGACGCGGCGGGCCTCCGCATTCGAATTCGGCACGCGCAGGCCCGCGGTGCGATTGTCGTAGCCCCACTGCACGTTGATGGGCGCAGTCTGGAAGCGGGTCAGGCGCCGGTAGGAATTCACGTTCGGGCACAGCAGCGACATCGCCGCAGGCAGGTATTTCTGCAGGCCGCCGATGAACGCGAAGAAGAGCTGCGACGGCGTGCCATCCGTGTTCGAGAAAACGTTCTTGCGCGTTTTCCTGTCCACCACGCTCTGGTGGATGTGCATGGCGCTGCCCGGCTCCTTGGCGTGCGGCTTCGCCATGAACGTTGCGTACATCTTGTGCCGGAGCGCCGCCTCGCGCGCCGTGCGCTTGAAGAGGAAGGCCTGATCCGCGAGATCGAGCGGATTGCCGTGGATCAGGTTGATCTCCATCTGCGCCGGGCCGTCCTCATGGATCAGCGTATCGACCTCGATGTCCTGGTCCTCGCAGAACTGGTAGAGATCATCGAACAGCGGATCGAACTCGTTGACCGCCGCGATGCTGTAAGACTGGCGGCCGGGTTCGGAGCGACCCGAGCGACCGACCGGCGGCTTGAGCGGATAGTCCGCATCGATGTTCGGCTCGACGAGATAGAACTCGAGCTCCGGGGCGATCACCGGCTCCCACCCGCGCTGCGCGTACAGCTCCAGCACGGTGCGCAGGACGTGTCTCGGCGCCATCGTCACGCGCCGGCCATCCGCATAGAAGCAATCGTGGATCACCTGCGCCGTCGGCTCCGCGGCCCACGGCACGCGGCGCGCCGTTTTGGCGTCGGCCTTGAGCACGATGTCAATCTCCGCCGGATCCATCGCCTCCGACGCGTCGACGGGATAATCGCCGGTCACGGTCTGCAGGAAAATGCTCTCCGGGAGGCGTAATCCCTCGTCTTCCGCGAACTTCTCGGCCGGCATGATCTTGCCGCGCGCGATGCCGGCCATGTCCGGAATGATCGCTTCCACCTCGGAGATGCTGTGATCGCGGAAAAACTGCTGCAGTTCGTTGGCCATGGAAAGATTCTTTCATCCTGACCTGAGTTGCGCGCGCTCACGGCTCGCCGCGCCGAACGCGGCAAACAGGGCACGCGAGAGAGAGTTGCTCATCACCTGCCATTCGGGATGCCACTGCACCGCGAGCGCGAAGCGCGGCGCACCGCGCACCCTGAACGCTTCGATGACGCCGTCCGTCGCTCGCGCTTCGACGAGAAGCCCGTCGGCCAGACGGTCGACGCCCTGCGAGTGCAGGGAATTGACGCGCACGCGATCGGTGCCCGCGAGCGCCCGCAGCAGCCCGCCCGGCTCGAGCAGGATGTCGTGCGCCGGCCCGTACTGCACCTCGAGCGCCGCTTCCGCATCCTCGCGGTGGTCGAGATTGCCGCGCACGTCCTGCAGTTTCTGCGCGAGCGTGCCGCCGAACGCGACGTTCATCTCCTGAAAGCCGCGGCAGATTCCGAAGACCGGCACTCCCGCCTTGACGGCTTTCGGGATCAGCGGAAGAGTCGTCGCATCCCGCTCCGGGTCGTGCACCGTGCCCGTCTCGCTCGCCGCGCCCTGATAGCGTTGCGGTTCGACGTTCGACGGGCTTCCGGTGAACAGAATCCCGTCGACGTGCTCCAGGAGCTCGTCGAGATCCAGCTCATCGCCCAGCGCCGGCACGAGGAGCGGGACAGCACCTGCGCCGTCGATGACCGCGCGGATGTATTTCTCCCCGACCGCGTGAAAGGGGTGCAGGCCGATGATCCGGCGATCCGCAGGCAGCGCGATGACTGGGCGTTTGAGCGGCATGATCGAATCGACTTCCGCCTTCCGCCGAAGTCCGCCGAAGGCGCGTATTAGACCACACGGCGCGCCGCTTCGGCCTCTACAATTGAGCAGAAAACGCCATGGATACCGCTAGTTACGTCGACTCCTACTACGCGGCGACGGCCCATCCGTCCCCGCTGAGGCCGCCCCTTGCCGGCACGCTCGAGTGCGATGTCGGCGTGATCGGCGGCGGCATCGCGGGCTGCTCTGCTGCGCTGCACCTGGCCGAGCGGGGCTACCGGGTCACGCTGCTCGAAGCGCATCGCGTCGGGTGGGGCGCCTCCGGTCGAAGCGGCGCGCAGGCGATCGCCGGTGTGGCGTGCGGCCAGGAGAAGCTCGAGCACCTCGTGGGCACCGACGGCGCGCATGCGATCTGGCACGTGACGGTCGAGGGTCTCGAGCTCATCCGCACACTGATCGCGAGTCACTCCATCGCGTGTGACTGGGTCTCCGGCCATATGCTCGCGGCAATCAAGCCGCGGCACGTGCGTGAGCTGCGCGCGGAGCTCGAATTGCTGGGCGGGCGGTACGACTATCGAGGACTGCGTCTCCTCGCCCGCGACGAAGTGCGCAACATCCTCGCGACCGACCGCTACATCGCGGCGCTGTACGACCCGAACGGCGGGCACCTCCATCCGCTGAACTACACGCTCGGCCTCGCGGCCGCGTCCGAACGGGCGGGCGCGCAGATCTTCGAGCACACGCGCGCGCTCGATTACGCGGCGCGCAACGGGTTCGTGCACGTGCGCACGCCGGTCGGCGAGTTGCGCTGCCGACATCTCGTTCTGTGCGGCAACGTCTATCTGGGCGATGCCGCGCCGTCGCTGCGCTCCAGGATCATGGCCGTCGGCACGTACATCGTCGCGACCGAGCCGCTCGGCGCGGAGCGCGCTGACGCGCTGATTCGCAACGGCGCAGCGGTCGCCGACATGAACTGGGTGATCGATTACTTCCGGCTCACCGCGGATTCGCGACTGCTGTTCGGCGGGCGCGTCAGCTACTCCGGCCTCGATCCGTTTCGCAGCGCGCCAGCCACGCGCGCGCGCATGGTCAAGGTATTTCCGCAGCTCGCCGACGTGCGGATCGCGCACGCCTGGGGCGGCTACCTCGACATCACGCTGAACCGCGCTCCGAACTTCGGCCGGCTCGCGCCGAACGTGTACTTCCTGCAGGGCTTCTCGGGACACGGCATCGCACTGACCGGCATCGCCGGCAAGCTCGTCGCGGAGAGCATCGCCGGCACCGCCGAACGATTCGATGTGTTCGCGCGGATTCCCCACCGGAACTTTCCCGGCGGCATGGCGTTCCGTCGTCCAGCACTCATGTTCGCGATGCTGTATTACCGGCTGCGCGATCTGCTTTAGACAAGGAGTCAGGCCATGGACAGGCGCCATACCAGGTCGGGTCTCCTCGCGGTGACGGCATTCTTCGCCTTGACCGCGGCCTCTGCACAGACCCCGGATCCGATGCTGCCGGAGGACGCAAGGGACGAGCAGACGATGGTGCCCGAGGACGCCGACGATACGGCGCCCGCGCCGACACCGACAGTCGCGCCGACACCGACAGTCGCGCCGACACCGACCGCAGCACCGATTCGTCAGGCTGCGGCGGGCGATCCCTCTGGCAGCGCGATCCAAAACGGCTGCTGGGTCAGACTGCACGCGAATCGAAACCTTTCCGGTGAAGCGCTCACCCTCGTGGGACCTCTCGATCTTGCGGAGTTACGCGGTCCGTTCGGTCTCGATCTCGAAGGCAGTGTGCACAGCCTCGAGGTGGGACCGACGGCGACCGTCACGTTGTTCGCCGACGAACGCTTCGTCGATGAGACCGAGCCATTCCAGCCGGGGCGCCGTGTCCCGGACATCGGGGAGGAATTCGAATCGCTGCGCATTGATTGCTCGAGAGTACCTGGGATTGCTCGAGAGTACCTGGCGGTTGACGCTTCGCGCGCTGCGGATCCTCAGAAATACTGGCAGTGCTCGGCTTTGGCCGCCTTCTCATTCAGAAACCACGTCGAGTCGACGATTCCATCGGCCTCCGGCAGCAGCGTCTCCCGCGTCACGTCGAACGTTGCGGCGGCGAGGCGACAGACATAGAGATTCACCCTGCCCGTCGCCTTCAGCAGCCGCAGGAAGTCGCTGATTTGTACCGGATCGCCATCGCGGGCGAGGCGTTCGCGGAGCCACGCCTCCTCGGCGGAGTGACGGCCCTCGATGCGCGTCGACTGCGCACCTTCGGGTGTCAGCACCCGTGCCGCCCACAGCACGAACAGTATGTCTACCTGCACACCCTTGCTCGCCTGCACGAACGCGAACGTAAGCGGCGTGAGCAGTCGGTCGTAGCCGTCGTCGCGCACGATGATTGCCATGCTGTTCATACGATAAGACCCGTTACGCTGCTCTGCCGAGCATGCGCTCACGGAGAGCGCGAGCCGAAGGGTTCGCGCGCCTTGCATCGATCCGCTCGGCGATGAGGGCAGCGGCCAGATCGTCGTGCTCGGCGCGCACCGCCGCTTCGATCAGCGTGAGATCAAGGAGATCCCGCTGCGCGTGACTGCCGCCGAAGCGCGAGGCGATGTTTCGCACGGATCGAAGCAACCGTACCGCCTGCGCGTAGTCGCCCTCACCGAAGGCTTTGATGGCGAGCGCCACGGGCCGGCCGACGTCCCGCGTGAACGTCGCGTTGTCGTCGTTCCGTTCCATCGCGACGGACTGCGCATCGAGCACGGCGGCAACGCCCTGCGGCCGATCCGCGCCGACGAAGGCCATCACCGCGTGCGCGTCATTGAAGGCATAGTTGCCGGCGGCAGCGATCGGCTCCCACCGATCCGCAAGCGCATTCCATCGATTGCCCACATCGATACCACGCAGCTTCAGGCGCCACAGGAGCGCCGACGCATCGACCATGTCGAGCACGACCGCGGAGTGTTTGCCGCCAATAGGGCCGTCGAACAGTGCGAGCACTTCATCGATCTGCCCAAGATCGAGATGAAAGAGCGCGAAGTGCCACCAGTTGTGTACGGCAAGAAAGCTGTCGCGCGACCACGCTTCGGGGTTTGTGCCCATCCAGGCGATGCCGTCGCGCTGCCGGCCCTGCATTTCCATGACGTGCGCAACCGCGTGCTGCGCCCAGCCGTCTCGCGGCTCGAGCTCGACGGCCCTGCGGCCCTGGCGTTCCGCACGCGCGTAGTCGCCGCATTCCTCGAGACCGAAAGCGTGCATGCCGAGTACCGCGTGGTAGCCCGGCATGTCCTCACACCATTCGGGCAGGGCGCGCGCGATGCGATCGCGCAGCATGCGAGAGCTGCCGGTAAAGAAGTCGATCTGGTGCCCGGCCTGCAGCGCGAGGGCATCGGTCGGAAACTCGATCGTTACGTCTTCGAGCGTTCGGCTCGCCTCGTACCAGCGGCCTGCGATCAGTTGGCCGATCGCGCGCAGGTGAGCCGCCTCGCGATGCGTTGCCGGTAGCTGCAGCGCGCGTTGCAGCGACTCTTTCGCCACCGGCAAGCCGCCTGGTTCGGTACCGAGGAGGTGCAACCAGGCGCGCAGCGCGTGCGCCATGACCATGTCGGGGCTCGCGGCAATGGCGCCGTCCACGACCGCGACCGGATCGCCGGCATAGCGCTGGAGCAACTCGTTAGCATGCTGGTAGCGTTCGAGGCCGGCGTGGGTTGCGCCGGAGACGCGATTGCCGAGTGCATCGTTCAGTAACATGATCAGCTCTCCTGGATATTGGGCGCTACTGTAGGAGTGTCCGGGTATGCACTGAATGACCGGCGCGCCGGATCTCTTGCTCGAAGCGCTGCGACCCGATCGAGAGGCGTGAATGGATGCTCTTTCGGATGTCCTGCGCATCGTGAGACTGACCGGCGGGGTTTTCCTCGACGCGGAGTTCACCGCCCCCTGGTGCGTGACGGCCAAGGTCGCACCCGAGGATTGTCGGCCGTTTCTCGAGACCCCTCGACACGTGATCGCCTATCACTGCATCGTCGCCGGGCGCTTGTGCCTGCAGACGGAGGAAGACGAACCGATCGAGGTGCGCGAAGGAGAGATCGTTCTGCTCGCGCGCAACGACGTCCACCGCATCGGCAGCACGCCGGGGATGGCGCCCGTGAGCGCGGACGATCTCGTACAAGCGCCCAAGGACGGCGGGCTCGCGCGCATCGTGCACGGCGGAGGCGGGGAGCGCACGCACATCGTATGCGGCTTTCTGGGGACGGATACACCCTTCAACCCGCTTCTGGCGACCCTTCCGAAGGTCCTCAAGATCGACTTTCGCCAAGCGCCTTCGGGCTCGTGGGTCGAGAGCTCATTCATGCTCGCGGCAAACGAGATCGCAGCGGGTCGCGCGGGAGCCGTCACGCTGGTATCGAAGCTATCGGAACTGCTCTTCGTCGAGGCGGTGCGTCAGTACGTCGCGGCGCTGCCCGCCGAGCAGCGCGGCTGGCTCGCGGGCCTGCGCGATCCCATCGTCGCGCGCGCACTGAGTCTGCTGCATTCACGGCCGAACGGTCCGTGGACTGCGGAAGACCTCGCGCGCGAGGTTGGCCTGTCGCGCTCCGCGTTCGCGGACCGGTTCACGACCCTCATCGGAGAACCGCCGATGCAGTACCTCGCGGCGTGGCGCATGCAGCTCGCGGCGCAGCGGCTACGTGAAGGGCGAGCCTCGGTCTCGCAGGTCGCCCATGAGGTGGGCTACGAATCCGAGGCCGCGTTCAACCGCGCCTTCAAGCGCGAGTTCGGTACGCCGCCTGCAACCTGGCGACGAAAGGCCCGCTGATGATCTCTGCACTACAAGCGCTGAAACGCCTCCAGGAAGGTAACCGTCGCTTCGTGTCTGGCGTTCGCGGCCGCGATACCCTCGCGAGCCAGGCGCGCCGGAGCGAGCTGGCGGCGGGCCAGGAGCCGCTTGCCATCGTTCTCGGATGTTCCGACTCGCGGGTGCCGGCAGAGATCGTGTTCGATCAGGGCCTCGGCGATCTGTTCGTCATCCGTGTTGCCGGAAACATCGTTGCGCCTTCCCAGGTCGGTAGCGTCGAGTTCGCTGCGGAGCGTTACGGCACGCGGCTCGTCGTGGTTCTCGGCCATTCCGGGTGCGGGGCCGTTCAGGCCACCCTCGAAGAGCTCAGGCGGCCAACGGAAAACCAGTCGCGGAATCTGCGTTCGATCGTTGATCGTGTTCGGCCGTCCGTGGAGGCGCTACTGGCGACGGAGCTCAGGCACGACCCCGACGCGCTGGTGCAGTACGCCATTCGCGCCAACGTACGCATCTCCGCAAGCCATCTGCGTCACGGCTCAGAGGTCCTCGAACAATTGATCCAGAAGGACGGTCTGCTCGTCGTAGGCGCCGAGTACTCGCTGGAGACTGGCGCCGTCGAGTTTTTCGACCAGGTCGATACCTAGCCGTTCTTGTATCGGTCTTCGACCGGCAGGGCGTTTTCCTCCGACGCCAGCGCGAGGGCCTGCCCGTACGTAGCTGCGAATCGCGTGAGCGGCGGCCGCTCGATCACGCCGAGACCCTGCAACACCGCGCGCACCGAGCGCGTCATCTCCGAGAGGATCAGCGTCCGGCCGCGCCGCTCGCAGTCCGCGACGAGATCGCGGATCGCGCGGGCACCCGTCGCATCGACGAGCGGTACTTCCCCCATGCGGAGGATGAACACGCGGACCCGCGGCGGCAGGTTCGAGAGCATGTCGTCGAGGCGCGTGGTGGCGCCGAAAAACAGCGGGCCGCGGATCTGATACACCTCCACGCCGGGCGGCAACTGCGCGCGCTGCGTGTATGCATCAGAGCGCGGGCGCGCGAAATCGTCCACGTCCTCCTCGATGAGCGATGCGTGCGCCTGCACGGCGACCGCCCCGGCCATCTGGTGCATGAACGTGATCGCCGCGAGAACGATGCCGACCTCGATGGCGAACGTGAGATCGACGAGCACGGTGAGCGCGAACGTCGTCAGCAGGATCAGCCGGTCGGCCATGGGCGCGCGCAATTCGTGCACGAACTTGCTCGGCTCGCTCATCGTCCAGGCGACGAGGATGAGCACTGCGGCGAGGCTTGCGAGCGGGATGTACGAGGCCCAGCGCGCGAACAGCATCATGAAGCCGAGCACGAATATCGCGTGCATCACCCCTGCCAGCGGCGAGCGCGCGCCGGCACGAATATTGGTTGCCGTGCGCGCGATTGCACCCGTAGCCGGCATTCCGCCGAAGAGCGCGGATGCGCTGTTCGCCACACCCTGCGCCACCAGCTCGCAGTTCGAGCGGTGACGCCTGCCCGTCATGCCGTCGGCCACCATCGCCGAGAGGAGTGACTCCACACCCGCCAGAAACGCGATCGTGAAAGCGCTCGGCAGCACTTCCCGCACACGTGTGAACGAAAAGTCCGGCATCTGCGGCCAGGGAAGCCGGTCGGGCAGCTCGCCGAACGTCGAGCCGATGGTGGCGACCGGCAATTGCCACCAGGCCGCGATGAGCGAGGCGGCGAGCACGGCGATCAGGAATCCCGGCGCGCGCGGAGCGAATCGGCGCACCGCGACGATGATCCCGAACGCCGTAAGTGCCAGGCCGAGGCTCGCGAGCTGCACGTCGCCCGCATGCGCCCAGAGCACGGGCCACTTGTCGATGAAATGCGCCGGGACCTCTGCGATCGGCAGGCCCAGAAGATCCTTGACCTGGCTCGTCGCGATGATGACGGCGATACCGGCCGTAAAGCCGGTGATGACCGGATCGGGGACGTACTTGATCCACGTACCGAAGCGCGCAAGGCCAGCCGCGACCAGGATGATTCCCGCCAGCAGCGTCGCCAGCACGAGGCCGTCGTAGCCGTGGCGGGCGATCGTGTCGAACACCACGACCACAAATGCGCCGGTCGGTCCACCTACCTGGAAGCGGCTGCCACCGAGCGCGGAGATGAGAAAGCCGGCGACGACCGCCGTGACGAGGCCCTTGTCCGGCGTGGTGCCGGAGGCGATCGCGAGTGCCATGGCCAGCGGCAGCGCGACGATCGCCACCGTAAGTCCGGCCAGCACGTCGTGCCGCAGGTCGGCCAGGTCATATCCCCGGGCGAGCACGGTGATCGACTTGGGAACGAACAGCCGCCAATACGCGCGGCTTGCGAATGCCGCGTGTTCTGCGCGGAACTGCCCGGTTTCCTCAATCAAGCACGACCCTCCGGATTTTCATGATCGCTCATGCCGCTGGGCATTCTCGCGGCTATTGGCTCGGGTCGTTAGGGAGCCTCTGCAACCCGGGAACACGGTCGAAGCCTGCGTCGAACGAGAGCACCTCGCGTACTCCGTGCCGCTGCATGACCGCAACATGAATCGCATCGCGGGCGGACAGAGCGGGCGTGCCGAGCAGGATCGATTTCGCGAGCTCCACGTCATCGAGGTCGATCGCGAAAACCTCGTCGACGAATCGTCCCAGCGCGTCGAACGCTGGCTGCATCGCATCGCGTCTTCCGATTGCGGCGTAGCGATGCAGGATCTCCTGGAATACCTCCGCGTCGGTCACGAGGCGGACTTCGTTCAGCACCAGGGTTTCAAGCGCTCGGCGCGCGACCGCGCGGTTCGCGTGCTCCGCGCCTACGAGATACATGGGTATATTCGAATCGACGAACACCATCGCCATCAGGACTTGTCACGGCGGCGCGATCCGTAACGCGTTGGTCGCCGTTCCTGAACCGCATACCCGGACTCGATCTGGGCGTTCATCTCGTCGATATCACCGGACGGGAAATCGAACGACTCGGTCGCTCGAAGCGCAGCGAGCTTCCGCTCGGCCGATTCGCGGGGCTGCTGACGCCGCGCATCCCGAAGGGCCTGACGCACCCACTCGGCGACGGTGACCCGGCGCTGGCGCGCCAGACGCTGTATCTCGCGGAGCTCGGCATCGTCGAGCAATACCTGCAGGCGCTTACTCATGCCGATGAGTATGAGCGGCTTCACTTAATGAGTAAAGAGGCCGCGACATCACCTGTCGCATCGCCGTCGCTTATCCAGAGATTCCTTGGCTCTCCGCCGCCCGCCGGATCTCGAAGCAGCGGTGGATCCGCGGATTACGCGCGAAGTCCTGCGGCAGGGTGGCCGCTGAGATGTCCTCGATCACGTAGCGTTTCGCGACGTCGGCGTCGAGCTTGAAACGCTGAGCGTTCGTCGAGAACACCAGCAGGCCAGACGGCGCGAGCAGGCGCATGCTCGCTTCGATGAGCGCGGTGTGGTCGCGCTGCACGTTGAGCACGCCGTACATCCGCTTCGAGGTGGAGAAGGTCGGCGGACCGAGGAAGATCAGGTCGTAGCGCGCGTTGCGCCGGGCAGCGTCCTCGAGCCAGCCCCGTGCATCGGCGTGGATCAGCTCGTGGTTCTTGCCGGAGAAGCCGTTCAGCGCGAGATTGCGTTGCGCCCAATCGAGATAGGTCGCCGACAGATCCACGCTCGTGGTGGAGCGCGCGCGTCCTGCCGCCGCATGAACGGTCGCCGTGCCGGTATATGAGAAGAGATTCAGGAAGCGACGCCGCTCCGCCGCCGAGCGCAGCCGTGCGCGCGTGATGCGGTCATCGAGGAACAGCCCGGTGTCGAGGTAGTCGTCGAAGTTCACCCAGAATCGAAGACCGCCCTCCTCGACGACGTGAAACTGCGCCTCCTCGCCGCGCTTGCCGTACTGCTCTCCGCGCGCCTGCTTGCGCCGGGTCCGGAAGTAGATGCGCTCGGCGGGCACGTCGGTCACTTCCGGCAGGACCGCGAGAGCCTCGTTGCGCCGGCGCTTTACGGCTTCGACTTCGATCTCGCGCGGCGCCTGATACTCCTGCACGTACAGCCACTCTTCCGGTCGCTCGGCGCCGCGATACCGGTCGATGGCCAATGCGTATTCGGGCATGTCGGCGTCGTACAGGCGGTAGCACGAGACGCCCTCGCGATGCGCCCAGCCTGCGAGTCGCTCGACGTTCTTCTTCAGCCGGTTCGCGAACATGCGGGCGCCCGGGGCGCTGCGCAGCGTCGGATCGATCTTCACCGTGCCCGTGCGAACGCCCGGTGTGCGGAACTCGTCGCGCTCGATGTCCAGGCGCAGGAGGCGGCATTCGAGCGGGCCGTTCCACACCGTGTGCGTACGCTGGGCGCGCACTCCGAGCTCGAGGCCCATCTCGGGCGCGCCCGTGAGAACGGCCGCTCGCCATCCGACGAAACGCTCGCGCAACACGCGGCCGAGCTCGCGATGCACGTCTCGCGCGACGGTGCGATCCTCGAGCCGCACGCCGTACGGAGGATTAGTGCAGAGGAGCCCGAGTCCCGCGAGCGGGGCGGCGTTCATGCGCGGCGCGGCATCCGCAAGCTCCGCGACCTCGAAGCTCACGCGCGATTCAACCCCCGCGCGCCGCGCGTTCTCGCGCGCGTGGCGGATCGCGGCAGGATCGCGATCGAGCCCGCGCATGACGGTGTGAGTGCTGCGTACGCCGATGAGGGCGCGGGCAGCGGCCGTCGCGCGCAACTCTTCCCAGAGTCCGGCGTCGTGCCGTCGCCAGCCGAGGAATCCGAAGTAATCGCGCGTGAGCCCCGGCGCGACATCGGCCGCCATCGTCGCCGCCTCGATCACGAACGTACCGGATCCGCAGAGCGGATCGAGAAACTCGGCGCCTTTCGCCGCAAGCTCGGGCCAGCCGGCGCGCAGGAGGATGCCGGCCGCGACGTTCTCCTTGAGCGGCGCCTGCCCGGCCGCAGCGCGATAGCCGCGCCGGTGCAGGCTCTCGCCCGACAGGTCCAGAGAGAGCGCGATGCGCGTGCCGTGCGCGTGCGCATGCACACGCAGATCGGGACGCTCGCGGGATACATCCGGCCGCACGCCCTTGGCGTCCCGCAGCGCGTCGACGATCGCGTCCTTCACCCGCAGCGCGCCGAACTGGGAATGCGTGATCGAGGGATGTCGGCCGGTGAAATCGCAGGCGAGCGTGCCGCGCGGCTCCAGATGCTCGGCCCAGTCGATCGCGCGTACGGCTGCGTACAGGGCATCGGCATCGCGCGCCTCGAACTGGGCGATCTCGAGGAACACCCGATTGGCAATGCGCGACTCGAGGCAGGCGCGATAGGCGAGCTTGAGATCCCCCGCGCACGCGACGCCCGTCGAGCGGTCTCGCACGTCTTCCGCGCCGAGCGCAGTGAGCTCGCGCGCGAGCAGGTCGGCGAAGCCGCGAGGGCTCGCCACGAGCAGCTGCAGCACCCCTCACCCTACCCTCTCCCCGCAAAGCGGGGAGAGGTGCCGGAGGCGGGTGAGGGCTTCAGGTCAGATCGATCCACGTCGTCTTGAGCTCGGTGTACTTGTCGAAGGCATGCAGCGATTTGTCGCGCCCGATGCCCGATTGCTTGAAGCCGCCGAATGGCACGGTGATGTCGTCGGCGTCGTAGCAGTTCACGTACACGGTGCCGGCCCGCAGCGCACGCGCGACGCGGTGCGCGGTCTTCAGGTCTTTCGTCCACACGGCCGCGGCGAGCCCGTAGATCACGTCGTTCGCGATCTCGATCGCTTCCTCCACGGTCCTGAAGGTGATCGTCGAGAGCACCGGTCCGAAGATCTCTTCGCGCGCGATGCGCATCTGCGGTTTCACCTGATCGAACACGGTCGGCTCGACGTAATACCCGCCGCTCGCTTCGAGCGCGCGCTTGCCGCCGAGGCGCACCGCCGCGCCGTCCTCGCGACCCGCCTCGATGTAGCCGAGCACGCGCTTCAACTGGATGTCGTCCACGATCGCGCCGAGCTTCGTCGCGGGATCGAGCGGATCTCCCGGCTGCATCTGCCGGCCGATGGCCTGGATCTTCTCCAGCATCGCGTCCTTGATGCTCTCGTGCACGAGCAACCGGGAACCGGCCGAACACATTTCCCCTTGATTAAAGAAGATCGCGAACGCGGCGGCGGTAGCTGCTTTCTCGAGATTCGCATAGTCGGCGAGCACGATGTTCGGCGACTTGCCGCCGCATTCGAGCGATACGCGCTTCATGTTCGACTGGCCCGCGTACTGCAGTATCTGCCGGCCCGTCGCGGTCGAGCCGGTGAAGGCGACGGCATCGACGTCCATGTGCAGCGCGAGCGCCTTGCCCGCCGTGTGCCCGAATCCCGGCACGACGTTGAAGACACCCTCGGGGATCCCCGACTCGAGCGCCAGCTCCGCGATGCGAATCGCGGTCAGCGGCGATTTCTCCGACGGCTTCAGTACGAGGGAATTGCCCGCTGCCAGCACCGGACCGATCTTCCAGGCCGCCATGACGAGCGGGAAATTCCACGGCACGATCGCTCCCACCACGCCGACCGGCTCGCGCGTAATGAGCGCGAGCGCATCGCGGCCCGTCGGGGCGACCTCGTCGTAGATCTTGTCGATCGCTTCGGCGTACCAGCGGATCGCGCCCGCCGCCGCCGGAATGTCGATGCGCTGGCTGTCGCTGATGGGCTTGCCCATGTCGAGCGTTTCGGTGAGCGCCAGCTCGTCCTTGTGGGCGAGGATCGTGTCCGCGAACTTCTGCAGGATGCGCTTTCTCTTGCCGGGCGACAGGCCGGCCCAGGTCCCCTTCCGGAACGCGGCCCGCGCGGCGGCAACGGCCGCGTCGACGTCGGGTGCATCACCCGCGGCAACGCGCGCGAGCAGCTTGCCGTTCGTCGGGGAGAGATCGTCGAAGGTTTCGCCGGAGGCGGCATCGACGAAGCGTCCTCCGATGAACGCCTTGGTGCGGATGTCGAGCGCCTTCGCGCGCTGGTGCCAGGAGACGGTGTCGGGTTGCGCGGACATGAGTCGCTCCGCTGGGAGGAAAGCCCACAGCTTACAGCTTACAGCTCACAGCCCGGAGAAGACCGCGACCGGTGTGCTCCGGCTCCGGGCTGTAAGCTGTGAGCTGTAGGCTGTAGGCTTCATCCATGCATCGCGCCGACCTCGAATCCCTGTGGCTCCCGTTCACCGCGAACCGTCTCTTCAAGGAGCGCCCGCGGCTGCTATCCAGGGCGGCGGGTATGCACTACTGGACGCCGGACGGACGGCAGATCCTCGATGCGGTGGCGGGCCTGTGGTGCGTGAACGCCGGGCATGGCCGACGCGAGATCACCGAGGCGGTCGCCCGGCAGCTCGAGACGCTCGACTACGCGCCGCCCTTCCAGATGGGACATCCGCCGGCCTTCGAGCTCGCGAACGCTCTGGTCAAGATCGCGCCCGCCGGTCTCGACCATGTGTTCTTCACGAACTCCGGTTCGGAAGCGGTGGATACCGCGCTCAAGATCGCACTCGGGTATCACCGCGTACGAGGTGAAGGCTCGCGTACGCGTCTCATCGGCCGCGAACGCGCGTATCACGGAGTCGGCTTCGGCGGCATCACCGTCGGGGGCATCGTTGCGAACCGCAAGATGTGGTCCGCGTCGCTGCTGCCGGGCGCGGACCATCTGCCGCATACGCATGATCTCGCGCGAAATGCGTTCTCGCGCGGCCAACCGGCTCACGGGGCGGCGCTCGCCGATGAGCTCGAGCGCCTCGTCGCGCTGCACGATGCCTCGAGCATCGCGGCCGTGATCGTCGAGCCGATCGCCGGATCGACCGGCGTGCTCATCCCACCGCGCGGATACCTGCAGCGGTTGCGCGAGATCTGCGACCGCCACGGCATCCTTCTCATCTTCGACGAAGTGATCACGGGCTTCGGCCGGACCGGCTCACCCTTCGCAGCGCAGGAGTTCGGCGTCCTGCCCGACATGATCACGGCGGCGAAGGGCCTCACGAACGGCAGCGTGCCCATGGGGGCGGTGCTGGTGAAGCGTGGGATCTACGATGCTTTCATGCAGGGCCCTCCGGGCGCAATCGAGCTTTTTCACGGCTACACGTATTCGGCGCACCCGGTCGCGTGCGCAGCGGGGCTCGCGACGCTCGGCATCTACCAGCGCGAAGGGCTGCTCACGCGCGCGCGAGAGTTGTCGAAGGATTGGGAGGACGCCGCGCACGGCTTGCGCGGTCTGCCGCATGTGCTGGACGTGCGTGCCTATGGGCTCGTGTGCGGCGTCGAGCTCGCGCCGATCGACGGCAAGCCGGGTGCCCGCGCGTTCGAGGTCTTTCTGAAATGCTTCGAGCGCGGCGTGTTCGTGCGCCAGACAGGCGACACCATCGCACTTTCGCCGCCTCTCGTGATCGAGAAGCAGCAGATCGAGACGATCTTCGCGACGCTTCGTGAGGTGCTGGCTTAGCCGCGTGGCCGCGGCCGCAGCACGCTGACGGTTCCAGGCGAGTCCAGAGCGGGCTTCGGGCGCGGCAGCGTGGGGATGCTGCGCAGGGCCGCAAGGCGCGAGGTGGTGTCGGCGACGAACTGTAGGGCGTCGGGTCCGGGCATGGGACGTGCGACCAGATATCCCTGCACCGTGAGCTCCCCGCACCCTGCCAGAAACTCGAGCTGACCGAGACGCTCCACGCCTTCGGCGGTCACCTGCAGCCCGAGGCTGCGGCACAGAGTCATGATCGAGCGCGCGATGGCCGCTGCCCGAGGGTTCACGTCGACGTCGGCGACCAGGCTGCGATCGAGCTTCACGCGGGTCAGCGGCAGCTGCTCGAGCGAGGTGAGCGAGGAGTAGCCCGCGCCGAAATCATCCAGTGCGACCGACACACCCATCGTTTTCAGGCTGTGCAGCGTGTCGATCGTCATCGCGCCGGTCTGCAGCACGGTTTCCGTCAGCTCGAGCTCGAGGCACTCGGCCGGCAGGCCCGTGCGGGCGAGAAGCTGCTGCACCTTCGCCACGAAATTGCCCGTGAGGAACTGCTGCGCAGACGCATTGACGGCGATGCGCGCGAGCGGCCACTCCTTGCGCCGCCATTCGGCGATCGTTTCGACGGCGCGCGTGAGCACCCAGTCGTTGATCTCGAGGATGAGGCCCGATTGCTCGGCCACGGGGAGGAACTGCGCCGCCGGAATGATCGTGCCGTCCGGCTGCCGCCAGCGCAGCAACGCCTCCAGCACGGTCGTCTGCAGTGTCCCGAGCGATACCTCCGGCTGGTAATGCAGCTCGAGCTCGCCGGCGTCGATCGCACGGCGCAGGGCCTGCTCGGTGCGGAATCGATTCGTGGCTGCCGCCAGAAGCTCGGGGCTGTGGATCGCGTAGCGATTGCGGCCCAGCTCCTTCGCGTGAAACAGCGCGGAGTCGGCCGCACGGAGCAATGATTCCGCGTTGGTGGCGTGCTGTGGACAGAGGGCGACGCCGATGCTCATCCCGACGAGCAGCTCGCGCATGTCCACCGTCAGAGGCTGCTGGAACTCGCTGATGAGCCGCGCGACGCGGTCCTCGACCTCGGCGGTGGAGGCGGGATTCGCGAGCACGAGCGTGAATTCGTCGCCACCGAGCCGCGCCACGAATTCGTGCGCCTCCGTGAGCTCCCGCAATCGCCGGCTGATGGCTCGCAGCACGCGATCGCCGAACTCGTGCCCGAGGCTGTCGTTGAGCGTCTTGAAGTTGTCGACGTCGATGAACAGTACGGCGAGACGCCGCTCGTCCGAAAGGGTCTGCTCGATCGCGGCGTTCAGGTAGGAGAAGAGCTGGCGTCGGTTCGGCAGCTCGGTGAGCGCGTCGTGATGCGCCAGGTAGCGCAGCTGGCGCGTGCGCTGCGCGACGCGATCCTCGAGACGCGCCTGGTAGCTGCGCACGACCTGCTCCGACTCCGCGAGCTGCTCGGCCATGTGGTTGAACGAGGCCGCGAGCTCGTCGAGCTCGCGCGTGCCGCCACGCGGGACGCGCGTCGCGAGCGCCCCGGACGCGAGTCTGCGGGTGCCCTCCATCAGACGCCGCACCGGCAGGGTGACGCCGAGCGCGGTCGCCGCGGAGACCACGAGGACCACGATGAGCGCCGCCATGCTGACGAGCCCGATGAGCCGTTCGGCCTCCTCGGCCGTGACTCGCGCGTGCCGCGCCGATTCGGTCAGCGCCCTCCACGTAGGTTCCTGAAGCTCGGAGTACACGCGCTTCTGCACGCGCTCGGCGCTCGCGCCGAATGCGCGACGCGCGGCAGCGAGCTCGCCGTCGAGCTTCGCGACGTTGCTGCGCAGCCTGCCTGCGAGCAGCGCATCCTCGCGCACGAGCTCGAGCCAGGCGAGCCCCGGCGAGCGCCCGAATTCATCGGCGTGGTTGCGCAGCAACGTGCGGAAGGTGCCCTCCGCCAGGGCGGCGGCTTCCACGGTACTCTGCTCGCGCTGCGAAAACTGCGTCGCGGCGAGATTGCGCGCGCGCTCCGCGGCGATGCCGAGGTCCGCGAGTGACTTGCGCGCGAGCATGTTGTCGCCGATCTGCACGCCGATCGCGCCGGCCCGCTCGATGCGGTCGCGCACGCTATTGGCGAATCCCCAATACTCCCGGATAGCGACGCGCTGGCGACGCTGCTGGTCGACGAGCGCAAGGCCCTCGCGATGCAGTGCGAGGATCTCGGCGGCCAGCTCCATCGCATCGGCGGGTGCCGGTTCACCGGCGCCCTGGTACTGGGCTACGACGCCGAGGAGCGTCTGCGAGGCGCTGTCGATCGCGCCCGAGCTCTCCGTGCCATCGAGCTTCGAATAGGAAAAAACGGCGCGATCGAACGCGGCGATCGCATCACCGAGCTCGCGCGCGAGCTGCGCGAGCGGCCCGAACCGCTGCTCGACCCGGCTGACGTACTGAGATGCGGTGTGCGTGCTCTGCTGCGCGAGGCGATTGCCGATGAGCACGACGACGAGCACCGCGCTCGAGGCGAGCACCAGCCACACGCTGAGCGGCAGCGCCCAGGGACGCGCGCGCGCAGGCCGCCGCGGCTCGACGGCGGCGGGCCTCGACGCTGGCTCTTCGGTGGCCATGCTCGCGCGGGCGGACCTCTATGGCCGCCCTCCCCTGTCCTCCCCGATGCTGCGGGCCTCAGGCCCGCGGCGTCGGCAGATCGCGGTTACGCGACGTCCATGCGCGATGTATCACGATCACGACGATGGCGCCGATGAGCACGGCACCGAGCGTGAGCAGCTCCGAGTCGGAGAACACCGATACTCGGGAGGCTGCAATGGTTACGGTCTCCACTACACATCTCCCCGAAACACTCCGGACGCTCCGGCAAGCTGCTCCAGAATCCTACTGCGGAAGATGCGGGGAAAGCGCGCAGTCGTCGTTGTGCGACAGGGGTCACGACTGCGCGCGTTATGTCAGTCTTTTATTCCTGCTTTTATTCCTGTCCCCACGGCAGAGTCGTCGCAACGGCGAATATCAGGCGATCCTCGTTGTTGCCGACGTCGTCCGTGATCTTCTGCGTGCCGCTCGCGTCGGTTCCCGTGACCTTCAGGCTCAGCGCGAAGTTGTTCACGTTGTAGCCGAGGCCCACCGAGTAGTCGAAGATCTCTCCGCCGACGAGATCCCAGAGATCACCGTAGCTGTACCCGAGGTGCAGCAGCAGGGAGAAGTCCTGCGGCAACTCGATCGTCGCGTTGCCTTCCGTGTACAAGCCGCTCTCTCCGCTGTCGTAGAGATCGTCCGCGTACCACTGTTTCACCGAGAACGGCCCGGCGCTGAAACCCGCGTAAAACTCCGGATATTCGCCGAGGTCGTTCGAGCCCGGATACGAGTAGTACACGGCGCCGACAGTCCAGCTCGCGTTATCGCTGATCGTACCTGTGTAACCCCCGTAGTAATCGACTTCGATGTCCCCGTCGGCCGGCGAGAAATCCACGTTGCTCGCCCAGGCGCCGACGGCGAAGCCGTTCCCGAACGCGTAATCGAGGCTGCCCTGCAGCGCGGGATCCTTTGCGCTCTGGCTGAAGCCGCGGAAGTCGTAGTCGTTGGTGAGCGTGAGCGTCGAACTGAACTGCGCGAATGCGCCCTGACTCGCGACCAGCATGAGGCTGGCCGCGCAAGCAAGCTTCCATCGCATAGACCCTCTCTCCTCTGTGACAGACCCGGTGTCATCCAGGTGTTGCAGCAAGTGTACCAGCCCGCTGGAAACGTTCCGAAGTCTAGTGACTACGGGCGCTTACGCGCGCGGCACCCGGCAGTGCGCGCGCCACACTGGACGGGCGACGGGCCGAATTGGTGCAGGCGGGCTAGCCGCCTGCTCCAACGCTGTGCGTCGGCTCGAAGGTCGCGTAGAGCTTGCTGCAGTCCTCGAGCACCTCCCAGGTGCCCTCGAAACCGGCGGGTATCACGAAGCTGTCGCCCGGCCCGAAGGTCTCGACGTGCCCAGTGTTCGAGGCGATCCGGACCTGACCCGCGGTGATGTGGCAGAACTCGTTCTCGGTGTATTTCACGCGCCATTTGCCTCGCGTGCTCGTCCAGCGGCCGGCGAAGAACTGCTGGCTCGGATCGGTGAAGTGATTCGATATCGATTGCTTCGGGTTGCCGGCGAGCAGGCGATCGGCGGCAGGAGCCGACACATCAGGCGTGATCCGCTGTGCAAAGGAAACGATGGCCGCAGTCATCTGGTGAACTCCTCCACCCCTCACCCAACCCTCTCCCCGCCGTGCGGGGAGAGGGTTCCGAAGGCGGGTGAGGGGCCGCAGCCTAGCGAATCGTCTCGCCCTGTGCGACCGCAACCGGTGCTCGCTCGATGCGCACCGTCACACGCCGCTCGAGCGCCTGCGCATCGACATCCCCCTCCGCCCCCGTCGCGCCGCTCTCGCCATGTGCCTCGAGGATGAGGCGGTCGGCCGGGACGCCGGACTTCGCAAGCTCCTCGCTGACCGCCGCGGCGCGGCGCTCCGACAGCCCGAGGTTGTAGCCCTCCGTCCCGCGCGCATCCGCGTAGCCGGAGATCCGAACCTGCGTATCGGGCATCGCTGCGAGCAGTGTGCCGAGACGGTAAAGTTTCACTGCCGCCTCCGGCGGAATCGACGCATCCTCCGTGCGGAAACCGATGTCGGTCTCGAGCTCGTGCACGCGATCGAGCATCGCCGCGAGCCGCGCGCTGCTCGATTGCAGGCCGGTCACGTCCGAAACGAGCCTCGCGTTCTCGGTGCGGCTCGCAACGAGCTCGGTCGTCGCCGCCTCGCGCGCACTCGACTCGCGATGGAACCGATCCCCGAGCCACGCGCCCGCGGCGGCTCCGATTACCGCGCCGAAGGGCCCGCCGGCAAGCGCACCAACCGTAAGGCCCGTTGCAACGCCCACGTTCTCTTCCTTCGAGGGCGGCCCGCCGTCCGTTGTGCGCTTACCCGCAAGCGCCGGCATCGGCATCGTTACCACGGCCATGATCGCCGTTCCCGCTGCGATCGCCCGCAGTTTCGTCGTCCAGGTACCCATGATTGAAACCTCCGCGTTGTTCACATCGGCCTCAGCCCCGTGCTGCAGCCTTCGGAGGACAGTTCATCGCGTGGCACAGACTTCGCCGTGATGGAAATGAGGCGGGTTCCCGATGATTTGTGGGAGAAAAGGGCAAAGAGAAGAGATAGAGAAGAGCGATGGTGCTTGAGCGACCGGCATGCACTGAAGGGCCGTGCGCGATCGCTGATCGTGTGTGTCCCTCACGGGACATACCCTCAAGCAGGCCGGCGCATTTTAAGCCCGATATGCGCCAGCGGCCCGCGCTCAGCACCCGATCGAATGCGATCGCACACGGCCCTTCAACGCACGCCGGTCGCACGAGCGCCAGCGCTCGACTCGACGCTCTGCTCCCATTCGTTGGTGGATACGGAACGGTCCTCTTTCAATAGGTAACCCTGTACGGGTGGCGCTTCGTGGAGGTTTTGACGTCGAATGAGTTTGCCTATGCTCATCGTGGCTTCAGTTGGGCCGTCGCTTCTCTGTTCGTGCTCTTTCGAGCAACCGACGGACCTTAGCCGCAAGGTAGTCAGGCTCCCCAGAGCGGCGGTTCGCGCCGGAAGGCGGCTTCCGCCTTTCCCCCACGTTCTTCCGGCCGGAAGACGGAAGGCGGAAGCCGGAGGCCCTAAAAGGGCAGGCTGATCTCAGCGAACACCGTCGCGCTCTTCTTACCCTCGACATCCGGCCGCGTGAGCGGCTTTGCGACCTCGACGTAGCCGGTGACCCGCCCGAGTTGCGCGGCGAATCCGATGCCGCCGGTCGCGGCCGAGGCGCGGCCGCCCGCGTCCTGCGTCCAGGTCGCACCGATGTCGTAGAAGCCATACACCGAGGGCTTGCCGAAGAAAGTCGAAGGGGTCGCGAACACGCGCCGCACCTCCACCTTCGCACCGGCGCCGCGATCGCCCGCGATCTCGGTCACCTCGAAGCCGCGGCCGAGGCGTTCGCCGCCGATCTTGAAGCGCTCGCTGTACGGCAGGACATACCCGGTGTGCTGCGCGAGTGCATCGACGCGAACCGACCACGCTTCGTTGAAGCGAGTAACCCCGACTAGTTGCAGGCGGGTCAACAGGAAATCCTCGCGCCGAATGTCGTCGACGAGATCGGCGGCTTGAAGACCCCCGCCGAGGCTGGTGAGTCCCTGGCGCACGTCCAGCGTCGCGAGGTATTGCGTGCGCGCGCCGCTGCGCCAGCTCGCCCGCGCCCCGAGCTGCACCACGCGCAGCCGCTCTTCACGCAGCTTCGCACCGTCGCGCCGGATCTCGAAGTCCTCGGCATCGAGCGCAGCGGCGAGGGATACATCGAAACGCGTAGCGCTCGGCACCGGCTGCGTGACACGAAGTGTGACGCGCCCGCGCGCGTACCGATCGATCGGTTCGTTGGGCTCGACGCTCGGCTCGGAGGATGAGGCGAAGGTCATCAGGAAGGCGCGTGTGCCGTGCGTGGTGATCGGCGCGTCGACGAACACGCCGCCGCCGCGATACTCATCGACGTCGGTCGCCGCGGTGAACAGCAGACCGAGCTTCTCGCCGTGCGAAAGCAGGCCGTTCGCGACCGTCTGGCCGACGATGAATGCGGGACCGATCTCCTCCGTGCCGCGGTTGCTCGCGCGCACCACGCCGTCGACTGGATCGAATGAGGTCTCGACCGCGACCACATGACCATTGCGCCGCGTCTCATCGCGCCGCGTCTCATCGCGCCGCGTCGCAGCGGACACCGACAGCCCCGGCAGCTCGCGCATGCGCGCGAGCACGCGCTGGATCTCGCCGGGCCGAACGGGCTGCATGTCGCGCAGCTGCGCCGAGAGCCGCTCGAGCGTTTGCCGATAGGGGCCGGCGTCGCCACCGATGGTCACCTGCGTGATCTGCGGCTCGAACACTTCGAGCTGCAGGATGCCCCGCGCGAGGAGCTCGTCGTTGGCGCGAATCTCCGGGCGCGAATAGCCGTCGCGCGTGTACATCGCATCGACCGCGGCGATCACGGCCTGCGCGCACGCACGATCGATCGGTCGCCCGAGCTCGCTGCGGTACGCGGCGAACAGGTCGGCTGGCGTGTAGATGGTCGAACCCCGGATGACCGCTGCCGAGAGCGGAGTCGGGTCAGCCGCGCGCGCGTTCGCGGCGATCGCGAGCACGAGCACGGTTATGACAAGCAGACGACTCTCGCGGTGCTTATGGAACATCGGGGTCTCGGATTCCGCGCGGTGAAGTATCGTCAGGCATGCGGCTGTCGCCACGCTGCGACGGGCCTCACACAAGGCGCTCGCAAACGTCCGTTACGATGGCGATGCGTGACACAAGGGGATCGCGCCGTGCTGTCAAGAACAACTGTTTGCACATCGCTCGAGCCCGTCGGCTCCCAGACACTGCTTGCGCTCGCTCTCGTATGCGCGTTTGTCTTCAGCGCGCAACCCGCTTTCGCCGCACCGCCTGCCGCCGAGAGCATCCTCGTGGTATCGATGCAGGGAGACGTGCGCGTCACGGCCCGGAACCAGGCTCGCGCGGTAAAGCCGGGCGCGATCGTCGCGCCGCCCGCCACGATCCGCACGGGCCGCGACGGCGTCATCGAGCTGCGCCAGGGATCCACCACCGTATCCGTTGCTGCCGACACGCAGATCGATATCGCCGCATCGAGCAGCGCCGACGGTCTGCTCGAGCGCGTCGTGCAGCCGAAGGGCAACGTCTTCTACGACGTCGGAAAGCGCAAGGCGAAGAAGCTGCGCATCGAGACGCCTTATCTCGTCGCCGTCATCAAGGGCACGCAGTTCAACGTCGCGGCGCAGGATGAGAGCGCCACCGTTTCGCTGTTCGAGGGACACCTCGAGATCTGGACGCCGGACGACAGCGATGTCGTCCAGTTGAACGCAGGTGAGATCGCGACGCGCGGTCGCAACGATCGCACCATCCGCGTGCTGCGCATGGACACGGGCGAGACGATCCGCGCGCGCAATGACGCCTCGAGCGACGGGACGGATTCACGGTTGAGCGCGTCGGTCACAGGTGGCGTTCTGAGCGACGATCGGCCGGGTCTCGTGGACGCCGAACGCCCCGACACTCTTGTGCCGATTGCCGGCTCCACGAACGTCGCGAGTGATCTGGCGGCCAACTCCTCTGCCGCGCTCCAGAGCGCGAAGTCCGCCATCGATTCGCCGCTCGACGCGAGTGTTGGTATCGGCAGCGCCGGCGCAAGTGTCACTGCATCAGCGGACATCGACGCCGTCGAGAGCACGGTCGGCATCGAAGCAGGGCTAACCGGCGCGGCCGCGACCGTCGATGCGGGCGCCGGCGTCGCGGTGGATCCGGGCGCAGGCGCCGTCAGCGCGGGTGTGGATGCGGGTGTCGATCTCGGCGGTGTGGCCGCCGCGAGTGTGGATACCGCGGCGACCGTCGATCTCGCAAGCGCCAGCGTCGATGTCGGCGCATCGGCAGCAGTCGTGGACGTGCCCGTCGCGGTCGATGCAGCAGTGAGTCTCGACAGCAGCCCGGCGGTTGACGTCGGTGTCGCCGTGGATCTCGGAACGGCGACCATTGAGACGCCTCCCGTCGTACCGACCGTAGTCGACGAAGTCGTCGCTCCCCTCCTCAGGGGTCCGCTCGGGCAGTAAATGACCGCGCGCCGCCGGTTCGGCTGGCCGGCGATCGCCCTGCTCGCGTTCGCCGTCGTCGCCCTCTCGGATGCGGGCGGATACCTCGCCTTTCTCGAGCACAAGCTCGCTGACGCGCGGGCGCGCCTTCTCCAGCGAGAAGTCTCCTCCGACATCGTCATCGTCGGAATCGATGCGCGAAGCCTGGCCGAGCTCAACGAGTGGCCGTGGCCGCGCCGCTATCACGCAGAGCTGATCGGACGTCTCGCGCAGAGCGAGCCACGTCGTGTGTTCATCGACGTCGACTTCAGCGCCGAGTCCGATCCCGACGACGATGCCCGCCTCGAAGCCGCTCTCGCGGCATGGCCGGGCGCACCGATCATTCTGCCGGCGTTCTTCCAGCAATCGAGCGGCTCCGACGCCGAGCCGCTGCTCAGCCGGCCGCTCGAGCGTTTCAGCCGCAATGCCGTGCTCGCGTCCGTGAACCAGTCCGTCGGCGCCGACGGGCTCGTGCGCAATTTCCGCCTCGCATGGCTCGAGGCAGGTTACACGCTGCCCTCCGCCATCAGCCAACTGGCCGGCGCGCGCTCCCCGACGACGGAAGACGTGCCGATCGACTATTCGATCTCACCGTCGTCGCTCACGTTCGTCTCGTACGTCGATTTGCTCGCGGGTCGCATTGATCCCGCGGAGCTCCGCGGCAGGACCGTATTGGTCGGCGCAACCGCGCTCGAGCTCAACGACATGCTCGCGGTGCCGATCCACAAAGCGCTGCCGGGAGTCGTGGTCCAGGCACTCGCCCTCGAGAGCGTGCGAGCGGGAGCGCCGCGGGTGCCACCGGATTGGCTCCACTTGCTCGCGCTTGCAGGCCTCGCCGCGCTGGCCGCGGTCCTGTTCGAGGGGCAGAACTGGCGATGGAACCTGTCGGCTCTCGCGGGCGCGCTCGTGCTGATCGGCACGGTGTTCGTGCAGGCCTACGCGGCGCATCGCGTTGCGCTCGAGATCGTTCCCGCGACCTTCATCATCTGCCTGGTCTTCATCGTTACGACGCTCTGCTCGCTCGACGAACAGACGCTGCGCGCGCTCTTTTACGCCCTGGGCCTGCGCCGGCGCGATGCGCTGCTCAAGAGCATCGTCGAGTCCTCGACCGACTGCATCGTGTGCGTCGACGCGCGCGGCTGCATCCAGATCGCAAACCCGGCCGCGGCGCGCCTGTTCGCGTGCGACGCACGTGAGTTGAACGGCGCGTCCATGGCAACGTTCGTACCGTCCCTCCTCACCGCCGGCGACGTGCCCGCAGCGCTCGAGTCGCACGCCGGCTCGTTGTTCGAATGCGATGCGATGACGCGCGGCGGGGAAAGCTTTCCGGCAGAGCTCGCGATCAGCCGCGTGAACCTCAACGACGAGCGGCTCTACACGGCCATCGTACGCGACGTCCGCGAGCGCAAGGCGCAGCAGCGTGAGCTCGAATACCGCGCCACGCACGACGCGCTCACCTCCCTGCCCAATCGAACCGCGCTCGCGAGCCATCTCGAGCAGGTTTTCGAGCGATGCAGGCAGCGCGAACCGTTCGCGCTCCTGATGCTCGACCTGTGTCGCTTCAAGGAAGTGAACGACACGCTCGGCCACGACGTGGGCGATCACGTGCTGCGCGAGGTCGCGAACCGATTTCGCGAGACGCTCGGCGGAAGCGGATTTCTAGCCCGCGTCGGCGGGGATGAGTTCACGGCGGTGCTCGCGCCGTGCGAGGCCGAGGAGGCCGCGAAGATCGCGCGACGCTTCGGCGACAGCCTGCGCACGCCGATCGATGCGCAAGGCGTTGCGATCGACGTCGGCGTCAGCATCGGCATCGCGCGCTATCCCCAGGACGCGCGGGACGTTCAGACGCTGCTCCGCCGCGCCGACGTCGCGATGTACGCCGCGAAGCGCGGCGTTGCGCCGTACGAGTATTACGACGAGGCGCGCGACGCGCACAGCGTGCGCCGGCTCGCAATCGTGGCGAAGCTGCGCGCGGCGATCGGCACGCCGCATCTGCAGCTGAAATATCAGCCGAAGATCGATCTGCGGACGCGGCGCTGCGAAACGGTGGAGGCGCTGCTGCGCTGGACGCATCCCACGCACGGGGCGATCAGCCCGGCAGAGTTCATGCCGTTGGTCGAAACCACCGATCTCGTGCGGCCGCTCACGGAGTGGACGCTGCGCGAGGCGCTCGCGCAGGCTGAGGAGTGGCGCCGCAAAGGGCTCGGCCTTCGCGTGGCGGTGAATCTGTCGGCGCGGCTGCTGCAGGATGCCGACTTTCCCGTGCGTCTTCGTTCGCTGCTGGCCGAAAGCCATGCCTTGCCGGGATCGCTCGAGCTCGAGATCACCGAGAGCGCGATGATGACCGATCCGAGCCGTGCGCTGCGCGCGATCAGCGAGATCGCGGATCTCGGCGTGCCGATCACGATCGACGACTACGGGACGGGCTTCTCCTCGCTCAGCTACCTGCGCGACCTGCCCGTGCACGCGGTGAAGCTCGACAAATCCTTCGTCACGGACCTTCAGGCCCGTCAGGACAACCAGGTGATCGTCGCCTCGACGGTGCTCATGGCGCATGCGCTCGAGCTGGAAGTGATCGCCGAGGGCGTCGAGACCGCCTGGACCGCCGCGTATCTGGCGGAGACCGGCTGCGATCACGCGCAGGGCTATCTCTACACTCCGGCGCTGGCGGGCGAGGAATGCCTCGCGTGGATCCGGAAATTCAACGCGAGCGCGGCGCACGCACCCGCGATGTCGCGGGCGACCGCGCCGCAGGTCGCGGCCCGCTGAGGTGCCCGCGCCCGGCCGCGGCCGAGGCACTCTGGAATCGCGTTTGTGCGCCTGAAATCGCCTGGTTTTCGCTGGCACGACATCTGCAATTCAAGGGTTCACGCAGCGCTGTTGCTGCGATCATCGCTGGAGGAACCCGTCCGCCGGACGTGACGAAGGCGCGCGCCTCGACCGTTCGCAATGACGCGGAGAAGAGTGCGCCTTCGCGAGCGTGCAAAACCGTGTACAGCTGGCGTCCGGGCCATCCTGGAAAGACCACCGCCGGACCGCGCAAGCAGGTCGTAAGCTGCGCTTGACGTCTGCTGATTGTGTCGCGGTGGGCATCGTAGGCGCGTAAGGCGCTGATCCCGTGCCGCGTTTGCTCAAGTAACACCGCGCGCCTAGACTGAATGTGCCGTGCGTCCACTCGTCAGCCTGATCGTGGTATCTCTGCTGGTGGGCAATCCTCTGGGGCTGCCTGCCAACGATCATGCGCATGCGGGAATGGCGCACACGATGTCGAGCGCGGATTGCTGTCCGGATACCGAGTCGTGCAGGACCACCTGCGGCATCTGCGCCACGGGCTGTGTGCCGGTAGCGGGCACGTGCGAGTGCCTCCGCGCGCCGACTGGACTTGACTCCGCAGCCGTCATTGCGCACTGGTCACACATGCGTGCGTCCTGGACCGATCCTCCCGCCGGCGAACCGCCGAAGTAGTCTCCCCGCCCACTGCGTAACGACACCGCTCAGTTCACGTGAGGTGGGCTGGGCGAATCGCGTTTGGTATCCCGCACGAGCGGGATGGGAGAAGTCCATGAACAAGATAGGACCCGAAAAGGCACTGGGCTTTGCGGTATTGCTTTCCGCGCTCGCGGCCTCCGCCTGCGTGAGCTCGGTCGGACGTGTCTCCGGAGATCCTCTGGAGAAGTTGACGATTCAATGTGAAAAGGAGGTCGGCAGCCTGCATCCCCGCTTTGTCATCACGCGGCCGTTGGTGGAGCGTTGCATGAAACGGCACGAGGCGATGCGCATCCGCGACCTGCTGCGAAGCACCGAGTCGGGGAAAACACGATCATGAGGACACTTGAGATCGGGGTCACGGCCCTGGCGGTACTCGTCGTGACCGCTGCCTGCGACCGCGGCGTCCCACCCGCGGAACCGGCCAGCGAAACGCCGGGTAGCATGAGCACGATGCGGTCGCCTCGGCCAACTGGCCCGCGATGACGATGGATTTCGAGCTTGCGGATCCGACGGCGGCGGAAAGCGTCAAGGAAGGTCAGCGCGTCGTGTTTCACTTTACGACCAAGCCCGACGGCCGCGCCGTAGTCTCGAAGATCGAGCTCGCGCAGTGAAGGGCTGAGGTGACGGACGCCCATCGAGGCAGCCCGGTTTCACCGGGCCGGGCTGCCGTCGTGGCCATTGCGCTCACGCTCGGCGGCCACTACGCGTGGGAGCTCGCGCAGGCGCAGTGGTTCGCGGACCATGCCGGCGCACGACTCAGCTCCTACGCGTGGCACTGTTTCGTGGCCGCGTGGGCCGACGTACTCATCGCAGCAGCGAGCTACGGACTCACGGCACTGTTGTTCAGGCGCACCCGCTGGGCTTTGGAGCCGAAAATGCTGGGCCCTGCAATCCTATGGATCACGTTCGGGCTCGTTATTACTGTACTCATCGAGCTGTCGGCGACCGCATCGGGCCGCTGGACCTACGCCACTTCGATGCCCACCGTACTGGGCATCGGCTTGCTCCCCCTCGCGCAGTGGATGCTCGTGCCAGTTTTCACGCTTGGAGTCTTTCGAGCTATCCACCATCGATCGGATGTGGCCCGCAGCGGATAGCGACGGCCGCGATCCGTCGCAGGTGCCACGGCCGACGGCGGCGCATCTCGTCGAACTCAGCGGCCTGCGGGCAGTTTTCGCGCCGAAAAAGCGCCTGGCATACGCCGTGCACCGTCGTCTGCCATGTACTCCTTCTCGGATCGACAAAACCGGCGTGACGTTGCGAGTCGACGCGCTCTGGCTGGCGCGTTTGCGCTGCTCGTCGCGATACCGGCTGTGCCGTACGCCCAGGTTCGCCTCAGTTCCGGCGACACAGGAATCGCGATCGAGGGATTCGTGAACGCCACGACGAGCACCGATCTCTCCGCCGCGGACCCGACGAGCGTCGCTGCGGGTTTGCGCGCGCTCGCCCGCACTCGCCTCCGAGAGGGTCCCGAAGTAGGTGTTCGCATCGCCGCCGCATCGATCGACTCCGATGTGCGCCTGAGCGAAGCGAGCGTGCTGCTGTTCGGCGGCGGCGGGCGGCTGGAGATCGGCCAGCGCATGGGGCTGCCCGATGTGCTCACGGGGTATGCGCCCAACAATTTCACGTTCACGGGAGCAGAGTTCGGACCGGCCTCAGGTCCGAGCCTCGATCCGGCGGGCGGGTTGCAGACGACCTTTCTCGACGGTCCGCTAGCCCCTCAAGTGAATGCGTTGGGCACGCTGGGCTTCGCGGCGACGCTGTTCGAGGATGAATCGGCCAAAATCCTCTACGTCACGCCGAAGAGGCGCGGACTCTTGGGCGGCCTCTCATACGCACCCGATGCGGACGACCCACGCTACGCGCAGCTCGTCCAGATCGGCCTCACCCACGAGCGCTACTGGGCACAGAACGTTCTGCGCTGGGGCGGTTCGTACAGCTTCGCCCGCGGGGAAAGTACAGGCGGTGCGCCAACGTTCGATGATCTGCACTCCGCCAATCTTGGCGTCACGGTCACGTTGGATGATGCCCTCATGCTCGGTGCGAGCGTGACCCATAACGGCGAAAGCGGTCTGCCATCGGGACTGAGCGGTGAGTCCTCCGCTGCATGGGGCATGACGACGAGCGTGAACTACAACCACGGACCCGGTTGTACGGCGCGTGGTTCCGTTACGACTTTACGGATGAGGGCGGTGCTGGCGCGCTGGATGGCGACGGCAACGTTTTCATCATGGGCCTGCGCCTGACGCTTTAAAGCATCAACCTTTCCCGAGGAGGATTCGCAACCATGGACCGATCCGGTCAAACGAAAGCCGCATTAATTGCGGGCGCCATCGCCTCAGTGCTTGCGCTCGAGGCAGGCGCTCAGGTGCATCCCGAGAAACCCACATACAAGTATGAGAAGTGTTACGGCATCGCGAAGGCGGGTTTCAACGACTGTTTTTTCGCCGGCAACTCCTGCGCCGGCACGGCCACCCGCGACCACGAGCCCGGCGCGTGGGTCTATCTACCGCAGGGCACGTGCAAGAAAATCGTCGGCGGAACACTCGAGCCCCCCAAGACCCGGTGACGCGAGCGGAATCGTTGCAT
>JBQTHP010000007.1:0-47687 GCA_052389755.1 Gammaproteobacteria bacterium
GGCGTTGTCGTTCGGCCGATGAAAGACTGAGGGCATATGGACTCTTGCGTGGCACTGCGCCGCCTCCAGTTGGCCAGCATAGTGCCCTGAATTATACGCCATCGTATTTATGAATGTGTGTACTAAGGCGCCATCAAAGGTAAGGTTTCCACTGCCGACAACCAGTCGAACCTCCTGCCTCGGTCGCGACGCCCACAAGTTGCGCAGAATGGCGATGACAGACGGCCGGCGAAAGAGCTTGCGTGTTCTGTGGAGACCGAGCGCTACAACGCTGATGCCGAGCAGTTCGAGCACGCCCCCGGCGTAGCGGATTCGGTGCTCCCATGTCACGGGGAGAAGGCAACTCAGTGCGATCACGGCCGGGACCGTGAAGAGCCCGACCCAGAGGGTGCGCGCACGGCGCGTGAGTGCCCACAACCAATTTATCCACGCGCGCAGCATCCACCCCCCGCATGCGTAGAATTCTGCCACGGTATTCTCACAATTTTTTGCGATGGGACTCCGATGCGTGTCCTGTGGGCGTCGGATGATTCAGGTGACAGGCAGAAAGCGCGCGGCCTGGATGATCAGCTGCTCGATGTCGGCCAGCGGCAGGCACATGCGGCGCGCGATCTCGTCGTGGTCGAACTCGTAAACTTTGCGCAGCGTGAACGCCTGGCGCACCGCTTCCGGCATGAGGGCTACAGCTTCCTCAGCGGTGATAGACGCCCCAGTGCGCGTGAAATAGCGCCCGCAACTGTTGCAGACCGTGCGGCCCTCCTGCGCAACGCTCAGCTGCAGAATGCCGTCGCCACCGATCCCGCGACAGGCCGGACAATCGAGGCTGGCTCTTCGGGAAGAAGGCCGGCGGCTAACCCTACTGACGATCAGCTTTAGGCGTTTTCCCGCGCCCGGTCCAACGCGCAGCCAGGCGTGCGGATTTCGCGACCTTCAAGATTCCGCCGAGCGCTTCGTTCACAGCTTCGCTGGTTGGGAACGCAGCCGCGATCTCCGGCTCAAGCCTCACGATGTTTGAGCCTGCGGCGAAGCGCGCCGCGTATTTCCCGCGTGTGAACCCGCCCGGGAAGTCAGATCGCTTATAGCCGCGGCGCATGGAACCGTTTCGGGGTGTCTTAGCCTTCCTCATAGATTTGCCGTTCAGAGCGTGTAGCAGATCTCGCGCTGATGATACGCACCGTATCGTCCGCCTCGGTGTGAGCTACCGCAAGAAGCCGTCCTCTATCGGATCGGCCGAAGGTAATCCAGCGCGCTTCGTCCGCGGAGTGATCGGGATCGGCGCCCGTGGCAGCAAGCGGATCAGCGAAGACGGTGCTCGCTTCTTCGAACGAGACCTTATGCTTCCTGAGATTGACTGCGGCCTTGACCCGGTCCCACTCGAAGCGCATGCCATGATTTTACCCCCAGCGCTCCAGGTGCCGCCGCGCGCCCAGGCGCCGTGCACGAGTACGAACGCGGCCCGCCGTGACTGCAATCTAGTTGGTGAGCTTGTGGTCGTAGCTCAGCACCCGCGACAACTTCCACCCTGTCGCATCCTTTTTCCACACTTGGGTGAACAGGGCGACCTCGACCAGCTTTTCCGGCTTGCCCGGCAGCAACTGGTAGAAGCGGTGCTCGCCGACCTGGATCGCGCCATAGTTGTTCAGCGGATAAACCTTCATGCTCCCGGGGACGAGCTCGCGTCTGGCACGGTAGTCCTCGCCCGTTTTCTGGCGCGCACACATGCCCTCGATCGCGTTCACGAATTGCGCGCCCGACGTGGCTGTGAGCCCGCCCTTGTCGTGGTACATCTCGAAGTCGTCGGTGACCAGTGTGGTCAGCGTCGCGGTGTCGCACGTATCGAAGACGGTGGCGAACAGGATATGGTCCTTTGCAGCGATCTCGTCATAGAGCTCCTGCGTGGCCTTTGGGCCCGCCCGCGGTCCGCCGCCCTGAGATTCGGTCGCGACGCTGGAGGGTGCCACGGTCGAGCAGCCCTGGGCCGCGGCAAGAAAGCCGGTTGCAAGCAGAAGTCGGCAAGTCATGTGACTTAGACCGACACAGCGTTCAAGCTCTGCAACGAATCGCCCACCGAGCCCCGGCACTTCGGTAGGAACTCCTCTCGGGCCTCGGCGTGCAGCTCGAACTGCATCACTTCAGGCGCGAGCGCGCCTGCCTCAACACCTCCTCGCCAGGAACCCTTGACTATTCCTGCCTCGATCTCTGCAAGGCGGCGCTGCGACTCCTCGAGCCACGCGCGGTCTGCATCCGGATCGGCAGGCGCATCGAGCTCGCTGATGAGCGCCTTCAACAGCTGCGCGCGCTCTTTTGCAATAAGCGCGTGAATATCGCGCTCAATGTCGGCGAGGGCACGTGCCATAACGTTGCGTCTCCAAGCTAACCTACAACCGAGTGTACGGCGGCACGCAACGCGTTGTTAGGCGGCAACTTCCACGTAATCGACGCGACTAGAAGGATCAGGGATCGGTTCTCCATCCGCGCGTAGCCCCTCGAGGTGGAACTCGATCGCTTCGCGGATCGCCGCTTCCGTCTCCTCGAGCGTTGAGCCCGTGGCCACGCAGCCAGGCAGATCGGGCACGTACGCGGAGAAGTTACCCTCTGCCTTTTCGATGACGACGGCGTAGCGCATAGGAAGATGACCTATCTCTTAAGACGTGCCTGTTTGAGGATACTGTTCAGGGTGCCCGGAGCCAAATCGCCGCTGGGTACCTTCAGATCCTTCTGGCGCGCCGTAGGCGCTCGTACTCTCCGAACACCGCGCGCTCGAGCTGCTCGTCGCGTGTTGCGACTACCGGCACGCCGAGCCTGCGAAGCAGTTCGAGCTGGCGACGCGTACGCACTTCGTGCTCCTCGGCGGCGAGCGCGATCCAGGGATCGCGCCACGTGCGCGCTTCGCGGCGGGCGAGTCCCTCGATCTCGGTGTTCCGTGCGCCCGCAGCCACCACGAGGTGCGGCGGCGAGAGCATGCGCACCGCGCGGGCGAGCTGATCGGCGATCGTCGCATCGTCGAGATCGGTGAGCAGCAGCACGAGACTGCGATGCCGAAGCAGCGAGCGGATGCGCGCGGCGGCTGCAAGCGGATCGGACTCGGCCGGCTCCGTCGACATCCGCTCGAGCGTCCGGCGGATGCGTGCGACGGCGGGTGCGCCGCGCTCGGGCGCGCACACCGCAAGCGGCCGGTCCGCAAATACGACGAGACCGATGCGATCGTCGTTGTGCGTGGCTTCCTCGGCAAAGCGAGCGGCGAGATTCGCATACAGGCCCAGCCGATCCAGTCGCCCGGCGCGGATGCGGCTGAGGCGCCCGGCATCGATCGCGACGACGACGTCGAGGTGCTGATCCTCGGTGAACTCGCGGCTCACGAGCCGGCGCGTGCGAGCCGACGCCTTCCAGTCGATGCGCGACAGCGGATCACCCGCGACGTACGCGCGGAGCTGATGCAGCTCGGAGCCTGCGCCGGCGACACGCCGCGCACGCTGCCCCGTGGCGGTACCGCGCGGGCGCGACGCTGCGATCCGTTGCGTATCCGGCGCGACGACGATCCCGCGCGCAGCGGGCAGATCGCGCGGCCACCATGCAAGGCCGAATCGTCCGAGAATTCGCGCGGGAACCACCGGCCATGAGTGAGTGCCGAGGCGCACCGAATACAGCGAGAACTGCTCGTGCACTCTCGAGCGCGCGGCGGCGGTGACCGTTCGCGGCGCGCCGAGCGGCTCGACGGCGACGGGCGTCACCGGCGCGTATTGGAGCGTAAGCGGACGGCGCGTGCGATTCGTGAACGCGAACGCGCCACGGTGCTCGCGACCGAGGTACAGCCGCGGTTGCACCTCCACGTTGAAATCCACGCCCGCGCCGTGCGTGAGCCAGCCTTCGATCGCGAGCCCTGCAAGCAGCAGCAGCGCCGGCCAGCGCCACAGCGCGGCGAACGCGGGTTCGTCGGACCAGATGCCCGCGACGGCGAGCACCGCGGTGAGCACGACGAGTTGATACGCGCGCGCGGCCAGGTGCATCAGCGCGGCACCGGCGTGTCGTTCAGCAAGGCAGTCACGAGATCGAGATCGGTCGTGCCTTCGAGCGCGGCTTCCGAGGCGGGGACGAGCCGGTGCGCGGCAACCCAGACCGCGACGGCCTTCACATCGTCGGGCGTGGCGAACTCGCTGCGGCGCGCGGCGGCGGCGATGCGCGCGGCCTTGATGAGCGCGAGCGCGCCGCGCGTCGAGAGCCCGAGCTCGATGCGCGCGTGCTCGCGCGAGGCACGCGCAAGATCGAGCACGTAGCCGGCGAGCGGCTCCGAGACGTGGACGCGCTCGACCTCGGCACGCGCCTTGTCGAGCAAGGCGCGGGCGATCGTCTTCAGGTCGGTGGGGAGCACGTGCGCCGCCTCGAGGCGCGCGCCATACCGCGCCAGGATCCGCGCCTCCGCTTCACGCTCGGGATAGCTGATATCGACGCGCAGCATGAAGCGATCGAGCTGCGACTCCGGCAGCGGATAGGTGCCTTCGAACTCGTGCGGGTTCTGGGTCGCGAGCACGAGAAAGTCCGGTGGCAGCTCATGGAGCTCGCCGTCGGCGCTGATCTGCCGCTCCTCCATCGCCTCGAGCAACGCCGACTGCGTCTTCGGACCCGCGCGATTGATCTCATCCACCAGCACGACGTCGGCGAACACCGGGCCGCGCCGGAACACGAAGCGCCGCTGCGCCTCGTCGAAGACGTGCACTCCGATGATGTCGCTCGGCATGAGATCGGGCGTACCCTGGATGCGCCTGAACTCTCCGCCGAGCACGCGCGCGAGTGTCTTCGCGAGCAGCGTCTTGCCGAGCCCGGGCACGCCCTGGACGAGCACGTGGCCGCGCGCGACGAGCGCAATCGTCAGGGCACGAATCGCGCCTTCGACGCCGATGACGACTCGGCCGAGCTCGCCCGACAGCATGGTTTCGAGCTCTCGAACGGATCCAGTCATGTCATCAGCCTTTCGATGCGGACCAGCAGGTTGTGCAACGAAATGAGCGGCACGCGTCGCGACGCGCTTGCTGCCGCGTACCAGCGCTTCAGGCGTTCGAGGTCCGCGGCCGGCAGGTGCGGCTGGCGCTCGAGATAAGCCCACGGCGGCCCATCGCGCGCCGTCAGCGACGCCCGGCGGCGCGTCCGTGCAAAGAAATGCTCGATCAGCGCCCGCGCGGCGGCGGGCCGCGAGAGCACGCGCGCGAAGAATCCACCGCCAGCTTCGACGAGCTCCGCCTCCCGGGGCGCCGGGGCGCGCATGACCGGCGTACGCAGTCGCGTCGAGCCCAGAACCCAGATGAGCCATAGCGCGCAGAGGATCGCCACGCTCAGGTACAACCGATGGTCCGAATAGAACTGCCGCGGATCGTACGCGCCACCGAGCCCCTGATGCAGATCGTCGAAGAGTACGGCGCCGCCGGGACCGACGTTCGCCGCGACGAGATTCGCGAACAGCCGCGCATTGTCGGCGCCGCCGATCGCGCGGTTCGTAAAGAGACTGCCGAAGCCACTGACGATGATGCGCCCCTCCCCGAGCGGGCGCGTCCAGAGAGCTCCCTCGTCCGTGCGCTCATCTCGCGCGAGCGCCAGCACGAAACCATCGTACGGCACCTTCACGCGCCACGGCCGCGCCGGCGCATCCGAGAGCGCGACGGCCGCATGCACGCCCTCGAAATACACGTGCCTGCGATTCGGCACGAGCGTCGCGCGGTACGGCTCGGCGAACGAACGCGACGGAGATATCTGTTCCCCGGACGTTGGTTCGAACTCGAGGCCGGTGAGCAGACTCAGGTCGGCCGCGGACAACCCCGCGGGCGCGTGCGCCCAATCCGGCTGATCCGCGAGCGCGGCAACCACTAGCAGCGTGTTGCCCGCGGCGATCCAGCGCGCGAGCCGCAGAAATTCCTCGGTGCGGAAGCTCACCGAGGCCGGCAGCGTCACGATCAGCAGATTCCCCGTCGGAGCTGCGCTGCGTGCCGGATCGGAGAGGCGATCAAAGCGATCGCGCCACGACGCGACGCGTATCCGTTCGCTCTGCAGCCAGGCGAACGCGGCGTAATGGCCGTTGCCGCGGCGTTCGGCCGATGTCGGGCGCGGCACGTCGGCGGCGGTATCGAGACGCCCCTCGCCCCGCAGGAACATCGCCGCGAAGAGCACGAGCGCGCCGAGCGCACAGGCGAGCGTGATGAGGCGTTCTTTCATGACGGCCGCGCGCTTGCCGCGTCGAGCGTCGCGAGGAGCGCCGCGCCCGCATCGACGGCCCGCGACAGCGAGCCTGGCGATGCTGGGACGGCTGCATACCGCACCTGTTCGGCGGCGGCCGACAGCTCCGCGAGCCGCTCGCGATCGCTTGCATCGGGCAGCGCAGCCAGGGCCTGCGCTTCGCGCACCGTGAGAGTCGCTGCCCGCGGCAATCGGCCCGCTTGCGCGAGCCGCTCGAATATGAGGCGCAGCAGAAGGCCCGGACGTTCCTGCAGGCTGGCTTGCTCGATCTGCCTGCGCGTGACACGCGGAACGGCGCGCCTCTCGATCGTCACCGGGCGTTCACCACCGCTGCGGCGGCGGCGAAAAGCACCGGCAACACGCAGCTCGTTCGCGACGATGAGCGCTGCGAGCGCGACGACCAGCGCCACCGCGATGTACGTGATGGTTTCGATCACGATCTGAGAGACCGGACCGCGCCGCAACAAGCGCTCGAGCCACCCGGACGGCTCATCGTCCGGCGCACGCTCGAGCACCGTCTCGAGCCACTGCCGCACGCGGTCCCACGGACCACCGCGGCGCGCCTGCGCGCTCTCGAGGCCCTCGAGCACTTCATGCAGCTTCGCCGTGCCCGGGCGGCGTCCGGTGGGCTCGCGCGCGCCCTCCCGTTCGATCAGCGTCGCGAGCTCCTCGAGGCCGCCGACGGACAGATCGTTCCCCGCCTCGCGCCAGCTGCGCGGCAGCCACTCTTGCCACTCGCTCGACGCGAGCAGCCGCACGAGCTCAGGGCAGCGCGAGGCGATGCGCGCATAGCCGACGTCGATCTGCACGTCGAGCCGCGTCTGACAGGTCCTGATCGCAGCGCGCAGCGGTTCGGCCGCCGACGCGGATTCGATCGAAAGGCCCGCGATCAGTACCGCGGTGATGCATGTGTGCGATGCAGTCCGACGCACGAGTCAGCTCTGCCGCAGGCCTGCGAGGCGCTGCTCGAGATCGAGCCCGTTCCTGCGCACCTGAAG
The DNA here is from genome assembly GCA_052389755.1 of Gammaproteobacteria bacterium. Classification (GTDB taxonomy): domain Bacteria; phylum Pseudomonadota; class Gammaproteobacteria; order Steroidobacterales; family Steroidobacteraceae; genus JBQTHP01. The sequence continues at coordinate 7,221 of JBQTHP010000007.1, forward strand.
ATTGCCGTACGTCGCGATGAGAAGTGCCCCGAAGAACGGCGCGCTGATCGCACCCATTGCGATGAACACGGCGGCCGTCAGCGCAGTCGCCACCGCGACGTCGGCGCCGCTTGCGAACGGCAACGCGACGGCGGCGATCGTCACGCCGAGCACGAATACCAGCACGATCGTGAATCCGACCGTGAAAACCGCGGTCGTGTGCCACCATTGCCCGCGCGTGAGCGCGAGGCTCACTCGCAGCGACTCGACGGGTCCGCGCTCCTCGATGACGAACGCCGGCCACGCGAGCGCCAACGCGACCGACAGGTACACTCCCGGCACGACGAGCGCGAACGTGCCGAGCACCACCGCGATGCCCGCGAGCACCGCAAGGGTCGCAAGGCCGGGCAGCCGTTTGACGGTGTGCGCAAGCTCGCGGCGGGTCGACAGCGGTTCGCCGCGGAGCATCGCGCTCTGTCGCAGGAGGATCGCGCTCCAGCAGACGAGCGCGGCGAGCGTGCCTGCCACGTACAGGATCCACCACGCCGGGTCGTTCGCGCCGAGGCCGCGCGGCGGCACGCCGCGCGCGAGATCGTAGACGTTGGGTGCCTGCGCTGCGAGCATTGCGGCGAGCCCATAGGGCAGGCACTTGAGCGCGGTCGCCTGAAAGATGCGGAATGCGGCGTCGAGCACTTCGCCGATAGACTGCGGCCGCGGCGGAGACCAGCCGATCTGTGCCATCAGCTGAATATAAATGAGTTCGAACGCAACGGTCGCGAGCTGTCTGCTCGAGGGGGTACGCCGCCTGAGCGCGGCATCCGAGCTCGCCGATTCCCTGACCGGCGTGCTCGACGCCGAGGTGCTGCTCTCGCACACGCTCGGCATAGATCGCGCGCGTGTCAGATCGCATCCGGAAGTCCCGGTGGCGGATGAGCATCGAGCGGCGTATGGCCTCGCTCTCGAGCGGCGCGCCGCCGGGGAGCCTATCGCTTACATCGTGGGCTACCGTGACTTCTGGACGCTTCGGATTTCCGTGAATCCTGGGGTACTCGTGCCCCGACCCGAAACGGAGCTGCTCGTCGAGCGCGCGCTCGCGCTGCGCGGCGCAGACCCGGCGCGCATCGTCGATCTCGGCACGGGTTCGGGCGCCGTGGCGCTGGCGCTCGCCCACGAGCGTCCCGCATGGCACGTGACCGCCACGGATGCATCGAAGGAGGCGCTCGCGCTCGCGCGCGCGAACGCCGAAACCCACGGCCTCACGCGCATCGAGCTCGTCGAGGGCAGCTGGTTCGGGCCGCTCGCGGGCCGCACGTTCGACCTCGTGCTGAGCAATCCACCGTACGTCGCCGCCGACGATCCCGTGCTCGAGAAGAGTGCGCTGCGATTCGAGCCGCGCGCGGCGCTGACGCCCGGTCCCGATGCGCTCGAATGCCTGCGCGCTATCGTCCACAGCGCACCCGACTACCTCCTCGCGGGTGGTTGGCTGCTGCTCGAGCACGGCGCGGGCCAGGCGGCCGACGTCTCCGGCCTGCTTGTCGCGCGCGGCTTCGGTCACGTACGCTCGCACACCGATCTCGCGGGCCACGAGCGCATGACCGAAGGCCGCTGGGGTCGAAATCCGTGAGGGCACCATGGTCCGCTTTCAGACTTCGCACGGCGATTTCGCGATCGAGCTGTTCGAGAAGGAATCGCCGAAGACGGTCGAGAACTTCCTCCGTTACGTCGACGAGGCTTTCTTCGACGGCACGATCTTCCATCGCATCGTGCAGGGCTTCGTGATCCAGGGCGGCGGGCTCACCGCCGATTTCAAGGCGAAGAAGACGCACCCGCCGGTAACGAACGAGGCGCACAACAAGGTGCGCAATCAGCGCGGCACGCTCTCGATGGCGCGCACCAACGATGCGAACAGCGCGACGTCGCAGTTCTTCGTGAATCTGAAGGACAACGAGTTTCTCGATCACAAGCCTGGCAGTTACGGCTACGCAGTTTTTGGCCGCGTCACCGAGGGCATGGACGTCGTCGATCGCATCGCGGGCGTCAGCACCGGGCGTCGCAAGGGCTACGAGGACGCGCCGCTCGAGGACGTGCTGATCGTCGCGGCGCGCCGCGCGTGATCCGTCGGCTTGCGAAGTGGCTGGCGCTCGCCTGCGCCGCCGTGATCGGCCTGAGCGTTCTCGTCGTGGCGCTGCTGCGCTGGGTGAATCCTCCGACGAGCGCCTTCATGGTCCGCGCGAGTCTCACGGACCCGACGCTGGGCGTCCGGTACCGCTGGGTCGACCTCGAAGAGATCTCGCCGGACGCGGCAGTGGCGGTGATCGCGGCCGAAGATCAGTGGTTCCCGTTTCACGCGGGGTTCGACCTCGGGTCGATCCGCGAGGCCGCCGTGCGCAACGCAAAGCGCCGGCGGGTGCGCGGCGCGAGCACGATCTCGCAGCAGGTGGCCAAGAATCTCTTCCTTTGGCCCGAACGCAGCTACGTGCGCAAGGGACTCGAGGCGTACTTCACCGTTCTCATCGAGCTTCTCTGGCCGAAGGAACGCATCCTCGAGGTGTATCTGAACGTTGCGCAGTTCGGTCGCGGCGTATACGGCGTGGACGCCGCGGCGCGGCGCTTCTTTCGCAAGCCGGCCGCGCGGCTCGACCCGTACGAGAGCGCCCTCCTGGCCGCGGTGCTTCCTAATCCGCAACGCCTTCGGGTCGATCGGCCGTCGACCTACGTGGGCATGCGTCGGGACTGGATCCTGGTGCAGGCGCGTGGGCTCGGTGGACCTGGGTATCTCACGTACCTCGGGGCGGATGCCAAGCGACGGCCTCCCGATTGGGTCACGAGCGGCCGTTGACCTCAGCTCGCGGCGCGCAGCGCATCCGGGTCATAACCGAGATTCGGAGACAGCCAGCGCTCCGCGTCGTCGATCGTCATTCCCTTGCGCCGCGCGTAGTCCTCGACCTGGTCGCGATCGATCTTACCGACCGCGAAGTAGCGCACCTCGGGGTGCGCGAAGTACCAGCCGCTTACCGCCGCCGTCGGATACATCGCGAACGATTCGGTGAGGCGGATGCCTGCGTTGCGCTCTACGTCGAGCAGGCGCCAGAGCTTCGCCTTCTCGGTGTGGTCGGGACACGCCGGATAGCCGGGGGCCGGGCGGATTCCCTGGTACTCCTCGTGGATCAACTGCTCGTTCGTCAGCTGCTCCTGCCCGGCGTACCCCCAAAGCTCCCGTCGTACGCGTTCGTGGAAGTGCTCGGCCGCGGCCTCGGCGAGACGATCGGCCAGCGCTTTCAACAGGATGGCCGAGTAGTCATCGTGTGCGCGCTGGAAACGGGCGACGTGCTCGTCGATGCCGATGCCGGCCGTCACGGCAAACGCGCCGATGTAGTCGCGCACGCCGCTCGATTTCGGAGCGACGTAGTCGGCGAGACATTCGTGCGGCTGTCCCTGCGGCTTGCCCTTCTGCTGGCGAAGAAACGACAGGCTCGTGAGCAGCTTGCTTCGCGCATCGTCCGCGTAGACTTCGACGTCATCGCCCACGGCGTTTGCCGGAAAGACGCCCACCACCGCTCCGACGCGCAGCCATTTCTCGGCGATCAATATCTTCAGCATGCGGCGAGCATCGGCGTACAGATTGCTGGCCGCATCGCCGACGACGGGATCCGTGAGTATGTCCGGGAACTTCCCCGCGAACTCCCACGCATTGAAGAACGGCATCCAGTCGATGTAGCCGAGCAGTTCCCCGAGCGAGTAGTCGTCGAAGGAGCGCGCACCGACCACGAGCGGGCGCGCCGGCACGTGCGCCGTCCAGTCGATGCGGCGCCGATTGGCGCGCGCCGCGGCGATCGAGACTTCAGGGGATTTCACGCGCTTTCCCGCGTGCTGCTCGCGTCGCCGTTCGTGCTCCTCGTTGATGCGCACGATGAAATCCTCGCGCGCGCTCGGGGTGACGAGCGACTGACATACCCCGACCGAACGCGATGCGTCCTTCACGTAGACCACGGCACCGGAGTACTGCGGGGCGATCTTCACGGAGGTGTGCGTGGGCGAGGTGGTCGCGCCGCCGATGAGCAACGGGACGCGAAAAGCCTGGCGCTGCATCTCGCGCGCGACGTTCACCATCTCGTCGAGCGAGGGCGTGATGAGCCCCGAGAGTCCGACGAAGTCGGCGTTCTCGCGACGCGCGGTTTCGAGGATCTTGTCGTACGGCACCATCACGCCGAGGTCGATGACCTCGAAGTTGTTGCACTGGAGAACTACCCCGACGATGTTCTTGCCGATGTCGTGCACGTCGCCCTTCACGGTCGCCATCACGATGCGGCCGTTCGAGCGCGCCCCGCCCGACTTGTCCTTCTCGATGTAGGGAATGAGATGCGCGACGGCCTTCTTCATGACTCGCGCGCTCTTCACGACCTGCGGCAGGAACATCTTGCCCGAGCCGAAGAGATCGCCGACGACGTTCATGCCGTCCATCAGCGGCCCTTCGATCACCTCGAGGGGCCGGGCGGCCGCGAGGCGCGCCTCCTCCGTGTCCTCACTCACGAAATCGTCGATGCCCTTCACCAGGGCGTGCGCGAGACGCTTCGCGACCGGCCACGTGCGCCATTCGAGATCGGCCTGCCGCTTGCCGCCGCCCTCACCCTTGAAGCGCGCCGCGACTTCGAGCAGGCGCTCGGTCGCATCGGCGCGGCGATTCAGGATCACGTCCTCGACCGCTTCGCGCAGTGCCGGCTGGATTTCCTGGTAGATCGCGAGCTGGCCGGCGTTCACGATCCCCATGTCCATGCCCGCGCGGATCGCATGAAACAGGAAAACAGAGTGCATCGCCTCGCGCACCGGGTCGTTGCCGCGGAACGAGAACGACACGTTGCTCACGCCGCCCGACACGAGCGCGTGCGGCAGTTGCGCTTTGATCTGCCGCGTCGCATCGATGAAGGCAAGCCCGTAGCCGTTGTGTTCCTCGATACCCGTCGCCACCGCGAAGATGTTCGGATCGAAGATGATGTCTTCCGCCGGAAACCCGACGCGCTTCGTGAGGATCTCGTAGCAGCGCGCACAGATCGCAACCTTGCGCTCGGCCGAATCCGCCTGGCCCTTCTCGTCGAAGGCCATCACGACGACGGCCGCGCCGTAACGGCGCACTTTCTTCGCCTGCTCGATGAACGCCGCCTCGCCCTCCTTGAGGCTGATCGAGTTCACGATCGGCTTGCCCTGCACGCACTTCAGGCCCGCCTCGATCACGCTCCATTTGGAGGAGTCGATCATCACGGGCACGCGTGTGATGTCGGGCTCGCTCGCGATGAGGTGCAGGAAGCGCGCCATGGCGGCCTCCGAATCGAGCATGCCCTCGTCCATGTTGACGTCGATGACCTGCGCCCCGCTCGCCACCTGCTGGCGCGCGACGTCGAGCGCGGCCGCGAAATCGCCCGCCTCGATGAGCTTTCTGAACTTCGCGGAGCCCGTGACGTTCGTACGTTCGCCGACGTTCACGAACAGCGAGGCGTCGTCGATGTCGAGCGGCTCGAGCCCCGCGAGGCGGCACTTGACCGGTACGCTCGGAACGGGCCGGTGCGGGTAACTCGCGACCGCATCGCGCATCGCGCGGATGTGCTCCGGCGTCGTACCGCAGCAGCCGCCCACGATGTTGAGGAGCCCCGATGCGGCGTACTCCCGGATGATCTCCGCGGTCTCCTGCGGCGTCTCGTCGTACTCGCCAAAGGCGTTGGGTAGTCCGGCATTGGGATACGCGCACACGTAGGTGTCGGCTAGTGTCGCGAGCTCCTGAACGTACGGCCGCAGCTGCGTCGCGCCGAGCGCGCAGTTGAGGCCTACGGCGAGAAGCTCGCCATGGCGGATCGAGTTCCAGAATGCCGCCGTCGTCTGACCCGAGAGCGTGCGGCCCGACGCGTCGGTGATCGTGCCCGACACGATGAGCGGCAGCTCGATGCCGAGCTCGTCGAACGCGCTGTGAACCGCAAAGATCGCCGCCTTCGCATTGAGCGTATCGAAGACGGTTTCGATGAGCAGCAGGTCCGCGCCGCCGCGCACCAGCGCGCGCGCGCTTTCGGCATACGTGGCTACCAGCTGATCGAACGAGATGCTCCGGAATCCCGGATCGTTGACGTCAGGTGAGAGCGAGGCCGTGCGGTTTGTCGGCCCGAGCGCTCCGGCGACGAAACTCGGCCGGCCGCTCGTGCGCGCGAAGTCGTCCGCGACCCGGCGTGCGATCTGCGCGCCCCGATAGTTGAGCTCGGCTACGAGCGCCTCAGTGCCGTAGTCTGCCTGCGAGCTCGCGTTCGACGTGAAGGTGTTCGTCTCGATGATGTCCGCGCCGGCTTCGAGATACGCGCGGTGGATGTCCGCGACCAGCGCCGGAGCGGTGAGCGTCAGGATGTCGTTGTTGCCCTTGAGGTCGCGCCCGTAGACCTTGAAGCGCTCGCCGGCGTAGCCGCGCTCGTCCAGCCGGTGCCGCTGGATCATCGTGCCCATCGCGCCGTCGAGCAGCACGATGCGCTGGCCGAGCAGCTCGCGCAGCTTCTGGATGCGCTCGCGCCGCTCGGTCTCGTCCAGGGGATCGATCGCGAACGGCACGGCGGGCGCGCGAATGCGCGAATCGGACTGCGTCCGGCCGGGATCGAGCGCGACCGGCCGCGCGTGGCTGCAGCCGCTCATGCGGGCGTAGCCGCCGCGCACACCGCCGGCGCCGGTCGCACGCCGAGCGCGTGACAGATCGCGTACGTGAGCTCGGCCCGGTTCAGGGTGTAGAAGTGGAACTCGCGGACGCCGTGCCGCGCCAGAATCTGGACCTGCTCGATCGCGACGCTCGCGGCGATGAGGCGGCGCGTATCCGGATCATCGTCGAGGCCCGCGAAGCGATCCTGCAGCCACGCCGGAATCGACGCGCCGCATCGCGCGGCGAAGCGCAGCACCTGCGGGAAACGCGTGATAGGCAGGATTCCCGGCACGATGCTCGCGCGGATGCCCGCGCGCTCGCAGCGATCGCGGAAGGTCAGAAACGCGTCGGTGTCGTAGAAGAACTGCGTGATCGCACGCGTTGCGCCCGCATCGATCTTGCGCCGCAGATTCTCGAGGTCGAAGTCCCTCGACGGCGCTTCCGGGTGGATCTCGGGATAGGCGGCAACCGAGACGTCGAAATCAGCGACTCCCTTCAATCCCGCGACCAGGTCCGCGGCGTACGCGAAGCCCTCCGGATGCGGCTCATAGCGCGTGCTTCCCTGCGGCGGATCACCGCGCAGCGCGACGATGTGCCTGATCCCCTCGTCCCAGTACTGGCGCGCGATGTCGAGGATCTCTCCGCGCGGCGCGCCGATGCAGGTCAGGTGCGGCGCGCCCGTGAGAGGCGTCTCGCGCTGGATTCGCGACACGACGTTGTGAGTGCGCGTACGCGTCGAGCCGTCGGCGCCGTACGTCACCGAAACGAACCGCGGGCCGAGCGGTGCGAGGCGCTGCACGGACTTCCACAGCGTCTCTTCCATCGCGGCATCGCCGGGCGGGAAGAACTCGAAGGAGACCGCGATCGATGCGCAGGGGGAGCTCACTGGTGATCAACCTGTTCGCGCGACGAGCACGCTCGATGTGGGTACGGCAACCGCCGCGAGCACGTGCTCGCCGTCGGCCTCGATCGGCGTCAGCCGCTGACAGTCGAATCCGCTCTCCGAAAGCACGCGCCGCAGGCGCGCGAGCGGATGCTCGATGACGCGGCCACGCGCCGCTTCGAGCGCCTCGTAGCGCTCGAACAGCCACATGCGGCCGTTCGGCGCGAGCCGCCGGCGCGCCGCGTCGAGAACGTCCGCGAACGATCGGTCCGGAGCGGCGACGTGATTGACGATCAGCGCGTCGCAGCGCGGCGCGTCGTCGAGCGAGGTCGCCTCGTGCGCAGGCAGCACCCGACACGCAAATCCACGTCGATCGGCGAACGCACGCGCAACCTGTGCCGCGCGTCTCGAGCGTGCGATGGCGGCGCAGTCCTTCGCGATCGACGCGGCGCATTCGAGCAGCTCGAGCTGATCGACTCCGAGCACGACGGCGCTGGCCGCGAGCGGACCGGCAGGACGATTCGCGTCGATGAACGCGCGCAGCGCGCGGCCGAGGCGCGATTCCGCGGGCGGTGCGACGGCATCGTTCTGCGCGGAGGCGAGACGTGCGCGCTCGCGATCCTGCAGCAGCGTATCGTCCGTTCGATCGAGCTGTGCGAGCAGACCCCGAACGAACACCGACGCCCCATCGCCGCGGTCGAGTCGGTAATGCACCCACTGCCCCTGACGCACTCGGTCCAGCAAGCCCGCCTCGCAGAGCACCTTCAGGTGTCTCGAAACACGCGGCTCACTCTGGCCGAGAAGGCGCGCGAGATCGCTTACGCTGAAGTCGCGCTGCGCGCACAGCGCGAGCAGCCGCAGACGCGTTGGCTCGGCCGCCGCTTTCAACCAGCCAAGTGCCTCATTAACCTTGGTCATTAAATAATTGCACAACTCTTTAACTGCAAGGTTAACAGCAGCCCCGCCGGCCCGTAAAGCCGGCCGTCTTTTCAGTGCAAAGACGAGGGGTTATCGCGCGGGGGCGCGGCGGCGAACAGGCTCTCGATATCGGCCGCGTCATAGCGATACGGCCGGTGGCAGAACTCGCACGTCACGGCCACCGCGCCCTGTTCGCGCAATATGTCGCGCACCTCGTCCGCGCCAAGCGATTTGAGCACGCCGGAGACCCGCTCCGGGCTGCAGCGGCACTCGAATCGGACGGCTGCGCCGCGGAACAGGCGCAGGTCATGCCCGGCGAACGCGCGCTCGAGCACGGGCTCGATTCGGTCCGTGAGGAGCGCGGCGGGCTCAATGCTCGCGGCACCGGCTTGCGCCGCGTGCCATGCGTCGTCGATCTGCGAGTCATCGAGCGGCTCGCGCCGACCGCTGCCCGGCAGCTTCTGCACGAGAAGGCCGGCGGCGCGCACATCGTCAGCAATGAGCCGTACTCGTGTGGGCAACTGTTCCGAGCTCGCGAAGTACGCCTCGAGCGACTCGGCGAGCGATGCGCCGGTCAGCGGCACGATCCCCTGGTAGCGCGATCCGCGCTCGGTCGCCTCGATCGTGACCGTGAGACGGCCTTCGTCCCCGACGAGCGCGCGGAGCGCCCCCTTCGCTCGATCCGCGGCCGCAACGCGCGCGGCGTCGAACCGCGCGACGGCACGCAGTCGGAAACCGTTGGTGCATTGCGCAACGAGCAGCCGCACGGCGCCGTTGCCCTGCAGCTGCAGCGTGAGTGTTCCCTGAAACTTTAGCGTTGCCGCGAGCAGCACTGTCGCGGTCACCGCTTCGCCCAGCAGATCGCGAACAGCCGGCGGATAGTCCTGATGCGCGCGCAGCTCGCGCCACGCGGCATCGAGGCGCACCCAGTGCCCGCGCACGGGGCGGTGCTCGAAGATGAAGCGGCGGACGAGATCGGAGGCGGTGATGGGAGAGTCGGGCATCGCGGCAGATTGGGGCCAGGCTGCGCGAAACTCAACGCAGGGAAGCCGTCATCCGCGCAACTTGCGCCGTAAGAGGTCGTTCAGCGTCGCCGGATTCGCCTTCCCCTGCGTCGCCTTCATGACCTGGCCGACGAAGAAGCCGAAGAGCTTGTCCTTGCCGGCACGGTATTCGGCAAGCTGGCCCGGGTTCTTCGCCATCACCTCGTCGATGGCGCGCTCGATCGAAGAGGTGTCCGTGATCTGGCGAAGGCCGCGCTCCTCGATGATCGCATCTGCCTCGCGGCCGCTCGTCCACATCGTCTCGAAGACCTCCTTCGCGATCTTGCCCGAGATCGTCGAATCGACGATGCGCTTCAGCAGCCCCGCGAGCCGCGCCGATGAGAGGCGGCTCGCCGCGACGTCGAGATTGTCCTTGTTGAGTGAGGCGGCGAGCTCGCCCATCACCCAGTTGGCCGCGAGCTTCGGCTCGCCGGGAACCTGCCGCGCGACTTCCTCGTAATACGACGCGAGCTCGCGGCTCGCCGTAAGCACGCCCGCATCGTATGCGGACAGGCCGTACGCGGAAGCGAAGCGCTCGGCCTTCTGATCGGGAAGCTCCGGCAGGCTCGCGCGGACGTCCTCGATGAGTTTGTCTTCGAGAACCACGGGCAGCAGATCGGGATCCGGGAAGTACCGGTAGTCGTTCGCCTCTTCCTTGCTGCGCATCGAGCGCGTCTCGCCTTTGTCGGGATCGTAGAGGCGCGTCTCCTGCGCGACTTTGCCGCCGCCTTCGAGAATGTCGATCTGGCGCGCCACTTCGTAGTTGATCGCCTTCTCGACGAAGCGGAACGAATTCAGGTTCTTGGTCTCAGAGCGCGTGCCGTACTGCTGCGTGCCGCGGCGCCGCACGGAGACGTTCGCATCGCAGCGGAACGAGCCTTCCTGCATGTTGCCGTCGCAGATCTCGAGATAGCGTACGAGCGTGTGCACCTTCTTCATGTACGCCACGGCTTCCTTCGCGGAACGCATGTCGGGATCCGAGACGATCTCGATGAGCGGCGTGCCGGCGCGATTCAGGTCGATGGCCGTCACGCCGGGCAGCCCCTCGTGCAGCGATTTCCCGGCGTCCTCTTCGAGATGCGCGCGCGTGATGCCGATGCGCTTGCGCGCGCCGTCCTCCAGGACGATTTCGAGCGCGCCCTTCGCGACGACCGGCAGCTCGTACTGACTGATCTGATAGCCCTTGGGAAGGTCCGGATAGAAGTAGTTCTTCCGCGCAAACACCGAGTGGCGGGAAATCTCGGCGCCGATCGCAAGTCCGAACTTCACTGCCATGCGCACCGCCTCGCCGTTCAGCACCGGCAGTACGCCCGGATAGCCGAGATCGACGAGATTCGCCTGCGCATTCGGGCTCGCGCCGTACGCGGTGGGCGAAGAGGAGAAGATCTTCGAGCGCGTCGAGAGCTGCGCGTGGATCTCGAGACCGATGACGGTTTCCCAGCTCATTCCCATCCCTTCGGAATCCGGCGGTGCCAGTCGGTTTCCCGCTGGTACATGTGCGCCACATTGAAGAGCCGCGCCTCAGCGAAGTGGCGCCCCACGACCTGCAGCCCCACAGGTAGCCCTCTCACGAATCCGCACGGAATCGAGATCGCGGGCAGCCCCGCGAGATTGGCGCCGATCGTGTAAATGTCGTTCAGATACATCGTGATCGGGTCGGAGGTCTTCGCGCCGATTGCGAACGCCGGCGTCGGCGTCGTCGGCCCCATGAGCACGTCGACCTCGCCGAACGCGCGCGCGAAGTCGGCTGTGATGAGCTGCCGAACCTTCTGCGCCTTGAGGTAGTACGCGTCGAAGTAACCTGCCGACAGCACGTACGTGCCGATCATGATTCGACGTTTCACCTCGGCGCCGAAGCCCTCACCGCGCGAGCGCTCGTAGAGGTCCGTGAGATCGCGCGGATTCTCGCAGCGGTGACCGAAGCGCACGCCGTCGAAACGCGCGAGATTCGAGGAACATTCGGCCGGCGCGACGACGTAGTACGTCGGAACGGACAGCGGCAGATTCGGAAGACTCACTTCGCGCAGCTTCGCGCCGAGCCGCTCGTATGCCGCGAGTGCCTCGCGTATGCGCTTCTCGTTCTCGGCATCGAGCCCCTTGTCGAAGAACTCCTTGAGCAGGCCGATCCTGAGACCTGCGAGCGGCGCGCCAAGCGCCGCCGCGTAATCCGGCACCGGCGTATCGACGCTGGTCGAGTCGCGCGGATCGAAACCCGCCATCGAGCCGAGCACGAGCGCGGCATCTTCGGCGCTCGCGGTTATGACGCCGGCCTGATCGAGGCTCGAGGCGAACGCGATCATGCCGTAGCGCGACACGCGGCCGTACGTCGGCTTGAAGCCGGTCACGCCGCAGAGCGCCGCGGGCTGACGAATGGAGCCGCCCGTATCGGTGGCGGTTGCGGCCGGCGCGAGGCGCGCGGCAACCGCGGCGGCGGACCCGCCCGATGAGCCGCCGGGCACGAGCGCAGGGTTCCAGGGATTCCTCACCGGCCCGTAGTAGCTCGTCTCGTTCGAGGAGCCCATGGCGAACTCGTCCATGTTCGTCTTGCCGAGCATGACGGTGCCTGCGGCCTTCAGCTTCGCGACGATCGTCGCGTCGTACGGCGCGACGAAGTTGTCGAGCATGCGCGAGCCGCACGTCGTGCGCACGCCTTCGGTGCAGAAGATATCCTTCTGCAGGATCGGCACGCCGGTGAGCGCGCCGGCGCGCCCGCTCGCGATCGCGCGGTCCGCGTCGCCGGCGGTTGCGAGCGCGGAGTCGCGCGTGATCGACACCATCGCATTCAACGACGGCTGGGCGGACTCGATGCGGGCGAGCAGCGCGCGCGTCAGCTCGACGCTCGAAAATTCCTTGCGCCGCAGGCCCGCGGCGAGCTCTGCGAGTGTCCGTGTGTGCAGGCTCACTCGATGACTTTCGGAACGAGGTAGAGCCCGGCCGCAACGAGAGGCGCATTGGCCTGGTACTTCTCGTGTCGATCGGTCTCGGTGACTTCGTCGGCGCGCAGCCGCTGTGACAGACCCGGCAGCGGATGCGCCATCGGCGCAACGCCGGCCGTTTCGGCCCGCTCGAGCTCGCTCACGAAGTCGATGATGCTCGAGAGACTCTCCTGGTAGACCGGGATCTCCCTCTCATCGAGCGCGAGGCGCGCGAGGTGCGCGATGCTCTCGATTCTCTCTCGCGTAAGACTCATGGAAAAGTGTGATGAAGGTGCAGAAAAACGGCCGAAAAATCATACACCTTGCCTTGTAGTATGTCCTATCGGTTGCTAGATTAGCCGCCACTTCAGGGGGGCCTTTTGCCTCCCGCCTGTTCGTCGGTCGCTCAATGCTGAAACGCCTGCGCGGATACTTCTCCACGGATCTATCCATTGATCTGGGGACGGCCAACACGCTCATCTACGTGCGCGACAAGGGCATCGTTTTGAACGAGCCGTCCGTCGTTGCCGTCCAGGACGAGCCAACGCGCGGCGGCAAGATCATCGTCGCCGTGGGGATGGAAGCCAAGAACATGCTTGGCCGCACGCCCGGACACATCAACGCGGTGCGTCCGATGAAGGACGGCGTCATCGCCGACTTCACTTACACCGAGAAGATGCTGCAGTACTTCATCAACAAGGTGCACGGCAACCGGATGCTGAAGCCCTCGCCGAGAGTGCTCGTGTGCGTGCCCTTCGGCTCCACGCAGGTCGAGCGTCGCGCAATCCGCGAGTCGGCGGAAGGCGCGGGCGCGCGCAGCGTCTCGATCGTGAGCGAACCGATGGCTGCCGCAGTGGGCGCGGGCCTGCCGGTGCACGAGCCGCGCGGCTCGATGGTGCTCGACGTCGGCGGCGGCACGTCCGAAGTCGCCGTACTCTCGCTGAATGGCATCGTGTACGCGAGCTCCGCGCGCATCGGCGGCGATCGCTTCGACGAAGCGATCATGAATTACGTGCGCCGCAACTACGGAATCCTGATCGGCGAGGCGACGGCCGAGCGCATCAAGATCGAGATCGGCTCGGCCTATCCCGGCCAGCAGGTGCGCGAGCTCTCGGTGAAGGGACGCAATCTCTCCGAGGGTGTGCCGCGCAGCTTCACGCTGAACAGCAACGAGATCCTCGAGGCGCTGCAGGAGCCGCTGCAGAGCATCGTGAGCGCGGTGAAGCAGGCGCTCGAGCAGACCCCACCCGAGCTCGGCGCGGACGTCGCCGAGCGCGGCATCGTGCTCACCGGTGGCGGCGCCCTGCTGCGCGACATCGACAAGCTGCTGACCGAAGAGACCGGCCTGCCCGTCGTCGTCGCGGACGATCCGCTGACCTGCGTCGCGCGCGGCGGCGGGCGTATCCTCGAGCTCATGGACGAGCTGGGCCCCGGTCATTTCGGCCTCGAGTAGCCACTACGCGGCGGACTTCGGGCAAAGAGGCTCGGTCAATCGCACGTAACCCCCCAGCGGTCCGGATCAGTCGATGCCGTTTTCATTCGCACCACGATATTCGCTCGGTGAAAACGGCATCGACCGATCCGGACCGCTGGACGTACGCGTACAGCTGCACGGGCGCACTTCGCGCGAAGAGGGGGCTTGCCCGCATGGCGGCTCCACGGCGCGGCATGTCCGTCGCGGTGCGATTACCCGTGGACGAGCGCCCGGATACGCTCGATCAACTCGAGCTTGCGCGCATGGAGTCGCGACGTTGCGGCCTGTCTCAGGCGCAGCGCAAAGTGAACGTCGGTCGGTCCGGAGTGCTCGATGGAAAACGCCCTCGAGCAAGCCGGGCCGACTCGCACTCTCTTCGATCTGCGTGGGCCCAAGGTAGCGCGAAGTGGCTGCATTCGGGATCGCTGGAAGTCGTCCGCTGCCGGGTCGCGGAGCGTCTCCAGGCTTTCGCTTCACGGTCTACGCCATCCTCGCGGTCGTGTTCATGTTCCTCGACCAGCGAGACGACTGGCTCGAACGTGCGCGCTTCGGGCTGCAGGCGGCCGCATATCCGTTGCAGCTCGCCGTGAACTCCCCGTCCGCGGCATGGGAATGGGTCGCCGAGATCTTCGAGAGTCGCGCCAAGCTTCAAGCCGAGAATGCCGAGCTCAAACTCCAGAAGCGTGAGCTCGAGCTGCGCTCGCTCCGCTTCGCTGCCCTCGCACGCGAGAACGCGCAGCTGCGCGGGTTGAGAGCGGCTCTGCCGGCGGTCGCCGAGCGCTGGCTCCCGGCCGAGGTGGTGAGCGTCGAGCTCAACAGCCTGCGGCAGCGGCTGCTGATCAATCGCGGCACGCGCAACGGCGTATTCAAGGGACAGACAGTCCTCACCGACGACGGGCTTTTCGGCCAAACGACGCGCGTCGGACCATGGAGCGCGGAAATCATTCTCGTCACCGACCCGGAGCACGCGGTGCCCGTGCAGATCGAACGCACCGGGCTGCGTACCATTGCGGTCGGCGGGGGAGCCGCCTCGGCACTCGTGCTGCCGTACCTGCCGGCGAACACCGACATCAAAGTGGACGACCTTCTCATGACCTCGGGCCTCGGCGGCGTGTTCCCCGCCGGTTACCCGGTCGCGCGCGTTACGGAAGTGCGCCGCGACGCCGTGCAGCCGTTCGCACGGGTGCGCGCAGCGCCCCTCGCGCGGTTCGACGAGGACCGCGAGGTGGTGCTCGTGTGGTTTCGCGAAGGACATCCCGCTGCGCCTGCCACGGTAACGACCGCTGGCGAGATCACGACTGGCAGCGCCGCAATTCAACCGCAGGCGAGAGCTCCCTTCGGCCAGCCCCCTTCGCCGCAAGCGCGGGAGAGCGTAACGGAGTCGCGGCCGAGAGGTACGAAGGCGCGCGCGGCCCAACCTCGCCTCCGCGCGCCTCTCGATTCTGACGGCGGTACGAGCAACGATACGGCGCCCGAAGTCACCCAACCCGCTGCTCCACAGGAGCAACCCGCTCCTCCGCAGGAGGAAGAGCCGGCTGAGGGGACAGAGCAATGAGCGCGCGCATGGGTGAGCCGCGGATGAGCGTGCTCATGACCGCGATCGTGGCGCTGCTCCTGACCGCGCTGCCTCTGCCGTTCTGGCTCGACGTCATTCGGCCCCAGTTTCTCGTACTCACGGTGCTCTACTGGTCCATCTCGGCCCCGCGCGCAGGCGGCATCACGCTCGGATTTCTCTCCGGACTCGCGCTCGATGTCTTCCAGGGCGCGGCGCTGGGCCAGCACGCACTCGCCCTGTCTCTCGTCACGTACATCGCGGTGCGCGAGCACCAGCGCATCCGCTCCAAGCCGCTCTTCCAGCAGATGCTCATCCTGTTCGCAGCGCTGTTCCTCTACGAATTCATTGCGTTCGCGATCGACGGCTGGAGCGGCCATCCGGTCACGACGCCGCTGAGGTGGGTGCACGTCGGCACAGGCGCCCTGGTCTGGCCGGTCGTGTCCGCCGTGCTCGAGCGCACCCACAGCCGCGCGCTTCGGGTGTAGCACCATGGTTCACGGCGTCCGCATCAAGGATCACTGGGGAGAGCAGCGCCTGTTCGAGCGGCGCGCGCTGATCGCGGGCACGCTCATCGCCGCCGCGACGCTCACCCTCATCGTCCGCCTCGTCATCCTTCAGGTAGTAAGGCACGAGTACTACACGGATCTCTCACAGGGCAATCGGGTGCGCATCGAGCCGCTGCCGGCAGCGCGCGGGCTGATCTTCGACCGGAACGGCGAACTGGTCGCATCGAACCAGCCTGTATATCAGCTCGAGCTCGTGCGCGAAGAAGTGCCGAACCTCGAAGCTGCGTTCACGGGGCTCGTGCAGCTCGGGCTGCTCACCGAAGAGCAGGTCGACGAGGTGCGGCGCACCGTGAAGTCGCGCCGTGCCTTCGACAGCGTTCCCGTGCGGCTGCGGCTGTCCGAAGACGAGATTGCGCGCTTCGCGGTGCGCCGGTTCGAGTTCCCCGGACTCGACATCAAGACGCGACTCGCCCGCTCCTATCCTCACGGCGAGCTCGCGGTGCACGCGCTCGGCTACGTGAGCGCGCTCAGCGAGCAGGATCTGCAGCGGATCGATCGCGCCGCCTATTCCGGCACCACCCTCATCGGAAAGCTCGGGGTGGAAAGCGCGTTCGAGACGGAGCTGCACGGCACGAACGGCTTCCGCGAAGTGCTCGTCAACGCGCAAGGCCGCTCGGTGCAGCGCGAAGGCGCACTCGTACAGGACCTGCGTGAAGAGGGATCGGTCTCCGGTAAGGACCTGCTGCTCGCCATGGACCTTGCCGTGCAGCGCGCGGCCGAGCAGGCGCTCGGTGCCAATCGCGGCGCGATCGTCGCGCTCGATCCGCGCAACGGCGACGTCCTCGCGCTCGTGAGCCGGCCGGGCTTCGACCCGAATCTCTTCGGTCGCGGGCTGACGCGGGCCGAGTACGACGGCTTGCAGCACAACATCGACCGGCCGCTCTTCAACCGCGCCCTGAGCGGCGTCTACCCGCCTGGCTCGACCATCAAACCGATCATTGCCCTCGCCGGCCTCGCACACGGCGTCGTCGTTCCCGAGCAGCAGCGCTACTGCCGCGGATTTTTCACGCTGCCCGGCAGTCGCCACCGCTTCCGTGACTGGAAGCCCCAGGGTCACGGCATCGTGAACCTGCAGGAGGCGATCGCGAAGTCGTGCGACGTGTACTTCTACGGGCTTTCGGATGCGATCGGCGTCGATCGCATTTCCGAGGTCATGGGTTATTTCGGTTTCGGCAAGCCGACGGGCCTCGACATCGGCGGCGAGAAGAATGGCCTCCTGCCCTCGCGCGCCTGGAAACAGCGCGCGTTCTCGCGGCCGGCCGAGCAGGTCTGGTTCCCCGGCGAGACGGTGATCTTCGGTATCGGGCAGGGTTATCTGGCTGCGACGCCCCTGCAGCTCGCGCACATGACGGCGATCGTCGGCACGCGCGGCAAGAGCTACAAGCCGCGCCTCGTGACCGGCCTGCGCGATCCGGCGTCCGGACAGGTCCGACGCATCGCGCCGACCGTGGCGGAAGACGTGAAAGTCGGACTGCCCGAACAGTGGGAGCGCATCGTCGCCGGCATGGTCGCGGTGACGCACGGTGGTACCGCGACCGCGAGCGCGCGCGGCGCGCCCTATTCGATCGCGGGCAAGACGGGCACCGCGCAAGTGTTCAGCGTCGCCCAGGACGAGAAATACGACGAGAAGAAGATCGACGAGCGCCTGCGCGACCATGCGTGGTTCGTCGCGTTCGCCCCTTCCGAGAATCCGCGCATCGCGGTCGCGGTGCTCGTCGAGAACGGCCGCAGCGGCAGCGGCGCGGCCGCGCCGATCGCCCGCAAGGTGATGGACGCCTGGCTCGTTGATGCAGACGGCAAACTGAAGGCTCAGACGACTCAGACGTCTGAGACGTCTGAGACGTCTGGGTCGTCTGAGCCTTCCCGGGCGGGCCCATGATCTACGAGGAGATCGTCGGCGGCTCGCGGGCGCGGCGCACACTCACGGGCACGGCGCGGATGCTGGCCGCCCTGAAGCTGGACGGGCCGCTGCTCGTCGGCCTCGCGCTCGTCGCGCTGTACGGCCTCATTGTGCTCTACAGCGCCTCGGGCCAGAGCATGGCGATGGTAGCTCGCGCCGCTGTGCGTCTCGGGCTCGGCGCGGCAGCGATGCTCGTGCTCGCGCAGGTGAATCCGAATTTTCTGCGCCGGATGTCTCCGTGGGTTTACGCGTTCGGCATCGTGCTGCTCCTGATCGTCGACGTCATCGGCTATGTCGGCAAGGGTGCGCAGCGCTGGCTCGATCTCGGGTTCGTCCGCTTTCAGCCGTCTGAGCTCATGAAGCTCGCCGTGCCGATGGTCTGTGCGTGGTATCTGCACGACCGGCCGCTGCCGCCGGCCGCGATGTCTCTCACGGTCCTGAGCGCACTCGTTCTCGTTCCCGTAGCGCTCGTCGTGACGCAGCCCGATCTCGGCACGGGCGTGCTGATCGCGATTGGCGGAGCGCTCGTCGTCGTGATGGCCGGCCTGCAGGTGCGCGTGATGGCGGGCTTCGCCGTGCTCGGCGCAGCGGGCGCATGGCTCGGCTGGAGTTTCCTGCACGCCTATCAGAGAAAGCGCGTGCTCTCCTTTTTCGACCCGCAGACCGATCCGCTCGGCGCCGGCTATCACATCATCCAGTCGCAGATCGCGATCGGCTCCGGCGGCGCGTTCGGCAAAGGCTGGATGAACGGCAGCCAGGCGCAGCTCGAGTTCCTTCCCGAGCGCTCGACCGATTTCATCTTCGCCGTGATCGGCGAGGAGTTCGGGCTCCTCGGTCTCGTCGTGCTGCTGCTGCTGTATGCATTCGTCGTCGCCCGCGCGCTCTTTCTCGCGATGCAGACGCAGGACACGTTCGCGCGACTGCTCGCGGGCAGCCTCGCGCTCACGTTCTTCGTGTACGTATTCATCAACGCCGGCATGGTGAGCGGCCTGCTGCCGGTGGTCGGCGTGCCGCTGCCGCTCGTCAGCTACGGCGGCACGTCGATGGTGACGCTCCTCGCGGGATTCGGCATCCTCATGTCCCTGTATTCGCACCGCAAGCTGATCGGAAGCTGATGGGGACAGTCCCGGGTTTGTCGGCCGCGCTCGTCGCGGCGTCTTTTCTCTCGCTCCCTGCGAGCGCGCAGGACGGGAAGACGACCACCTTCGCCATGCGCTTCGACCTCGCGCGTCCCGAGATCGTCGCGTTCGCGCAGGGCGTCGCGAGCCGCAACGACGCGCTCGATGAGCGGACGGTGCTCGAGTTCCTGGCCGAGGCCGAGCCTCAGCCGAAGATCCTCGAGCTCATCAGCCGGCCTGCCGAGCGCGTCCTGCCGTGGTGGGAGTACCGCGAACGGTTCGTCACGGAGCAGCGCATACGCGAAGGCATGGAGTTCTGGTGTGCGCACGAGGAGCTGCTTGATCGCGTCGCGGCCGAACACGGCGTCGCACCTGAATACGTTCTCGGAATACTTGGCGCCGAAACCTACTACGGCCGCATAACGGGTCGCGACCGGGTGATCGATGCGCTCGCGACCCTTGCGTTTGATTACCCGCCTCGCAGCGAGTTCTTCCGCGGCGAGCTCGAGCAGTTCATGTTGCTCGTCCGGGAGGAAGCGATCGATCCCAAGACCGCTACCGGATCGTACGCGGGCGCGATGGGGGCGGCGCAGTTCCTGCCGTCGAGCTATCGCCGCTACGCGGTGGACGGAAGCGGCGACCGCAAGCGCGACCTGTGGAAGGACTGGGAGGATGTCATCGCAAGCGTAGCGAATTATCTCAAGGAACACGGCTGGGAAACCGGTGCACCGGTGCTCTCCGAGGTCGAGCTCGACCCGGATCCGACGTTCACGATCGACCCGCGCAACCTCGACCTCAACGAAACCGCGGATTCCCTGCGGGCGACCGGCGTGCGCATCGTGCAGGACGTTCCCGCCGACACGCCCGTCGTGCTCGTGTCCGCGGAGCAGCGCGACGGCCCCGGCTACCGCGTCGGCTTCAGGAATTTTCACGTCATCACGCGCTACAACCGCAGCGCGCGCTACGCGATGGCGGTACACGAGCTCGCGCAGGCGATCGCAGCGCGGAGGCAGGCGACACCCGCGCCGTGAGCCACACGAGGACTCACGTGCGAGGCGCGATCGCCTGCGTCATCGCGTGCGTGCTGCTCAGCGCCTGCGCCGGCCGCGAGCAGCGGCCCGCGCCGTCGCGAACACCCGTGCCGCCGCCGCCCGATATCACCTCGGTTCCCGATGCGATCCCGCAGGCAGAGCCGCGCAGTCGCGCCGGCAATCCGCCTTTCTATGAAGTGTTCGGCAAGCGCTATCACGTGCTGGGGAGGGCGGAGGGTCACGTGGAGCGCGGTGTCGCCTCGTGGTACGGCCCGGGCTTTCACAACGCACGCACCTCGAACGGCGAGGCCTACGACATGTACGCGATGACGGCTGCGCACAAGACGCTGCCGCTTCCCTGCTACGCGCGCGTGACGAACCTCGCGAACGGCCGCAGCGTCGTGGTACGCATCAACGATCGCGGTCCGTTCGTCGGCAATCGCGTCATCGATCTGTCGTATACCGCCGCGGCCAAACTCGACATGCTGCGGCAAGGCACCGCGCTCGTCGAAGTGCGGACGTTGTCGCCGACCGTGCCCGCGCCCCTCGATCGCGCCATGCAGTCCCCGCCGCCGGAGCTCTTCGTGCAGGCGGGCGCATTCGCCGAGGAACGCAACGCGCTGCGGCTCGCCGAGCGGCTGCGCAGCGCGGGTGTCCAGGGCGTCGTCGTGCGCCCGCCGCTCGAAGGCGGGCGGTTGCATCGCGTGCGGGTCGGGCCAGTGGCGAGCGTCGCGGAGTTCGATGCCCTCGCTGCCCGGCTGGGCGCGCTCGGAGTCGCAGATGTGCACCTGGCAATGGATTGATTGGCTTCCGCCTACCGCCCTCCGCCTCCCGGCCGGAGGAAGACGGAAGGCGGAAGCCGGTAGCCACTCTTCGGCCGGTGTTAGCATGCCGCCGCCTGACAACCATCAAGGGGTCGATTCCAGAATGCTCCAACGCCTCGTCCTCTTCTTCCTCGTAGCGCAGCCGCTGTATGCAGCGGTGCCGATTCCGAAACCGCCGGAGATCGCCGCGCGCAGCTTCATCCTCGTCGATCATCACAGTGGGCGCGTGCTCGCCGAGCAACGCGCCGACGAGCCCATGGAACCGGCGAGCATCACGAAGCTGATGACGGCCTACGTCGTGTTCGACGCGCTGAAGGAAGGCCGGCTGAAGCTCGACGATCCCGTGACCATCAGCAAACGCGCGTGGAAGGCGGAAGGCTCGCGCACCTTCGTCCAGGTGGACACTCAGGTCCCCGTCGAGGTGCTCATCCAGGGAATGATCGTGCAGTCGGGCAACGATGCGACGATCGCGCTCGCCGAGCGCGTCGGCGGCACCGACGAGGCGTTCGCGCAGCTCATGAACGAGTACGCGCGACGACTCGGCATGAAAGGCACGAAGTACGGCAACAGCCCCGGAATGCCGAGCCCGAATCAGTACACCACGGCGCGCGACACTGCGACGCTCTCGCGCGCGCTCATCGCGCAGTTTCCGGAGTACTACCGCTGGTACTCCCAGCGCGAGTTCACCTGGAACAAGATCACGCAGCCGAACCGCAACGGCCTGCTCGCGCGCGATCCGACGGTGGATGGCATCAAGACCGGCCACACCGAGTCCGCGGGCTACTGTCTCGCGTCGTCCGCGAACCGCAACGGTATGCGCCTCACCTCGGTGGTGATGGGCGCGCCGACCTGGAAGGGGCGGGAGGATGCGAGCGCGGCGCTGCTCAACTACGGCTACACGTTCTACGAGACGGTGAAGATCAAGGGGCGGGGCGAGACGGTGCTGAAGCCGCGCGTCTACAAGTCCGAGGAGGAGATCGCGGCGATCGGAACGGCGCAGGACGTATACGTGACCGTCGGGCGCGGCGAGACCGCGAAGCTGCGCACGGAAGCACGCGTATCCGAGCCCCTCGTCGCGCCGCTTTCGGTCGGACAATCGGTGGGCGAGCTGGTCGTCGCCGCACAGGGCGGCGAGATCGTCGCGCGTTCACCGCTCGTGCCGCTTGCGCCCGTGAACGAGGGTGGGTGGTGGACGCAGCTCACCGACACGGTTGCCCTCTGGCTTCATTAGAAGCTTACAGCCTACAGCTCACAGCCTACAGCCCGGAATGAAGAAGAAGAACGGTGCGCGCGGCGTCGCTGCTGCCCCTCCGGGCTGTAGGCTGCAGGCTGTCAGCTGTAGGCTGTAAGCTCTCCTCTCCATGGCAGAGCCGCTGCCCGTCTGTTATCTGAACGGCAAGTACGAGCCGACCTTCGAGGCCCGGATCTCGCCGTTCGATCGCGCGTTTCTCTATTCCGACGGTGCGTACGAGGTGATGCCCGTGTACGCCGGCCGGCCATTCCGCTTTGCGCAGCACTGCGAGCGCATGACGCGCAGCCTCGCGGCGATACGCATGGACGATCCGCATACACGCGAGGACTGGCAGCGCATCTTCGCGGGCCTGATCGAACGCAACGGCGGCGGCGACCAGTACGTGTACTGGCAGGTCACGCGCGGCGCGGAGCGCGGGCGCAATCATGCCCCGTTGCCCGACGTGCCGCGCACCGTGTTCGCGTTCTGCGCACCACTTCCCATCGCGGGTACGGCGGCTCTCGAGCGCGGGCTCGCGTGCATCACCGCGCCTGACACGCGCTGGGCGCGCTGCGACATCAAGTCGGTTGCGCTCCTCGCGAACGTGCTGTTGCGGCAGCTCGCGGTCGATGCCGACGCGAACGAGACCATCCTGATCCGCGGTGGCGAGCTCACGGATGCGTCGGCCTCTGCGGTGCACGTGGTGATCGGTGGCGAGCTGCGCACGCCGCCGCAATCCTGGAAGCTGCTGCCCGGCACCACCCGCAGCGTGATCGAAGAGCTCGCAGCGCGCTCGGGCGTTCCGTGGCGGGCGACCCGGGTCAGCGAATCCGAGCTGCGCGCTGCCGATGAAATCTGCATTTCCGCCGCCACTCGCGAGGTGCAGCCGGTGACGATGCTCGACGGCAAGCCGGTCGGCAGCGGCAAGCCCGGTGCGGTCTGGCGCCGCCTGCACGATGCGTTTCAGAGCCTGAAGAGCGAGCTCGCCGACACGCCATGGTGAGCGAATCGCCGTTGCTCACGTTTCCCACCGACTACCCGATCAAGGTAGTCGGCCGCACCGGGGGCACGCTGCGAACACGCGCCGACGCGATCATCACGCGCCATGTTCCCGACCTCGATCGGCAGCTTACGACCGAGCGATTGAGCGAGAACGGCAATTTCGTGTCGATCTCGTACTCGATCCGCGCGACGAGCCGCGAACAGGTCGTCGCGCTCGCGACCGAGCTCTCGGCCTGCCCGGAAGTAATGATGGTGCTATAGGACCAGGGGGCGCGCGAATCCGAGCCGCCGCAGAAGGTACGGCTCGAGGCCGTCCGCCGCCTCCGCAGCGTTCGCGACGGCGCTCGCATCCGCAAGCTGCGTCATCTCGAGCCCCTGGTAGCCGCAGGGATCGATGCGGCGGAACGGCTCGAGGTCCATGTTCACGTTGAGCGCCAGGCCGTGGTAGCTCGCACCCCGGCGCACACGGATGCCGATGCTCGCGAGCTTGCGTCCGTCCGCATACACACCCGGCGCGCCCGCACGGCATTCGGCGGTGATACCGAGCTCCGCGGCGTAGTCCATGACGGCGCGTTCGAGTGCCGTGACGAGATCACGCACGCCGAGGCCGGCGCGGCGAAGATCGACGAGCGGATACACGACGAGCTGTCCGGGCCCGTGGTACGTCACCTGTCCGCCGCGGTCGATCTGCACCACGGGGATATCTCCGGGAGCGAGCAGATGCTCGCGCCTGGCATTCATGCCGAGCGTGAACACGGGCGGGTGCTCGAGAAACCAGATCTCATCCGGCGTGCCGGCGCCGCGCTCATCGGTGAGGCGCTGCATGGCCTGCCAGGTTGGCTCGTACGCGACGCGCCCGAGGCGTCGCACGATCGGAGCGGGCGCTTCGCGCAAGAGTGGTGCGGCCGCGCTCATCGCAGACCGCCCACCCCGAGACCCGCGTTGTTGCGGTTCAACGCCTGCTCGGCGCGGTAGCTCGAGCGCACGAGCGGCCCGGCGACGCACTCGAGGAAGCCGCGCGCGAGCGCCTGCTCGCGATAGCGGTCGAACTCGGCCGGCGCGACGAACCTCGCGACGGGCAGATGATTCAGCGTCGGCCGCAGATACTGCCCCAGGGTGATGAGGTCGACGCCGACCGCGCGCAGATCGTCCATCGTCGCGGTGATCTCGTCGTCCGCCTCGCCGAGACCGAGCATGACACTCGTTTTCGTGAGCACGCCCGGGCGATGGCACTTTGCGTGCTCGAGCACGCGCAGCGTCTGCTCGTACCCGGCTCGCGGATCGCGCACCGGGTGCGTGAGGCGCCGCACCGTCTCCACGTTCTGCGCGAACACTTCGATGCCGGAGTCCACGACCGTTTCGACGTCCCCGAGCACGCCCTGAAAGTCCGGCGTCAGGGCCTCGACCGCCGTGGACGGATTGCGCGTCTTGATGGCGCGGATACACGCGGCGTAGTGAGCCGCGCCGCCATCCGGCAGATCGTCGCGATTCACCGAGGTGAGCACCACGTACCTGAGTTTCATGAGCTCGACGCTGCGCGCGACGTTCTCGGGCTCGTCGAGATCGAGCCAGCCGTGCGGGTTGCCGGTGTCCACCGCGCAGAAACGGCACGCACGTGTGCACACCGCACCCATTAACATGATCGTGGCGGTGCCCGCGTTCCAGCACTCACCGATGTTCGGGCACTTCGCCTCTTCGCACACGGTCGCGAGCCGGTGCTCGCGCACGATGCCCTTCACGGCCTGGAAGCCATCGCCCGAGGGCGCCCTCGCCTTGAGCCACGAGGGCTTGCCCGCGAGCCCGGTGCGATCGGTCGCGCCCCGCGATTTGATGCCATCGCGGATCGCGGTGAAGCCGTGGGCAGTCACGTACTTCTCGCCGCTCCGCGGCGGCGGCCCGCGATCTTCGACGACAGGAATCCCTTTTAGATGAGGCACTTGAAGATGTACTGCGCGTGGCGGGAACGTCATTGTACAAACGGCTGCAAGCGGCGCGAAATCCGGCTTGCCGCCGCTGCAGGACGCAGTAAAACTGAACGCGAATGCAAGCAGCGACACTGGAAGTGCTCGAGAAGGCGGACGTGCCTGCCCCGCAGGCGCGAGCGTTTGCTCAGGCCATCGAAATCGAGCTCGCCGCACAACGCGACACGCTCGCTACCAAGCTCGACCTCACGGAGCTGCGGCGGGATCTCGAAGTCAGAATCGAAAGCGTACGCGGCGAGCTCAAAGGCGACATCCAGGGCCTGAGGGCAGAGCTCAAAGGCGACATTCACGGCTTGAGGGCAGAGCTCAAAGGCGACATCCAGGACCTTGGGGCGAAGCTCAAAGGCGACAGCGATGGCCTGAGGGCAGAGCTCAAAGGCGACACCCACGGACTCAGGGTGGAGATGCACGGCATCAAGAGCGAACTGGTGCGCTGGGTGTTTCTCGTCGTGATGGGGCAGACCGCCGTGTTGCTCGGCGCCGCCTACTTCTTCCTGAATCAGCTCACCGCCGTCATCCGCTAGCCACGCGGGCCCGGACGCGGGCATCGAGGGCCGCGAGCCTCTCCGGCGAGCCGATGTCGAGCCATTCGCCGCGGTGCACCTCACCGCGCAGCTTGCCCGCCGCGATGGCGCGCCGAAGCAGCGGCAGAAGCGGAAAGCGCCCAGGCTCGCACCCGTGGAAGAACTCCGGTCGATACAGGCCGATTCCGGAATACGTATAGCGGTCGGTCTCGCGCTCCACGACGGTGGCGCCGTCCAGGCCGAAATCCCCGCGCGGGTGATGAGGCGGGTTCGGCACGAGCACCAGTCGCCCATGCGCATCGGCGCCCACCTCGAGCTGCGCGAACTGGACGTCGGTCCACGTATCGCCGTTCACGACCAGAAACGGCCCCGGACCGAGCAGCGGCAGCGCGTGAAAGATTCCGCCGCCCGTTTCGTACGGCACGGGACCCTCGTCGCTGTAGATGATGCGCACGCCGAAGCGCGAGCCGTCACCGAGCGACTCGCGGATCCTCGCCCCGAGCCACGACAGATTGATCACGACGTCGTGCACGCCGGCGCGCGCGAGCGACTCGAGGTGATATCCGATGAGGGGCTTGCCGGCGACCGGCAGCAGTGGCTTCGGCAACTGATCGGTGAGCGGCCGCATGCGCTCGCCGCGGCCGGCCGCGAGCACCATGGCCCTCATGCGCCGAGCTCCGTCTGAGCGAGCGCGCGCTCGTTAGCGCGCGGCAGCCCCGGCACGATGCACCGTTCGACGAACGAGGAGAAGTCGCGCAACTCGACGTAACGCGCGGCCGTATCGCGCACGTAGGCGAGCGTGAGCGGCAGGTCGGGCAGATAGCCGGGCTTGCCGTCGCGATACCAGAGACGCGCGAAGATGCCGAGCACTTTGATGTGTCGCTGCACGCCGATGAGATCGAACCAGCGGAAAAACTCGCGTTCGTCACTTCCGACGTTCATGCCGCGCCCCCTGATCGCCGCGCGGTACTCGCGCAGCCAGCGCTCGACGCGCTCACGCGGCCAGGCGACGTAGCAGTCCTTCAGCAGCGATACGAGGTCATAGCCGATCGGGCCTCGCAGCGCATCCTGGAAATCGAGCACACCCGGATTGCGATCGGCAAGCACCATCAGGTTGCGCGAATGATAATCACGATGCACGAACACCTGCGGCTGGGCCAGCGCCCCGTCGATCAGGAACCCGAACGTCCGCTCGAGAAGCGCGTTCTCCGCCGGCGTGAGCGAGAGCCCGAGGTGTCGCCCGGCGAACCATTCGGGCATCAGCTTCATCTCGCGCAGCAACGCCGCGCGATCGTAGGGCGCCAGCTCACGCGCCGCTTCGCGCCCGCGCACCTGCAGATTGGCGAGCGCCCCGAGCGCGTCTCGGTAAAGCGCTTCCGGATCGCCGCCATTCTTCAGCTGCGAGAGGTAATGAGTGTGACCGAGATCCTCGAGCAGAAGCAGACCGCGGCTCTCATCCGCCTCGTGCACGTGCGGCACGTGCATGCCGACGCTCTCGAGCAGCCGCGTGACTTTCAGATACGACCCCACATCTTCCTTCTCGGGAGGCGCATCCATCACGATGCGCGTCGTGCCCGAGGCCCAGGCCCGAAAGTAGCGGCGAAAGCTCGCGTCGACCGACGCCGGCTCGATGCGTTCGACGGTGAGGCCGAGCTCGCGCGACAGCCAGTCCTGAATGAGCCCGAGTCGCGCGTCGGTCTGCAGCATGGATCGTCATTATAATGATCCTGTAAATGCCGAAAGCGTGCTCAAGTGCGCAGTCGCGCCGCGGCTTGCGTTCCGCGTGCCGTGCTGCCGCGCTCGTGGGCTGTGCTGTGGCTGCGTGGCCGTCGGCGGCGCCTGCCGCGGAAACTTCGTGCCCACCGCCCGGCGCGAGTCTCGCGGGCGAAGAGTGGGAGGAGATGCTGAAGGCTGATCCACTGGATCAGCGCATCGATATATCGAGCGACTCGGCGCTATTCGGCATAGACGGCGATGCGACGCTGAAGGGCAACGTGCGAGTGCGTCAGGGCAATCGCGAGATCCGCGCCCAGGACGTGCGCTATGACGCCGAAGCCTCGGCCTTCGAGGTCGAGGGCGCGGTCGAGTATCGCGATCCGATCGTGCGCGTCGTGGGCGACGACGGAACGTATTCCGCGGTGGAAGGAGCGCGGTTCAACGCCGCGACGTTCGAATTGCGCGAGCGTGCCGCACGGGGCGAGGCGGGCGCCGTGGAGCTCTCCCCGAGCGGGGTCATCGAGCTCGACCGGGTGAGCTTCACGTCGTGCCCCGTGGACGACATCGCCTGGCGTCTGCGCGCCGGCTCCATCACGCTCGACACCAGGCGCAGGCTCGGCACCGGGCGAAACGCGCGCGTCGAGTTCAAGCGCGTCCCGATCCTGTATCTGCCGCGACTGTCCTTTCCGCTCGGCGACGAAAGAAAGAGCGGCTTCCTGTTTCCGAGCGTGGGGCATTCGAGCAGGAGCGGCGCACAGTTCACCCTGCCGTACTACTGGAACATCGCACCGAATGCGGATCTCACCTTCGAACCCACGTTCTACGACAGACGCGGCGTCGACCTGAGCGGGGAGCTGCGCTATCTCACGCGTGCGCAGCACGGCACGTTCGACTTCAACTACCTGGCGTCGGATCGCATTTTCGAGGACGATCGCAACCACGTGCATCTCCGCCACGTCTCGCGGCTCCCGCGCGAATTCCGCTTCACGATCGATGCGGCGAACGTGAGCGACGACTCGTATTTCGAAGACCTGGGGCGCGGACCCGAAGACACGAGCGTGCCCTTCGTCGAGCGCCTGGCGCGCCTCTCGTACCGCGGCCAGAACTGGCGCCTGGCCGGCGAGGCGCAGCACTTTCAGACGATCGAACGGACGCTCGTAGAGACGGACCGGCCGTATGCGCGCGCGCCGCGCATCGTCGCCGGCGCCGAGTTCGGCATCGGACCCGGGCGGCGGCTGCGCTACGGATTCGACTCCGAGATCGTGAGCTTCGAGCGCGCGATCGGGGTCACCGGCTGGCGCTTCGATGCGGCGCCGGGCATTGCGCTCGACCTCACCGGCGGCGGGTGGTTCGTGCGTCCGTCGGTCGCGTGGCGCTACACGGAGTACGCACTCGACGACGTCCTCCCGGGGGCGCCGGACTCACCGTCGCGCTCGTTGCCGACCGCGAGTCTCGACACCGGGCTTGCCTTCGAGCGCCCGTCGGGCGCGAACGCTGCGCGGCGCATGACATTCGAACCGCGTGTTCAGTACACGTACGTTCCCTTTCGGCAGCAGGACGCGCTGCCGCTGTTCGACACGGCGCTGCCCGATCTGAACGTCGCGCAGGTGTTCCGCACCAACCGTTACGTCGGCGGGGACCGCGTGGGCGACGCGAATCAGCTGACCGTGGGGACGACGACGCGCCTGCTCGACGCCGACACCGGCACACAGTTCCTGGTCGCGACCGTCAGCCAGACGTACTACCTCGATCCGCCGCGCGTGCTGATCCCGGGCGAGACCGTCAGCACACGCAGCGAGTCCGACCTGATCGCGCAGCTCGGGCTTGCCGGTTACAGAAACCTGAGCCTCGATCTCGCCATGCAGTGGAATCCGGAAGCTTCGCAGAGCGAACGCGCCCAGGCGCAGTTTCAGTATCGCCGCGGTCCCGAGAACGTGATCAATCTCGGTTACAGCTATGACCGCGACCTGCTCGATCAGGTGGAAGGCTCGACGGCATGGTCGATCGGGCAGCGGTGGGGCCTGTATTCGCGGCTCGTGTATTCGCTCCGCGATGAGACCTCGATCGAGCGCTTCGCCGGGCTCGAATACAAGGCCTGCTGCTGGCGGATTCGCCTCGTCGGACGTCGCTCTGTGAGCAGCCGCACTGGCGAGCAGGACACGGGCGTGTACCTGCAGCTGGAACTCACCGGACTCGCAAGTGTCGGATCTGCCGCCGACGCTTTCCTCGAAGGAGCGATTCGGGGATACTCGCGCCCCCGTTCAAGCCTCTGAAGCCGCAAGGATTTACAGTCGTGATCCGCCGGGCTGCCCTGTTCCTTCTCGCGAGCGCCGCGGCGGCGCTCGCACCTGCCCAGACGCCGGAACCGCGCGGCGTGCTGCTCGATCGCGTCGCCGCGGTGGTCAATGACGGCATCGTGCTCGCGAGCGAGCTCGACGAGCAGGTCGCGCTCATCAGCGCGCGCCTGCGGGCACAGAAACTAGACCTGCCTCCGCCCGACGTGATGCGCCAGCAGGTGCTCGAGCGACTGGTCCTCCAGGAGATCCAGGCGCAGCGTGCCGAGCGCGCGGGGCTCAAGGTGCCCGACGAGACGGTGAACGGCGCACTGCAGGATGTCGCGAGGAGCAACGGCATCACGCTCTCGCAGTTGCCCGAGGCGCTCGCGGAGCAGGGCATCGACTACGCCTCGTATCGCGATTCGGTACGCAAGGAGCTGACGCTCAACCTGCTTCGGCAGCGCGACGTGCTCCAGCGCATCGTCGTGACGCCGCGCGAAATCGACCAGTTCCTCGAGCGCCGGCGCGGCCGGCCGTCCGAGCGCGACGAGTTCAACGTCTCTCACATTCTCATCGCCGTACCGCAGGCGGCGACGCCCGAACAGCTCGAAGAGGCGGCGGCTCGCGCCGCCGAAGTGCAGCGCCGCGCCGCAAGCGGCGAGGACTTCGCACGGCTCGCCGTGGCGCACTCGAACAGCCAGACCGCGCTCGAAGGCGGCTCGCTCGGCTGGCGTAAGGGCTCCGAGCTTCCCACGGTGCTCTCGGAGCTGATCGCCACCTTGAAACCGGGTGCGGTCAGCGAAGTGCTGCGCACGCCGACCGGCTACCACATCGTGAAGCTGAACGAAGTGCGCGGCGGCTCGCAGCAGACCGTCGTCGATCAGATGCACGCCCGGCACATCCTCATGAAGCCGAATGCGCTGCAGGACGACGCCACGGTGCAGCAGAAACTCTCCGAGCTGCGCGATCGAATCCTGAAGGGCGAGGATTTCAGCGGCCTCGCATCCACGACATCCGAGGATCCGGGCTCCGCCACCCAGGGCGGTGATCTCGGCTGGACGAACCCGGGCACCTTCGTGCCGGAATTCGAGCGCGCGCTGCAGAGCCTTTCGGAAAACGAGATCAGCCAGCCGTTCCAGACCCAGTTCGGCTGGCACATCGTCCAGCTGCTCGGCCGCCGACAGTTCGACAACACCGAAGAGCTCGTGCGCCGGGAAGCCGCGATGCAGATCCGGGACAGCAAGGCAGACGAGGAAACGGAGCTGTGGCTGCGGCGGCTGAGGGACGAAGCCTACGTCGAGTACAAGCTCGACGGCGCTCAGACGCCGGGCTGAAGCGCTGACGCGCTGTGCGGGTCTTCTTCCGGGCTGTTGGCTGTAGGCTGTAGGCCGTTCGTATGAGCGTCATCGGCAAGCTACCGAAGATCGTGCTCACCTCCGGCGAGCCGGCGGGAGTCGGGCCGGAGTTGTGCCTCGAGATCGCCCGCCAACCCCTTGCGTGCGAGCTCGTGTGCCTCGGTGACCATGAGCTGCTCGCCGAGCGTGCGCGGCTCACCAGATCGAAGGTGGAGCTTCGGGATTACGACCCGAAGCGTCCGCAACCGCACGCGGTGGGCACGCTGCGTGTGCTGCATGTGCCGTGTGCCGTGCCGAGTCGGCCCGGGGAGCTCGATGCGCGCAACGCGCGGTATGTGCTCGCCCTGATCGATCGCGCGATCGACGGCTGTCGCGGCGGGGAGTTCGACGCGATGGTCACGGCGCCGGTGCAGAAGAGCGTGATCAACGACGCGGGCATCGCATTCACGGGACACACGGAGTACCTCGCTGCGCGCACGCAGGCGCCGCTGCCGGTCATGCTGCTCGTGGCAGGTACGCTGCGCGTTGCGCTCGCGACGACTCATCTGCCACTCAAGGACGTGAGTCGGGCCCTGAGTGTCGAGAAGCTGATCGACATCGTCGGCGTTCTCGATCGCGGGCTGAAATCCGCGTGGCGGATGAATGCGCCGCGGATCGCCGCCTGCGGATTGAATCCTCACGCGGGTGAGAGCGGGCACCTCGGCGATGAGGAGCTGCGCATCATCGGCCCGGCGCTCGAGTCCTGTCGCGCGCAGGGCGTGAAGATCGATGGGCCCCTGCCGGCCGATACGGTGTTCGTGCCGAAGACGCTCGAGCGCTACGACGCCGTGCTCGCGATGTACCACGATCAGGGATTGCCCGTGCTGAAGCATGCGGGCTTCGGACATTCGGTCAACGTGACACTCGGATTGCCGATCGTGCGCACCTCGGTGGACCACGGTACGGCGCTCGATCTCGCCGGCACGGGCCGCGCAGATGCGGGCAGCCTCGCGGCCGCCATCGCGCTCGCGCTCGAAATCACGCGAAAATGACGAATGTCGCGATTCCCCGCGCGTAAGCGTTTCGGCCAGCATTTCCTTCACGACCCCGGCATCATCGAGCGCATCGTGCGCGCGATCGCGCCACGGCGCGGGGATCGGCTCGTCGAGATCGGACCCGGGCGCGGCGCGCTCACGGGTGCGCTGCTCGATGCGGCGGGTGCGCTCGATGCGATCGAGGTCGACCGTGGGCTCGCTTCGGAGCTGCGTGAGCGCTTCGCGGGCGTATCCGGCTTTTCCCTGCACGAGGCCGATGCGCTCGAGTTCGACTTCGGTGCGCTCGCAAGTCAGGGCAGCGGTCGGCTGCGGGTCGTCGGCAACCTCCCGTACAACATCTCTACGCCCCTCCTCTTTCGCCTGCTCGGGACGAGCGCGTATTTCGAAGACCTGCACGTCATGCTGCAGAAGGAGGTCGTCGATCGCATGGTGGCACTGCCCGGCACCGCGGAATACGGTCGTCTCACGGTGATGCTCGCGCCGTGGGTGCGCATCGAGCGCCTGTTCGAGGTGGGACCCGGCGCGTTTCAGCCGCCGCCGCGGGTGTGGTCCGCCGTGGCGCGCCTCATCGTGCGAAGAGAGCCGGCATTCGCCGTCGACGCAAGATTCGGCGCGGTCGTCGCCGCAGCCTTTTCGAAGCGGCGCAAGACGCTTCGCAATGCGCTACGCGGGCACGTGGAAGAGCACGCGATGCGCGCGGCCGGCGTCGATCCGGGTGCCCGACCGGAGACCCTCACGCCGGAGCAGTTCGGCGCGCTTGCGAACTCGGCCGGTCGGCTATAGCTTGGCGGGCATGTCCGGCTATCGACGCATCCTGCTCGTCGTCGACCTGAGCGAAGACAGCCTCATCATCGCCCGGAGGGCGCAGAATCTCGCCGCGCTTCTCGGCGCCGAGGTCGAGCTGCTGCACGTCGTCGAGTTCGTTCCGGTCGAGTCGATGGGCGAAACCCTCATGCCGGCGGTGCAGATCGAGGAGGAGCTGCTCGAGCGTGCGAGACAGCGCCTCGCTGCGCTTGCCGCCGATCTGGGCCTGCCCACCGCGCGCTGCCGCGTCGAGGCAGGCAACGTGAAGTCCGAGATCGTGCGGATCGCGCGCGAGCGCAGCGCCGATCTCATCGTGCTCGGCAGCAGAGAGCGGCACGGCCTGTCGATCCTCGTCAACTTGACCGAAGATACGGTGCTGCACGCCGCTCCATGCGACGTCCTCGCGGTACGCGTCGGCGGAAGGCCGAGGAGCTGAACGTGTCGCTGATGGAAATCGAGCGCAACATCCGCGTCGAGGTCGAAACGACCTACCTCGAGGAGCAGTCGGATCCCAAGGAGAGACGCTTCGTGTTCTCCTACACGATCACCATCCGCAACGAAGGCCGCGTGCCGGCGAAGCTTCTGACGCGGCATTGGGTCATCACGGACGCGAACGGCAAGGTGCAGGAAGTGCGCGGCGACGGGGTCGTCGGCGAGCAGCCGCACTTGAAGCCCGGGCAGGGCTTTCGCTACTCGAGCGGCGCGGTGATCGAGACGCCGGTCGGCGCCATGCAGGGCAGTTATCAGATGATCGGGGATGACGGCGAGCGGTTCGATGCCTCGATCCCGCCGTTCCGCCTCGCCATGCCCGGCGTGCTCCATTAGGAAATAGCTGTTGACTCGGTTTGCCATCGGCGACGTGCAGGGTTGCCACGATGAGCTGCGCGCGCTCGTGAAGCGGATCGGGTTTTCCGCCGACCGCGACCGCCTCTGGTTCGTCGGCGATCTCGTCAATCGCGGCCCCGACTCGCTCGGAGTGCTGCGCTTCGTGCGGGCCCTGAGCGCGAACGCGGTCGTCGTGCTGGGCAATCACGACCTGCATCTTCTGGCGCTCGCGCTCGGCAGCCGCAGAAAGACGAAGCGCGGCGACACGCTCGAGGCGGTTCTGGCTGCCCCCGACCGCGATGCGCTGCTCGAGTGGCTGATCGCGCAGCCGCTTGCGCATCACGATGCGGACGCGAACGACCTGCTCGTCCACGGGGGACTGATTCCGCAGTGGACCGTGCGCGATGCCCTCGAGCTTTCGCGCGAGGTTCAGGCTGCCTTGCGCCGCGACGCGCGTGGCCTGCTCGACGAGATGTACGGCGATCAGCCCGACGGCTGGAGCTCGCGGCTCGCGGGTATCGAGCGTCTGCGGTTCGCGATCAACGCCTTCACGCGCATGCGCTATTGCGCGGCCGACGGCCGCGTCGACCTCAAGTTGAAGGAAGCGCCCGATCCCGGATCTTCGACCGGTCCGTTTCGCCCGTGGTTCGAATTCGAGAGCCGGCGCAGCCGCGACGCCCGTGTAATCTTCGGACACTGGTCCACACTCGGCTTCTACCGCGAGCGCGGCGTGGTAGGGCTCGATACGGGATGCGTCTGGGGTGGTGCGCTCACCGCACTCGATCTGGATCGCGATGCCGATCCCGTGAGTATTCTCTGCCGCGAGTATCAGCCGCCGGGTGAAACCCCTCACCCGCCTTCGGCACCCTCTCCCCGCGGAAGCGGGGAGAGGGATGGGTGAGGGGGTGCCCACGTAACGGAAAGGCGCTCCGTGCCGCCCGAGTACATTCCGGGCGCGAGCTCCAGATCGATGAGCTGCGCCCCCTCCGACGCGATTGGCAGCAGCACGCGCTGCTCACCGCGCACGTCGAGCGTCCCGAAGTTGCCCGGCCGCACACGAAACCCGAGCCGCACGGGCCAGGTTCCGCCCGGCCGCGGCGCGATCGTTACGCTGCCCGCGCGGCCCGCGCTTTGCATGTCGATCACGAGCGTATTGCGCTGCCAGTACTGGGGGAACGTCGTCACCACTTCGCCCGCCGCACCCGTGATCACGAGCTCGCTGGCTGCCGCCTCAGGCGCGATCCGGGCCGGCGCGCTCCATGGCCAGCGCAGGTGCGGCCAGCCGCCGCAGCCCGCAAGGAGACCGAGCAACGCTACGATCGTCAAGGTACGCACCTCGCGTACCATACGCGAATGCGGCCGCTGCACGCATTCGATTTCAGGCGCTGGATCGACGAGAACCGGCATCTGCTGAAACCGCCCGTCGGCAACAAGCGCGTGTTCGCCGACAGC
The DNA here is from genome assembly GCA_052389755.1 of Gammaproteobacteria bacterium. Lineage (GTDB taxonomy): Bacteria > Pseudomonadota > Gammaproteobacteria > Steroidobacterales > Steroidobacteraceae > JBQTHP01. Next base: position 42,289 of record JBQTHP010000007.1, read on the forward strand.
GAATTCATCGTGATGGTCGTCGGCGGGCCGAATGCGCGCAAGGACTACCACGTGGATCCCGCCGAGGAGTTCTTCTATCAGCTCGAAGGATCGATGCTGTTGAAGACCATTCAGGACGGCAAACCGGTGGACGTGCCGATCGCCCGGGGCGAGATCCTGCTGCTGCCGCCGGGCGTCCCGCATTCTCCGCAACGTTACGCCAATACGGTCGGGCTCGTGATCGAGCGCGAGCGCCGCGCGGGCGAGCTCGACGGCTTTCAGTGGTACTGCGAGCGCTGCAATCAGCTTCTCCATGAGGAGTTCTTAGCGCTCGAGGACATCGAGACCCAGTTCCCGCCGCTGTTCCGACGCTTCTACGACAGCCTCGAGCGGCGAACATGCCGGCGATGCGGGCAGGTGATGGAGCCGCCGGATTGATCACGCGAGTGATCGTCGGTGATCGGGAGGTCGCGATCGATCTCGCGCAACCGATCGATCTCGCGATCCCGCTCGAATTCGACGGCCCCCAACCGCGGCACTTCGGCGCGCCGCCCGCGCGCTCGCAAGCCTTCGTTGCCGGCAGGTTCGAGGGCGACGTGGCACGCGGCGCGAGCTGCAATTGCCGCACGATCACGCTCACTCCGCACTGCAACGGTACGCACACTGAAGGCGTCGGGCACCTGACGCGCGAGCCGCTCGATGCACACCGCCTCGTGCCGCGGGGCCTGCTCGCCGCGCTGCTTGTGTCCGTGGAGCCCGAGGCCGCGTATACCACGAGCGAATCCTCGGACCCCTTCCCGCACAGCGCCGATCCGCTCATCACGCAGCGCGCCCTCTTCGGTGCCTGGGCGCGTGCCATCGGCGCGTCCGGCTTGCTGCTCGACCCGCAAGCGCTCGTCGTGCGAACGCTGCCGAACGACCCGGCGAAGCGAACACGCGATCACACGGATGCCGTAGCACCCTATTTCAGTCGCGAGGCGATGGAAGAGGTCGTCTCACGCGGCATCGAGCACCTCGTGCTCGATACCCCATCGCTCGACCGCACGCACGATGAGGGCCGGTTGACGGCTCACCGGCTCTTCTTCGGCTTGCCGCCCGCGAGCCGCTCGTCCGCCGATGCGCGACGCGCCCATTGCACCGTGACCGAGCTCGCCTACGTTCCGGATGCCGCAGCGGACGGCGCGTATCTTCTCGCGCTGCACGTTCCGGCGCTCGGCGGCGATGCGGTTCCGAGCCGTCCCCTGCTCTATCGACTGCTTGCATGAATCCCGACTCGACACGCGAGTCCGCACGCCGCGCCGACGCGGCTGATCCGCTGCGGCCATTTCGCGCGAAGTTTGCGCATCCTGAGTCGGCTTCGGGCGATCTGCTCTATCTGTGCGGCCATTCGCTCGGCTTGCAGCCTCTCGCGGCGCGCGATCGCGTGCTCGAGGAGCTCGACAACTGGGCGCGGCTCGCCGTCATGGGTCACACGGCCGCGCGTCGCGCGTGGATCGACTATCACGAGCAGTTCAACCCGACGCTTGCCGAGCTGGCCGGCGCACAGGCTTCCGAAGTCGTCGCGATGAACTCGCTCACCGTGAACCTGCACATGATGATGGCGAGTTTCTATCGACCGCTGTCAGGGCGGGCGAAGATCCTGATCGAGGCTGGCGCGTTCTCATCGGATCGGCACGCTGTCGCGTCGCAGATCGCCTGGCACGGGCTCGGCCTCGGCGAGACACTCGTCGAGCTTGCGCCCACCGCAGGCACCGATCTGTTCGACGAAAGCGAGCTCGAGGCGTTCCTCGACGAGCGCGGCAAGGAGATCGCGCTCGTGCTGTGGCCGGGCGCGCAGTTCCGCACCGGCCAGGTGTTCGATCTCGGACGCATCGCCCGCGCCGCGCATCGCGCGGGCGCGCGCATCGGCTTCGACGTCGCCCATTCGATCGGCAACGTACCGCTTGCGCTGCACGAGAGCGGCGCGGATTTCGCGGCGTGGTGCAGCTACAAGTACCTCAACGCCGGCCCCGGCGCGATCGGCGGCTGTTTCGTGCATGACCGGCACGGCGGCGATCCGAATGTCCGGCGCCTGGCCGGCTGGTGGGGACACGATCCGGCCTCGCGCTTTGAGATGCTGCCGGGGTTTCGCCCGATGCCGGGCGCGGCCGGGTGGCAGGTCAGCAATCCACCGATCCTGAGCGCCGCGCCGCTCCTCGCCTCGCTCGAGCTCTTTCGCGAGGCGCGCCTGGCGCGCCTGCGCGAGAAATCGCTCGAGCTCTCCTCATACCTCGACGCTCTCCTTGTACGTGTGCCGGACGTGCAGGTCGTCACGCCGAAGGATGCGGCGGCTCGCGGCTGCCAGATGTCGTTGCGCGTGGACGGAGCGCGTGCCCGGACGCAACGCGTCTTCGAGCTTCTGAGCGCCGGCGGCGCCGTGTGCGACTGGCGCGAGCCGGACATCATCCGCATCGCGCCGGCGCCGTTCTACAACGGCTTCGAAGACGTGTTCTCGTTCGTCGAGCGGCTCGGAAAGGCGTTGAAGGACGGACGATGACGCCGCGGCCGGTGTCGATCGTAGGCGCCGGGCTTGCGGGCGCGCTGCTCGCGCTGTTCCTCGCGCGGCGCGGTTTCGCGGTCGCGCTCTACGAGAAGCGACCCGACCCGCGACAGGCGCAGCCCGACGCCGGTCGCTCGATCAACCTCGCCCTCGCCGCTCGCGGTATTCGCGCACTCGAACGTGCGGGCGTCATGGAGCGCGTGCGGCCATTCGCCTTGCCGATGCGCAGCCGGTGCATCCATGAGCGCTCGGGTGAAACGCAGATGCAGCCCTACGGCCAGCGTCCGCACGAGATCAACTATTCGGTCGGACGCGCGGCGCTGAATCGCGTGCTGATCGAGGAGACTGCGCGCCACGCGAACGTCGCGTTGCGGTTCGAGCAGAGCTGCATCGCCGCGCGCCCGGCCTCCGGCACGCTGCGCCTTCGCGATGCGCGCTCCGGGGACGAGTACGACGCAGCACTCTCACCGATGGTTGCCGCCGACGGCGCCGGCTCGGCGGTGCGCCGATCTCTGGAGGATGCGGGGCATCTCACTGTGCGCGAGGCGCTGCTCGATCACGACTACAAGGAGCTCACGATCCCCGCGATCGACGGGATGCACGCGCTCGATCCCGAGGCACTGCACATCTGGCCGCGGGGCGGCTACATGCTCATCGCGCTTCCCAACCCGGATGCGAGCTTCACCGCGACGCTGTTCCTGCCGAAGCGCGGCTCCGTGAGCTTCGAGACGCTGCGCGATGCGGCCGCAGCACGACGGTTCTTCGAGCGGGAGTTTCCGGATGCTATAGCGCTGATGCCGGCGTTCGCTGCCGAATTCGCGGCGCATCCGCAGGGCGAGCTCGGCACGATCTACGCAAGCTCCTGGCACGTGCGCGGCGAGGTGCTGCTGCTCGGCGATGCCGCGCACGCCATCGTGCCGTTTCACGGGCAAGGCATGAACGCGGCGTTCGAGGACTGCGTGCTGTTCGACGAGCTGCTCGACCAGCTCGACGACTGGGCGGCGCTGTTTGCGGAGTTCGAGCGCGTGCGTCGCCCGGACGCCGAGGCGATCGCGGCGATGGCCCTCGAGAACTACGTCGAGATGCGCGCGACGGTGCTCGATGCGAAATTCCAGCGACAGAAGCTGCTCGCGCTGGAGCTCGAACGGCGTCATCCGGATCGTTTCATTCCGCGCTACTCGATGGTGATGTTCCACCCCGAGATCGGTTATGCCGCGGCGCAGCGGCGCGGGCTCGTGCAGGCGCAGATCCTCGACGAGCTCGATGCCGGCGCCCGAGGCGGCATCGCCGACTTCGACGCCGCCGCCACGCTCATCGAACAGCGCCTGCCGCCGCTTCGCCGCTGAGCTGCTCGGGTACATGTCTTGCTGCTGCGGCCGCCCGTCACGCTCACGTTCCGTGAGCATGCGGGACAGACTCCCGAAGGCGCGCAGTCATGCAGAACGCAGTCACACGAATCCTGTTCATTACCGCTACGCTTCTCCTGGCAGGCGTCGCCTCGGCGGCAGCCGTCGTCGATCCGGTGCTCGAGCAGCGTCTTGCGGCGGGACCCGGTCCGCACGAAGTCGTCATTACGTTCAAACGACCGGGCGATTCCGCCGCGCTTGCGAGCCTGGGGGCGCGCTTCTCTCCGCTGCCGCAGCTCTCCATGGCCGGCACGGTGCTTACGACCGCCCAGATTCGGACCGTCGGCACCTGGGATTCCGTCGAGAGCATCTACTTCAATGCGCCTCTGACCTATTCGAATCACACATCCGGCGAGATCACAGGCGGGCACTACGTGCACGACCAGCTCGGCGTCAGGGGCGCGGGTTCGACGATCGCGGTGCTCGACTCCGGCATCGATGCGAACCATCCCGACCTCGCGTTCGGCAGCAAGGTGACGCAGAACGTGAAGCTCGTCGGCGATCTCGGGCTCATCGGAACCTCGATGTTCATCGAGAACGTGCCGAATACCGACACCTCGAGCGGCCACGGCACTCACGTCTCGGGCACCGCCGGCGGCACCGGCGCGGCATCGGGCGGGGATTCCAGGCGGCCATTTTTCTACGCCGGCATCGCGCCGCAGGCCACACTCATCGGCCTGGGCGCCGGCGAGGGACTCTCGATATTCCACGCGCTGTTGGGCTTCGAATGGAGTCTCGCCAATCAGCAGCGCTACGGCATCGACATCATCACCAACAGCTGGGGCGGCGGCGACGGCAACGCATTCGATCCGAGCAATCCGATCAATCGCGCATCCTACGAGGCCTACAGCCGCGGCATGGTCGTGACCTTCGCGGCTTCGAACAGCGGCCCCGATGAGGACACGCTCAATCAGTACGCCATCGCGCCGTGGGTGGTCAACGTTGCGGCCGGCACCAGCACGAAGCAGCTCGCCGATTTCTCGAGCCGCGGCGTCGCCGGCGATGCCATCAAGCATCCGGACATCACGGCGCCGGGCGCCTCGATCACCTCGACGCGTGCCGTTGGCACGGTAGTCGGTGCCCTCGGCCCGGTCGTGGATCCGAACCATCCCGATTACACGGTCTACTACCACACGATCAGCGGCACGAGCATGGCGACGCCGTTCGTCGCGGGCACCGCGGCGCTCCTGCTCTCCGTGAACCCGCAGCTCTCACCCGACCAAGTCGAACAGATCCTGATAGACACCGCGGATGCGATGCCGGGATACGCGTTCCATGAGGTGGGCGCCGGCTACATCGACGTGCGAGAGGCCGTCGAGCGCGCGCAAACGACCGCCGGCGAGCGCGTCGCGTTCATGGCGGGCGATACCGCGTGGTCGGCGCAGGGCGACTGGAACGTATTCGCCGACGGCGACGGCCGCCTGCGCTACGACGGCCGATGGACCGTGCGGTCGAGCGCGACGGCCAGCGACGGC
>JBQTHP010000008.1:0-11172 GCA_052389755.1 Gammaproteobacteria bacterium
GCCGCAGCATTGCCCCGCAAGCATGACAGCGGGGCGGCTCATCATCTCCCGGCGCCAGGGCCGCGCGGTCCGGAACGCTCCCGCCACATCCGCGGCTGCATCGATCCCGCATGATGTTGCCGTGGAACTCGATGAGATCGGTGGAGCCGGCACGCTGATGCAGGCCGTCGACGTTCTGCGTGATGAGGGTGAACCGCGCGACGAGCGTCGCGAGCTCCTTCAGCGCCTCATGACCTGCGTTGGGGCGCGCGCGCTCGACGAGCTCACGTCGCCATCGATACCAGCGCCACACGAGCGCCGGATCTCGCGTGAACGCCTCGGGTGTCGCGATCTCTTCCGGCGAGAACCGCGCCCAGAGGCCCGTCTGGGCATCGCGAAACGTTGGCACGCCGCTTTCCGCCGAAATGCCGGACCCCGTCAGCACGACGACATGCCGGGCCTCTCTGAGCGTACTGACAAGTTGCGTCGGGACCCGCACCGACTGCAGCCTTCCTCAGGCGGCTTTGGCGGGTGCCGCGAGCTGGCGCAAAACGTAGTGCAGGATGCCGCCGTGGCGGAAGTACTGGAGCTCCTTCGGCGTGTCGATGCGAATGCGGGCTTCGAAGCGCAGCGCCTTGCCGCCTTCCGGAGGCGTGACCGTCACGCTCACGGCCTTGGCTGCCTTGTCGGTCAGACCCTCGATCGAGAACGTCTCCGTGCCGGTGATCCCGAGGCTCTGCGCGTTCTCACCGGGCTTGAACTGCAGGGGCAGAACGCCCATGCCGATGAGGTTCGAGCGGTGGATGCGTTCGAAGCTCTCGGCGATCACCGCTTTCACGCCGAGAAGCATCGTGCCCTTTGCGGCCCAGTCGCGCGAGGAGCCGGTGCCGTATTCACGGCCCGCGAGCACGATCAGCGGCGTGCCCGCGTCCTTGTAGCGCATGGCCGCGTCGTAGATCGACATCTGCTCGCCGCTCGGCACGTGTATCGTGACGCCGCCTTCGGTGCCGGGAGCAAGCAGATTGCGCAGCCGGATGTTCGCGAACGTACCGCGCATCATCACCTCGTGGGTGCCGCGCCGCGAACCGTACGAGTTGAAGTCGACGGGCTTCACGCCCTGCTCGATGAGATAGCGCGCCGCCGGGCTCGACTTTGCGATGTTGCCCGCCGGGGAGATGTGATCGGTAGTCACCGAATCGCCGAGCACGGCGAGCGCGCGGGCGCCGCGGATGTCCGATACCACTCCCGGTGCCATCGACATGCCGTTGAAGTACGGCGGATTCTTGACGTACGTGGACTTCGGATCCCACGAGTAGATCTTGCCGGCTGGGATCGTGATGCCGGCCCAATTCGTGTCGCCCGCGAATACGCTCGCGTAGCTGTCGCGGAACATCTTCGGGTCGATGGAGCGCAGCACCGTGTCCTGCACTTCACGGTCGGTCGGCCAGATGTCTTTCAGATAGACGGGCTTGCCGTCGCTGCCCCTGCCGAGCGCCTCGGTGGTCAGGTCCACCTCGAGCGAGCCCGCGAGCGCGTACGCGACGACGAGCGGTGGTGAGGCGAGAAAGTTCATGCGCGTCTCGGGGTGCACGCGGCCTTCGAAGTTGCGATTTCCCGAGAGCACCGAGCACGCCACGAGATCGCCCGCTCTGACGCCCGCCGAGATCTCGGGTTTGAGCGGTCCGGAATTTCCGATGCAGTTGTGTACACACACCGTACCTGCCACAAAGGCATGCAGATCGTTCACCGCGAGATCGAACACTGTGTGCTTACCCGCTGAGCGCCGATCCACCACCTCGAGCGCAAATGTGGGAAGCGCCAGGGAATCCTTCTCGACGCAATAACGCTTGGACTGGCCGGTTGCATCGCCCGGCCGCAAAGGAGAAAACCAGTTACGCGCGCCGAGCTGCTCGAATACCTGCACCGGGGACGGGAAGTCGCAGCTTTTTCGATGTAGCGGCTGGAACTTGCGCGCTCCAAACGCCGGCAGGCGCGAGAAGCGATCGTGGCCTTCGAGCAGCGAGTAGTGCGGAAAGACGGGCGTTTCCCGTTCCGCGAGCTCCGTCGCCGCCAGATCGCGCGTTTGGGAGAACGACAGCTCAAAGCGGGTCTGATGTAGCTCCTCGAGGCGGTCGGCCATCCACAGACGCTGGCGGTTGATGGTGTCCACCGTGCGCCAGTACACAGCCGCTGCGCTTGCACGCAGCGCCTTATCGACGCAGTACCGAAACCCGACACGCTCCACGAAAGAGAGTCCCTCGGGTAACTCGAGACGAATTTCGATGCGGGGCACGCCATCCCGCGCTGCCGGATAAGAGGATGCCGATCTTCGCGTGGGGTACTCGCGGATCGTCGCGCCTTTCGCCTTCACTCCACAGCGCACGAGCAGGCGGATCAGGTCGTGCATCGTTGCCTTCAACTGCTCGACGTGCTCGGGCGTGCAGCTCTGAGAGTATGCAGGGGGCTCGAGCGAGGCCTCGTTCTCGTCCTTACCCCAGCGATGGAGCATCGGCGCGTGCCCGTCGGCGCCGAAGAGCCCGCCCAGAAACTCGCGTACCACTGAGGTCGGACAGCGCTCTTCCAGCACGAACGCAGGAAGTGTGGCGGGCTGCGTGATGCGCCTGCCGACGCGCACGCCCGGCAGGTCGATGACGGCATCGGTCAGCTCTTGCGGCAGGACGATCATCCACGTGCGCTTGTTGTAGCGCGCAGCGGCCGGACGCTTTCCGGTGAGGAGCTCGACGTCGCTCAGGATGGCTTCGCGATCGAGCGCCTGTCCCACGTGCATCTGGGCCTGATGTTCCACGCTGATTGAACCGTCGCTGAGCAGGTGGCCGAGGAGGCGTGCGAATGCGAGCATGCGCACGCGCTCGTGCTCGTTCTCCATCGAGAAGCGCTCCTTACCCGCCATGAGTACATAAGCAGCATCGTCGGAGCCGGGCTCGTCGAGCGGCGCTTCGAGACCCATAAGGACGCGATCCCCGCCCGGCACGAGATCATCGGCGCGGACCCAGCGTCCGTCCGCGCAGAGAATTTCGTGGTCCGGCGTACAGGTGAGGCTGCGGCCATCCTGCAGGATGACCGAAACGCACTCGCGCTCGCCTTGCGCGATCAGCTCACTCTGAACCGCTCGCGTGAGCTTTCCATTCGAGGTGGGTCCGAGGAGGGTGACGCCGCCGGCACCGGGCAGCCGTTCGATGGGCACCGCCGTCCCGTTAGCGAGCAAGACGGGAGTGCCTTCCGCTAAGCAGGTCGTGCAACCATAGCCGACGAGGTGAAAGCCCAGCGCGCCGAGATCGTCTAGCAACTCGGACTTCTTCAGGTAGTCCGTGACCACGCGCGAACCGGGTGCCAGGCTCGTCTTCACCCAGGGCTTCGATTTCAATCCGCGCTTGCGCGCGTTGCGCGCGAGGAGGGCGGCACCGAGCATCACCGAAGGATTCGAGGTGTTCGTGCAGCTCGTGATCGCCGCGATCAGCACCGCGCCGTCGCGCAGCTCGACGCTCTCCCCGTCGAGCGCAATGCGTGCGACGCCGCTCGCGCCGGGAATCTTCTGCGCGCGCTCTTCGGCCATCTTGCCCAACGCGGCGCGATACACGCTCTTCGCGTTCTTGAGCGCGACACGATCCTGCGGACGGCGCGGACCGGCGAGACTCGGCTCGACGCTGCCGAGGTCGAGCTCGAGCACGTCGGTGTATGTGGCGGGCTTTGCGCCGTTGACGCGCCAGAGACCCTGCGCCTTTGCGTACGCGGTCACGAGATCGATCTGTTCGCGCGATCGTCCCGAAAGCTCGAGATAGCGAATCGTCTCCTCGTCGATCGGGAAGATTCCGCACGTGCTGCCGTACTCAGGTGCCATGTTCGCGATCGTGGCGCGATCCGCGAGTGGCAGGTTCGCAAGACCATCGCCGAAGAACTCGACGAACTTGTCGACGACGCCTTTCTTGCGCAGCATCTCCGTGACCGTCAGCACGAGGTCCGTGGCGGTTGCGCCGGGCTCGAGCGATCCCGTGAGTCGAAAGCCGATGACCTGCGGAATGAGCATGGTGACGGGCTGGCCGAGCATGGCGGCTTCGGCCTCGATGCCGCCGACGCCCCAGCCGAGCACGCCGAGGCCGTTGATCATCGTCGTATGAGAATCCGTGCCGACGAGCGTGTCGGGGTACGCCTGTCGCTTGCCGTCGCTCTCGCGGTCGAACACGACGCGCCCGAGATACTCGAGATTCACCTGGTGCACGATCCCGGTATTCGGCGGCACCACCTCGAAGTTGCGGAACGCCTTCTGTCCCCACCGCAGGAATGCGTAGCGCTCTGCGTTGCGCGCGAACTCGATCCTGGTATTGGCCGCGAGTGCCCCGGCCGATCCGTACTCGTCCACCTGCACGGAGTGGTCGATGACGAGCTCGACCGGCGCGAGGGGGTTCACCCTTTCGGGATTGCCGCCGAGCCGCACGATCGCTTCACGCATCGCCGCGAGATCGACCACGCACGGGACGCCGGTGAAGTCCTGAAGGATGACGCGGGCGGGCGTGAAGGAGATTTCGTACGAAGGCACGGCCTGCGCATCCCAGTCGAGCAGCGCCTCGATGTCGGCGCGCGTGACGTTCACGCCGTCCTCGAAGCGCAGGAGATTCTCGAGGAGCACCTTGAGCGAGTAGGGCAGGCGCGCCACTTTGTCGCGCGGCAGCGCCGCGAGGCTCCAGTAGTCGTACGACCGCTTGTCGACCTGAAGCGTGGTGCGCGCCCTGAAACTGTCCGTCATGTGTCCTCCGCAGTCATGCAGCGGTCGTGGCGAGAGCTTGCGAAGTATATCGGGCGCTCGCGACCGATTCGATGACGCCGCCGCCGAGGCACCGGTCGCCGTTGTACACGACTGCATACTGTCCCGGCGTCACTGCACGCTGCGAGTCCTCGAACTGAATGCGCACCGCACCGTCTGCGAGCGGCTCGAGCTGCGCGAGCTGATCGGCCTGGCGATAGCGCACTTTCACCGCGCAGCGAAGCGGCCCGGAGGGCGGTGCCGGCATGAGCCAATGCATCGGACCTGTCGTGAGCTCGCGGCTCGTGAGGAGCGGGTGATCGTGACCCTGCACGACGATGAGTGCGTTGCGGACGGCATCCTTCGCCGCCACGTACCAGGGGGCTTCGTCGCGCCCGCGACGGCCTCCGACGTGCAACCCCTCGCGCTGCCCGAGCGTATAAAAGGCAAGTCCGCGGTGAGCGCCGAGCGATTCACCGTCCGCGCTCAGGATCTCTCCGGGTTCGTCGGCCAGATAGCGACCCAGAAAATCACGAAACGGCCGCTCGCCGATGAAGCAGATCCCCGTGCTGTCAGGCTTGTCGAATACCGGCAGGCCCGCACGGCGCGCGCGGTCGCGGACCTCGTGCTTGTGGAGGGTACCGAGCGGCATGAGCGTGGCGGCGAGCTGCTCGCAGGGGAGCGCGTGCAGGAAGTACGACTGGTCCTTCGCGGCATCGCGCCCCTTCAGCAGGTGCACGGCGCCCGTGCCGTCACCTTCGATGCGCGCGTAATGTCCGGTTGCGAACCAGCGCGCACCGAGCCGGTGCGCATACGGCAATGCGAGACCGAACTTCACTTCCCGGTTGCAGAGCACGTCCGGATTCGGCGTCCGCCCGGCGCGATGCTCGCGCAGGAAGTGATCGAAGACCTGCTGCCGGTAAGCGGCTGCGAAGCTCACCCGGTGCAGCGGGATGGAGAGCTCTTGTGCGACGGCGCGAGCGTCCTGAAAGTCCTGGGCGGCCGTGCAGTACTCATCGTCCTCTTCCCAGTTCGCCATGAAGAGGCCGTGCACGTCGAGGCCCTGCTCCTTGAGAAGCAGCGCGGCGACGGCCGAGTCCACGCCGCCGGAGAGGCCGACGACGACGCGCTCGGAGGATTTGACGGACATGGCCATCATTGTAGGCCGCGTCCTCACCCGCCTTCGGCACCCTCTCCCCCTTCATGCGGGGGAGAGGGAAGGGTGAGGGGGTTCAGACGGTCTCGGCGGAGGTGCTCGCGGCGGTATGCAGGTCGAGGGACGCAACGGGCTCGAGCGGCGAGCGGCGGCCGCCCAGGTAATCGTCGATGCAGCGCAGGACCAGCGGGCTGCGCAGACGGAGTTCGCGCCCGAGCAGCTCGTCGCGCGTCAGCCAATGCGTACGGACGATGCCGCGGTCGAGCCGCTGCCCGACGTCGTGGTCCACGACCTCACCGATGAACGCGAAACGCAGCGTGATCCGCCGCGAGCGAGCCCTGTGCCAACGGTATGCGCCGAGCAGGGCCCGAGGAATGAATCGCCACGCCGTCTCTTCGCGCGTTTCGCGCACGACTGCCTGCAGCAGCGTCTCGTGTTCCTCGACGTGGCCCGCCGGCTGGTTGAATACGAGGCGGTTGGCGATGCGTTCTTCGACGACGAGGAAGCGGCCGTTCCGTTCCGCGATCGCGGCCACCGTGACGTCCGGTGAGCGGCGCATACCCGCGACTATAGCGGGCAGCCTCGACGCGACGGCGGTCATTCGCGGCTCGCGATCCGCAGATTGAAGCCGGGCTCGCTCTCGGCCCAGATCGCATCGAACTCTCCGAGGTGCAGCCGCGAGACGGCAGGATTGTCGATGTCGACGATGCCGTCCCAGGAATCGGAGCGCATGCGGTAGGCGATCGCGCGATCGTCGGCGATGAGATACGCGGACGGTCGTTGGGGCGCGGCCCCCTCGGCGTACCGCAGATCGATGTAACTCGAGAGCCTGCGGCCCATGGCGATGAAGCGATTGCTCTCGCGCATCAGCCGCGTGGGCTGCCAGATGAGTACGCGGATCTTCGCGAAGCTGCGCGACAGCACGAAACGTTTTGCGATCTCGAGGAACGCCGACGTGTCATACAGCTCCGGCTCGAGATCGGGCGTATAGATCGAGATGAGCCGTTGAGCCGAGGCGGCGACCTCGTTGACGGCCGCGCGCGTCTCGTCGAGCGAAGTGAACACGGTGAGCGTGGGAGCGCCGCGGCGCCGCGGCGTCGCGGGCGTGCCCGGAGCGGCCTCGCCTGGCGGATCCGAAACGTAGCGCGCGCCCGCCAGTTGGGCGAGCGTGGCCGCCGCGTCGGATTCCCCGGAAGCATTCACGTGCGATGTGACCCGCATCGCCTGCACGGATGCAGGCGAATCGATCATAAGAAGCACACGTCACGCGCATTCGTGCAGCCGGTCACGTTTCGAGGATAGCGGACCGTGGTGCGAATGCGGAAGCGAGGCGCAGGTCGCAGTTTCAGTGAGCGTGTCGGCGCGTGGCGACAGTTTGACTCAGACGCGCCGAGCGAGGTGCGCGGCGAGACCGATGTAGTCGCGGGGGGTGAGCGCACGCAGTCGGGCACGCTCGCGTTCATCGAGCGGCAGCGTGTCGATGAACTTCGCGTACGCCGCGGCGTCGATCGCGCGGCCGCGCGTGAACGCTTTCAGTTTCTCGTACCCATCGGGCACGCCCGCCACTCGCAGCACGGTCTGCACGGCCTCGCCGAGCACCTCCCATGCGCCCTCGAGGTCCGCGGCGACGCGCGCCGCGTCGGCCTCGATCTTCGCAAGGCCGCGGGCGAGCGCCTGCCACGCGATGAGCGTATGGCCGAGCGCAACGCCGAGATTGCGCAGCACCGTGGAATCCGTGAGGTCGCGCTGCCATCGCGAGACGGGGAGCTTCTCGGCGAAGTGTCGCAGGAGCGCATTCGCAATGCCGAGATTGCCCTCGGCATTCTCGAAATCGATCGGATTCACCTTGTGCGGCATCGTCGAAGAGCCGACCTCGCCTTCGACCGCGCGCTGCCGCAGATATCCGAGCGAGATATAGCCCCAGATGTCGCGGGCCGCATCGATGAGCACGACGTTGATCGCAGCGAGCGCGTCGCAGTACTCGCCGATCCAGTCGTGGGGCTCGATCTGCGTGGTCCATGGATTGTTCGAAAGGCCGAGGGATTCCACGAAACTCCCGCTCGTGGCGGGCCAGTCGAGCGTCGGCAGGGAGGCCACGTGCGCGTTGAAGTTCCCGACGGCGCCGTTCCACTTCCCGAGTGCTTTTACGTCGGCGAGCCTGCGCTGCGCGCGCGCGATCCGCGCAGCGATGTTGGCGAACTCCTTGCCGAGCGTGGTCGGGCTCGCAGGCTGGCCGTGCGTGCGCGCGAGCATCGGCAGATCGGCGTAGCGCTGCGCGAGCTCGGCAAACGCCTCGCGACGCTGCTCGAGGGTCTCGAGGAGAATCCTGCGAGCCGCCACGAGCAGGCGCGCGTAGCTCACATTGTTTATATCCTCCGACGTGCACCCGAAGTGCACGAGCTCGAGCGTCGCGGGTGTGGCCCCGGCCGAAGCCAGACGGTCGCGTACGTAGTACTCGACTGCCTTCACGTCGTGGTTGATGCGCGCCTCGATTGCTTTCACGCGTTCGGCGACGTCGGCCGGCGGGTCGCGCGCGAGCTGCTCCGCCTCGCCGCGCGTCCGCGGCGTGAGCGCGCTGCCTGCGAGCTTTGGAGCGGCCGCGGCAAGATGCAGGAGCCAGAGCGCTTCCACGCGAACGCGTTCCCGGATGAGGCCTGCTTCCGACAGGAGCCCCCGCAACGGTTCGGTCGCCGCGCGGTAGCGGCCGTCTACCGGCGAGAGTGCGTCGGTTGCGCTCGGAGACATCGCCTCGGATGATAACGCATGCGGCTCCCTCGGCCGCGGAAGGTGCAGCAACATGGCCGCGTCACATCGTATCGAGCGCGACAGCATGGGCGAGCTCAAGGTGCCCGCCGATGCCCTCTGGGGCGCGCAGACGCAGCGCGCGGTGCAGAACTTTCCGATCAGCGGGCTCACCATGCCCCGCGAGTTCCTGCGGGCGCTCGGGCTCATCAAGCGCGCGGCGGCTGCAGCGAATGCGCGCCTCGGTCTGCTCGACGCCGATGTCGCGAAAGCCGTCGAACGCGCGGCTTCGGAAGTGGCCGACGGCCGCCGCGATGCGCACTTTCCGATCGACGTGTTCCAGACCGGCTCTGGCACCAGCACGAACATGAACGCGAACGAGGTGATCGCACGCATCGCGAGCGACGTGCTCGGCAAGCCCGTGCATCCGAACGATCACGTGAACATGGGGCAGAGCAGCAACGATGTGATCCCGACGGCGATACACGTTTCCGCGGCGCTGGCGCTGAGAGAACGCCTGCGGCCGGCGCTCGAGCATCTCGCGAAGACGATCGCCGCCAAGGAGCGCGAGATCGGCGACATCGTGAAGACCGGTCGAACGCATCTCATGGACGCGATGCCCGTGACGTTCGGGCAGGAGCTTTCCGCCTGGCGCACGCAGATCGAGAACGGCATTGCGCGCCTCGACGGCGTCGAGCCGCGCCTGCTCGCGCTCGCGCAGGGCGGCACGGCGGTCGGTACGGGTATCAACGCACACCCTGATTTCGGCAGCACGTTCGCGGCCGAGCTCGCGCGCGAGACGCGCCTGCCGTTCAAACCGAGCGGCAATTATTTCGAATCGCTCTCGAGCCAGGACACCGCGGTCGAACTTTCGGGGCAGCTGAAGGTCATCGCCGTGAGCCTCATGAAGATCGCGAACGACCTGCGCTGGATGAACAGCGGCCCGCTCGCCGGCCTCGGCGAGATCGCGCTGCCCGCGCTGCAACCGGGCAGCAGCATCATGCCCGGCAAGGTGAATCCGGTGATCCCGGAATCGACCGCGATGGTCGCCGCGCAGGTCATCGGCAACGACGTGACGATCACGGTCGCGGGGCAGTCGGGGAATTTCCAGCTGAACGTGATGCTTCCCGTCATCGCGCACAATCTGCTCGAGAGCGTGCGCCTGCTCGCGAACGCATCGCGCGCGCTTGCCGACCACGCGATCGCCGGCTTCACCGTAAACCGCGCGCGCCTTGCCGAGGCGCTCGATCGAAACCCGATCCTCGTGACGGCCCTGAATCCCGTGATCGGTTACGAAAAAGGGGCCGCCATCGCGAAGAAGGCCTACGCTGAAGGGCGCCCGATCCGCGAAGTTGCCGAGAAGCTGACGGACGTGTCCCGCGACGAGCTCGCGCGACTGCTCGATCCGGCGGCGCTCACCCGCGGCGGCATCAAGGGCGGCACGGGCGGAGGCGGCTGACGGTAGTTCATGGCGGCGAGGATCGACGTAACAGGCAGAATCGACTGGGAGACGCGTATCCGCGAGCGGCTCGCCGGCACGCTCCCGCAGCACGACGAGGACTCGCTGCTGCTGCCCGGCCTCACGCGTGAGCAGAGCCGCGAGCACCGCGCCTGGTTTCCCACCCATCCCGTGCCTGCGGCTGTGCTCATACCGCTCGTGGCGCGCGCAGACGGCCTGACCGTGCTGCTCACGGAGCGGGCGACGGAGCTCAAGAATCACGCCGGGCAGATCAGCTTTCCGGGCGGTCGTATCGAGGCGTCCGACGTCCATCCGGTGCGCGCCGCGCTGCGCGAAGCGCGCGAAGAGATCGGTCTCGACCCGCGCTTCGTCTCGGTCGCCGGGTATCTTCCCGATCACCTGGTTACCACCGGATATCGGGTCACCCCGGTCGTCGGCTTCGTGACGCCGGGCTTCGAGCTGCGGCTCGATGCCACGGAAGTGCAGGGGACCTTCGAAGTGCCGCTCGAGTACGTCTTCGAGCCCGCGAACCGAAAATCGCGGCGACGCAAGCTGGGCGATGCCGAGATCGAGCTCTGCGACATCCCGTACCGCGAGTGGAACATCTGGGGCGCCACGGCCGGAATGCTCGTGACGCTGCATCGTCTCGTCACTGCGGAGCGTTAGCGTGTCTTCCCCGGATGACCCTCTTGCAGGCTTGCTCTCCGTGATGACGCGTCTGCGGGACAAGGAGCGCGGATGTCCCTGGGATCGCGAGCAGACGTTCGCGACCATCGCGCCGCACACGCTCGAGGAGGCGTACGAGGTTGCCGATGCGATCGATCGGGGCGATCGCGACGCGCTGCGCGGCGAGCTCGGGGATCTCCTGTTTCAGGTGGTCTTCCACACGCGCATGGCCGAGGAGCTCGGCTGGTTCGATTTTGCCGACGTTGCGCGCGGCATCCGTGACAAGCTCGTGCGAAGGCATCCCCACGTCTTTGCCGATGCGCGCGTCGAGTCCGCCGCCGAGCAGTCCGAGCGCTGGGAGGATCTGAAGGCTCTCGAGCGCGCGGCAGCCGCGAAGGCTGCCGGTACGGA
>JBQTHP010000009.1:0-12896 GCA_052389755.1 Gammaproteobacteria bacterium
TGTTGGCGTGGAACCGACCGCTGGGGAGGCTCCGCAGCGTCATCGCCGTGAACGACGGCTCACGGAATGACGCGCGGAGGAATCCGGGACTGCGATACTCGGCGGTTACAGTCTGTAGTTGACGCCGACCAGGAACTGCCGACCGTACTGC
This sequence comes from Gammaproteobacteria bacterium, assembly GCA_052389755.1. GTDB lineage: Bacteria > Pseudomonadota > Gammaproteobacteria > Steroidobacterales > Steroidobacteraceae > JBQTHP01. Next base: position 152 of record JBQTHP010000009.1, read on the forward strand.
TGGAAGTCCTGCTGGCGAGTCTCACTGACCGCGTAGGCGATGTACGGCTCGTTGGTCAGGTTGTTGACCTGGAACAGGAACGACAGACCCTGCAGGCTGCCCTCGACGAACTCGTACCCAAGCTGGGCATCCGTGATCTGATCCCCCTTCACGTACTTGAACGAGCGGTCGTTCGCGAAGTTGGTGACCTCACCGATGTACTTCGAGCGTGCGCGTGTGGCGACGCGCGCCGAGAAGCCCGCCTTCTCATAGTAGAGCGTGGCATTCCACACGGTCTCCGACAGCCCGGGGAGCGGAATATTTCCGAGGTTGTTGCCCGTCAGGAAGTTGTTCCCGGGCGGGTCCTCGATTGTGATGCTGCTGTCGGTCAGCGCAATGCTCAGGATCGCGCCGAAGCCGCTCAGCGCTTCGGCGAACATCTCGCCGGTGAGCGACCCGGCGACCTCGAGGCCTTTGAGGCTGCCGCCGCTGCCGTTCTGGGGCCGCTTGAGTGGCCCGACCGTCGCGACCGGCGGACAATTAGGAGGAGTACCCATGAAACACGGCGGCAGCGTGCTCACGAACTCGCTGAAATCGTGGTTTTGTTCGGTCTGGTTGAAAATGTAGGTCTCCAGATCCTTGTAGAAGGCTGCGACCGACACGTAGGCGTTCCTCCCGAAATACTTTTCGTACGACACGTCGTAGGCATCGGCGCGCCACGGATCGAGCCGTGGATTGCCGCCGCTGCCGCTCGGCTCGATGCCACTGCCGCCGCTGGGGATGCCGGCGCCTTCCTCGTTCGAGGCTTTGAGCTGATCCATGCGGGCGCGGGCGAGCTCCTTGGCGAGACCGACGCGAACCGCCTGCTCATTCGGAAGCACGAACGCGAGATTGATCGCCGGCAGCACGTCCGTGTACGTCTTGCCATCGGTGAAGGGCACGACGGTGTTGGCCACGCTGTCCTTGCGGAACGCTTCCGAGCTCTGGTCAGTCTCGACGAACTGCACGCCGATGTTCCCCCTGAGCGTCACGTTCGACGACAGCTCGTGGTCGAGGTTGCCCTTGACGAACGCCGTGGTCACTTTCTCCTCCACGGTCCAGTTCTTGCCGATCAGATAGTCGAACCCGGGTGTAGTCGGTGTGCCGTAGATGATGGGTTGGTAGTACGCCGCCAGGACGCTTGGCACGTCCCACGCGAGCGCGGATCCTGCGCCGGCGTATGAAACGTTGGTCGGCGACAGCAGGTGCTGCGGGGCGATCTGGAAGTAGCCATTGCCCAGTGTGTTCAAGCCGCCCTCGGGCTGGAATTTGTCCTTGGTCCGATCCGCGTAGTTGACGCCGGCAACCACGCCTGCGAACCAGCCCTCGAGCGATCGCCCGACATCTATCCGCGCCGACGTCAGCTCGTCGGTCACGTGCGGAATCTTGCTGTAGCCCGCGCCGTAGATCGTCGGTCCGACCTGCACATTCGCCGGATCGGCGTAGTTTAGGCCGAAAGTCAGCGTCGGCATGTCGTCGTTGGAGATCTGGAACTGTCCCGTGTCGTAGACGTTCCGCGGAGCACCGGCGGGCGCGTTGACGGGAGCGTACTGCGCGTTCGTTTCGTATTGCTGCTCATCGCGCGTCGCCTCGGAATAGCTCAAGTCGCCCACCAAGGTCCATTCGCCCATCGACCACTCGTTGGTCCAGCCGGCGGCGACGATCTCGTCCTGCGTCTTGAACAGGAAGTTGCGCGCGAGCGGCACGCGCTGGTTCAGCGTGGCGGCAACTACCGTGTTGTCGGCGATCGTCGGGTTCGAGTACCCAAATACCGTCCCGCCAGGGAACGTGCCGTCGCAGCACGGCGCTGGGTAACCCCCGAGATTCACTTCGAGACTGCGCGCGTTGTCCTCCTGCTCGCGGTCGGTGTAGTACAGGTCGAGCGTGCTCGCGAACGACTCGTTCGGCCGCCACTCGAGCACCGCCATGGCGCCATCACGGCGGTTCGTGCCCATATCCGTGCGGACCTTCACGCCATCCGTGATGAAAACCCCGGGGCCGACGCCGGGATTGACTACACCGGTCGGGTTCCCGCCGCCCGCGTCCGGTGTACCGTTGGCGTGCCAGGGCTCGTAGGTCCCGGCTCCCTGAGTCGCCAGAGGCGACTCGAGTCGCGCGACGCCGACAGCGATACCGAATCGATCGTCGAAGAACTGGTTGATGTAGGAGGCGCTGACCCGGTAGCCCTTCTCGTCCGCATCGGCACCGAGATCGTCGTGCGAGTTCTGCTCGCCGCGGATGTTGAACGCCATCGCGCGCCGGCCGAAGTTGAGCGGACGGGTCGTCCGCAGATCGATGGTGCCGGCCAGGCCCTGGCCCACGAGCTGCGTGTCCGGCGTCTTGTAGACGACGACTGCGCTCAGCAGCTCGGACGGATACTGGTCGAATTCGATATTGCGATTGTCTCCGGTGCTGACCTGCTCGCGACCGTTGAGGAGAGCTGTCGTGAAGCCTGGATCGGTACCGCGCAGGCTGATGGCCGACGCACGCCCTTCGGCGCGTTGCGAAGTGATACCCGGCAGCCGCGAGATGGATTCCGCGATGCTGGTGTCGGGCAGCTTGCCGATGTCCTCGGCCGAGATCGCCTCGACGATGCTGAACGACTCGCGCTTCAGTTCGATCGCGTCCTCGATGCCGCGCCGGATGCCGGTGATCTCGACGGTCTCGAGCTCCTGTTCGTCCGACGCTTCTGTGGTCTCTTCGGGCGTCTGGGACCGCGCCGAACCGGTGACCGCGAGCATCAGTAGCGCGCATCCGGTGGCCGTCAGGCTGAATTCGACGGCCGACCGGGTGCCGGCAGGCCGCGTATGGCCCGGCTTCTTGGACGTATTCATCTGCACTTCCCCCTCGAGTTTGTTCACCGGCCGCGCGAGCGAGTGTTAGCCGGGAAACCTCCGAATGCCAAGGCAACGCATACGTATTCATGCGGCGAGAGGAGGCGCATACGTATTCACTCGTCTCGGGAAGCTGACATCGTTGGCGAAATGCAACGTGTGAACATGAAATCTGCGATGCTCCAGAAATGCCTGCTGTCGGAGTCACTGTTGAGACGGGTGCGTCGCCCCCTATAGCCGCGGCTGTTATCGGCAGGACCAGGCCGCCGCTGTCGTTCTGGCAGATCTGGAACATGTGCCTGGGCTTCATGGGTTTGCAGTTCGGCTTCGCGCTGCAGAATGCGAATGTGAGCCGGATCTTCCAGAGCCTGGGCGCCAGCATCGACCAGATTCCCATCTTGTGGATTGCAGCCCCGCTGACCGGACTCATCGTCCAACCGCTCGTCGGTTATGCCTCCGATCGCACGTGGACGCGACTGGGTCGCCGGCGACCGTATTTTCTGGCGGGTGCGATCCTGTCGGCGGTGGCACTCGTGGCGATGCCCCACTCGCCCATCTTGTGGGTCGCGGCGGCATTGCTGTGGTTGCTGGATGCTTCCATCAACGTAGCGATGGAACCGTTTCGCGCGTTCGTCGCCGATCAACTCCCGTCGTCGCAGCGCCCCACCGGTTACGCCATGCAGAGTTTCTTCATCGGCATCGGCGCTGTCGTGGCGAGCATGCTGCCGTGGCTGCTCGCGGCTGTCGGAGTCAGCAATCAGGTGGATGCATCGTCCGGCGGTGGCGCGATTCCCGACACGGTCCGCTACGCGTTCTATCTCGGGGCCGTTGCCCTGTTCTCGGCGATGGCGTGGACGGTATGGCGATCACGCGAGTACCCGCCGGAAACCGTGCGCGCTTTTGCAGCTGCGGAGCCGGCAGCTGCAACCGTGCGGGTGATCGATGCAGGCGACGATCGCCGCCAGGGTGTGCTGTGGAGTGTCATTGGCCTGGCCGCCATCGGGCTCGTCAGGTTCTTCGAGCTCGACCCGCAACTGTATGTGGTGTGCATCGGCGCACTGCTATGGGGGCTCGGGTTGCTGGCCTACGGGGCGATCAGGCGTTCCAGCATGCTCCGAACGATCATGCACGACCTGCGAACGATGCCGGACGCGATGCGGCACCTGATACCCGTGCAGTTCTTCTCCTGGCTGGCCCTCTTCTCCATGTGGATCTACACGACGCCGGCCGTCACGCAGGTGCATTTCGGAGCGAGCGATCCGGTTTCGGAGGCGTACAACGAGGGCGCGAACTGGGTGGGCGTGCTCTTCGGCGCGTACAACGGATTCGCGGTGCTGGCAGCCGTGGTCATCCCGTTCGCGGTCGCCCGCCTCGGAATCCGGCTCAGCCACCTGATCAACCTGTGTCTCGGGGGCGCGGCCCTGATCTCGTTTCACTTCATCCGTGATCCCGACTGGCTGCTGCTCGCGATGGTCGGCGTGGGCTTCGCGTGGGCCTCGATACTTTCGCTGCCCTATGCGCTGCTCTCCGACAGCGTGCCGGCGCAGAAGATGGGCCTCTACATGGGCATCTTCAACTTCTTCATCGTCATACCGCAGCTCGTTGCCGCGAGCGTGCTGGGTTTTCTGCTCAGAACGCTTTTCGGGGGCGCACCAATCTATGCACTGATCCTCGGCGGCCTGAGTCTCATCGTTGCAGGACTTTTCGTGTTACGGGTGCCCCACCCTGCTCAGCAAAGAACGGGATAGGGTTGTTCAGCACGCGCCGGCAGCTCCGCAGGAGCGGCGCACGGCCAGTCGTGTGGGCAGCATCCGATCCTGAACCGGCTCACCGCGGATCGAGCGTAACAGCGTATCGACGAGCACTTCCCCTGCAAGCCGCGTGTCCTGCACCACGGTAGTCAATGGCGGGTTGGCGACACTGGCTGCCGGAATGTCGTCGAAGCCCACGACGGAGACCGCGCCTGGAACGTCGATATGCTGTTCCTGCAGCGCGCGCAATGCGCCAATGGCGATCAGATCGCTGGCAGCAACGATCGCGTCGAATTGCTCCCGCCTGGCCAGCAGCTCGCGTGCGGCAGCGTATCCGGAATTTTCCATGGTGATGGCATCGACCTGCAGTGCCGTCGACACATCGAGGCCTGCGCGATGCAACGCTTCGGAATATCCGCGGTAGCGTTCGAAGAATTCCGGATAGTGACTCGAAGCCGTGCCGAGAAATGCGATGTTGCGCCGGTTCAAACCGATCAGATGCTGAGTCGCCTCGTAACTCCCCCGAAAGTTATCGCAGCCCACTGACAGTCCGGGCTGCCCTTCGAGCACGGCGCCCCAACATACGAAGTGCGTTCCCTGATGCACGAGCTGCTCGAGTCGCGTGCGGTACTCCAGATAGTCACCGTACCCGAGCAGCACCATGCCATCGGCCTTGCGGCTATCCTCATAGTCGAGGTGCCAGTTACCAGAAAGTTGCTGAAAGGAAATGAGCAGGTCGTAGCCGCGCCGGGCACAGGCTCGAGTGATCGAGCCGAGCATGGACAGAAAGAACGGATTGATCAGCGAATCATCGGGCGTCGGATCCTCGAACAGCAGCAAAGCCAGAGTGTTGGAATGCTGGCAGCGCAGGTTCGAGGCATTCTTGTCGAGCTTGTAGTTGAGCTGCTGCGCGATGGTCTCGATGCGCCGCCGCGTCTCCTCGCTGACCATCGGACTGCCACGCAGTGCGCGCGATACAGTCGGCTGCGACACGCCCGCCAGATAGGCGATGTCGATGGAAGTGGCCTTGCCGTGCATGCGTCATCCCCCAAAACCGATCAGAAGTCGGCGCCTACTCTTCGCTTTTTTTCTATCATGCCATAGCTGGCAGCCGCCGCGAAAAACGATGGGGTGCACCGATCATGCGATCGTATCGTCTGAGTCTGCTCGCATTCTGCTGGGTCATCGCGTTCGACCTGAGCGGCTGCCGTAAGCCCGCGGACGACGACACTCCGCGATCCGCTTCGGCACCTGCAGCCGCAGCGAAAGCAGCCGTCGCCCGCAGCCCGTTTGGCACCCTCCCGGACGGCACGGCCATCGGGTTGTTTACGTTGACCAACGCCTCGGGAATGGAGGTCCGCGTCATCAACTACGGTGGGATCGTCACCGCAATCAAGGTTCCGGATCGCAATGGCAAGCTGGACGACGTCGTGCTCGGCTATGACTCGCTGGAGGGATACGTGAAGAACCCGGCGTATCTCGGCGCACTGATCGGCCGCTACGCCAACCGCATCGGCAAGGCGCAGTTCACGCTCGATGGCAGGACCTACCAGCTCGCTGCGAACAACGAGGGCAACACCTTGCACGGCGGGATCAAGGGCTTCGACAAGGCAGTGTGGCAGGCAGAATCGTTCGAGCAGCCTGGCCAGGCCGGCATCGTCCTGACTCATACGAGCCCGGACGGCGACGAAGGTTACCCCGGCACCCTCGCAGTGCGAGTCACTTATACGCTCACGGACGCGAATGAGCTTTCATTCGACTACTCGGCCACGACCGACAAGCCCACCGTGCTGAACCTGACCCACCACGGCTATTTCAACCTGGCGGGCGAGGGTTCCGGTGACGTACTGGGCCACCTGCTGCGGATCAACGCGGATCGCTATACGCCGGTCGATGCAACATTGATCCCGCTGGGAGAACTTGCAGCCGTTGCCGGCACACCGCTCGATTTCCGCAATCTCACGACGATCGGCGCGCGCATCGATGCCGACCATCCTCAGATGAAGCTCGGTGCCGGCTACGACCACAACTTCGTGATCAATCGCCAGGGTAATGAGCTCGCGCCCGCGGCCCGCGTCGAAGAGCCGAAGAGCGGCCGCGTGCTGGAGGTGCGCACCACCGAGCCGGGCGTTCAGTTCTACAGCGCCAATCACCTGGACGGATTCACCGGCAAGGCCGGCCACGTCTACGACAAGCGCAATGCGTTCTGCCTGGAAACCCAGCACTACCCGGATTCGCCCAACAAGTCTGCGTTTCCAACGACGACCTTACGGCCCGGCGAGGTGTTTCATTCGCGTACGGTGTACGCCTTCAGCGCAAAGTGATCTTCCACCTTGTGCCCCTTCAGACCGTAGTAAGCGATGTACGCATAGCACACGAGCGGAATGACGAACGAGTACAGGAGACTCACGTTGTCCGCCATCACACCTTGCAGTACGGGAACAATCGCTCCGCCGACGATGGCCATGCAGAGCACGCCGGACCCGGCGCCCGTGTGTCGGCCCAGACCCTCGACGCCGAGCGCGAAGATCGTGGGGAACATGATGGAGTTGAACAGTCCGATGGCGAGCAACGCGTACATCGCCGTCCTTCCGGCGGCGGTCATCGCCAGCGCGAGCAGCAGCGCTACGATGATTGCATTGAACGCCAGCACACGGCCCGGATTGATGCGCGCGAGCACGGCTGCCCCGATGAAGCGCCCGACCATCGCACCGCCCCAGTACAACGACAGATACTTGCCAGCCGTCTCTTCGGATAAGCCCGCGATCTCCTTCTGGCTCATGAAATTCACCAGGAAGCTGCCGATCGACACCTCGGCGCCGACGTAGACGAAGATCGCGACGGCGCCGAGAACGAGGTGCCGGTACTGCCAGACGCTCGGCTGGATGCCCGCCTCTTCCCCGGGCGCCTCCGACGCCGCGCCCGCGGCCAGGATCTGCGGCAAATGCACGAGGGCGATGAGCAGCGCGATCACGAACAGCAGGCCCGCAAGCCCGAGGTACGGACCTTGCACTACCGCCGCCTCGGCTGCCTGGCGTGCGGCGGCGTCCGGTGTATCGATCGTCACCGACAGGATCAGCAGCGAACCGAGAAATGGGCCGATCGTCGTACCGAGCGAATTGAAGGCCTGCGTAAGCGTGAGACGGCTCGATGCCGTTTCTGGTGAACCAAGAATCACGACATACGGATTGGCGGCGACCTGCAGCAGCGTGATACCCGAAGCGAGGACGAACAGCGCGCCAAGGAAGTACGGATACGAATGCAATGCCGCTGCGGGATAGAAAAGCAGACAACCGACTGCCGCCGTAACGAGCCCGAGGATGACGCCGCGTTTGTAACCGATGCGCTCGACCAGAAATCCCGAAGGCAGCGACATCACGAAATAGGCGCCGAAAAAGCAGAACTGGATCAGCATCACCTGCGTGTAAGTCAGCGCGAACGCGGCCTTCAGGTGTGGGATGAGAATATCGTTGAGCGATGTGATCAGTCCCCACATGAAGAACAGCGAGGTGAGTACGACGAGTGCCGCCGTGAACTTCTGTGGTCTATCGGTCACCGTTCGCTCCCTTCACAGCCAGGAATCACGGAGCGCAGTATGGACCATGACCAGCTCGATGTGCGATCGCGGCGCCGTCGAGCGCCAATCGAGCACCTGCCGCGCAATTCCACTTGCAGGAGCGCTTCATGAGATTCCGCAAATTCGGCCGGCTCGATTGGAAAGTTTCGGAAATTGGCTTTGGCGCCTGGGCGCTTGGCGGCGGTTGGGGGCCGCAATCGGATGACGAGTCCAGTGCAGCATTGCATCGAGCGCTGGATCTTGGCTGCAACTTTATCGACACCGCGCAGGGCTACGGCGCGGGTCGCAGTGAACGCGTCATCGCAGGAGTTCTCAAGGAGCGCACAAATGATCAGCGCGTGTATGTCGCAACGAAGATTCCGCCAGACACGGACCCTTGGCCACCGAGCCCCTACGATCGCATCGAGGATCGTTATGGCGAAGCGTATCTGCGTCAGCGGCTGGAGCAAAGTCTTCGCGATCTGCAAACGGATTGCATCGACCTCGTCCAGCTGCACACGTGGACCCGGGCCTGGAATCGAAATCCTGCGGCGTTGGAAATCCTGCGCAAGTTTCGAAAGGAGGGCAAGATCCTCGGGATCGGGGTCAGCACGCCTGAGCACGATCAGAACGCGTTGATCGATCTCATGCGCGATGGCTGGCTCGATTCCGTGCAGTTGATTTACAACATCTTCGAGCAGGAGGCGCAGGCTGAGCTCTTTCCAACAGCTCAGGAGAATGACGTGGGCGTCATCGTGCGCGTGGCGTTCGATGAGAGCGCGCTAACCGGAAAGCTCACCGTGCAAACCACTTTTGGTGAAGGCGATTTTCGCAATAGATACTTCGCGGGTGATCGTCTCGGACGTACCGTCGAACGCGTCGAACTGATCCGCAAGACCGTCGGGACCGACGAACCGGATCTCGCGACCGCGGCATTGAAGTTCGCACTGAAGCCACAGGCCGTTTCAGCTGTTATCCCGGGCATTCGCAATGTCCGCCAGGCTGAGTTGAATCTGGCAGTGGGCAGCCAACCGCCGATCAGCGATGCACTCGAGCAACGGCTCCACGCGCACCAATGGCACCGCGGCCACTGGTATCGCGGCAAATGAGCCACGCGTCATTCGTGAGGTTCATCGAGCTCGCGAACCTCGCCGTCGCGGCGACTTTTTTGGTCTAACCATCAGTTTACGCAGCGTTTCGCGCCTTTCGGCGACTTCGGCGGCGATCTGCGGCCAGCGCAGCTTGTGCAGCGCGGGCGTCGTGCGAAAGTCGTCCAGCGGGACGGCCGCGAGCGGATCGATGCCGTACAGCAGAAAGACGCGCACCGCTGCGATGTCGCCGGCGATGGCCACGATGCGCTCGAGAAGCTTCAGCCCCGCTCTTTCATCGTGTGTGGTAATCACATCGCGTATGAATGCGCGCGCAACGTCCACGGAGAGCTTCGCTTGAGCGATGCCCGCGGCGGTGCGCTTCTCGGGCAACAAGTGGAGGTTCTGGATCCGGCTATCCAGAACGTCGATGGGGTGCATCACACGCACGACGCCGATGCCGGGAACTTCCATTTCTGCGGCCCGGCGATCGATGTCCTTGGTGGTGAGGCCGGCGACGCCGGAGAGGAAGTCGACCTGCTTGACGGCTCCGCTCTTCGTGCGGTGGGTGACCTTTCCCGTTTGCGGGGTGGCGTCATCGAGCGACGGAATCCAGGTATTCCAGGCCAGACGTTTGCCGAGCTCCTTGGCGAGTGCCGAATCGCCGATGAAATCGGCGTCGGCCGTGATCGCCGGGACCAGGCTGGCGGGACGTTTCACCTGCAGATGATCGGCCCAGAACGCGAGCGCCTGCCCGCCGACGAGCAGTCCCTTCGGCGAACAGATCGAGAGGATCGCCTTCACGTCCTCGGGAGTGAGTGGCGACTCGATCTCGCGCCTATTCGTCATCGAAACCACCTGGCGCCCGTCTCATGCGGGCAGCGCGTGCGGACGCAGGCGGGATCATGTGCTTCTCGCCCCATGAGCTCGATGGCGCGGGGCCGGCCTCCCCGCCAGCGGCAGCTTCGAGCGCGCGCGGGGACAGCACGACTGCGACGACGCGGCCGTGCTTGACGATGTCGACGCGTCCCAGGGCCGCGACGTCCTCGAGGAGGCCGCCGAAGTTGTTCTTGGCGTCGCTGGCGGAGATGCGCTTGCTCATTTTAGCTATTTTGGCTAATACTCCTCCGCAGCACAAGGCGGCGTAGCCGGCCCGGTCGTGGCGGGCGGACAGCGATCCGGATCATCGAGCGTCCCGACGCGAACGAAGCGTAGCTTGTCGCCTGCACCGGCGTAGTTACTCCACAGCGCGATCCGGCATTCGGGGCAGCGGATGATCTTCTGTCCCTTGCCGCTGTTTGATGGCGTATTCACCACTTCCGGGGCGCCCTTCAGCACGATCACACGATCCGCTTCGATCAGCGCGTTGAGCGCGAAGGACGCGCCGGTCTCTCGCTGGCACCATCGGCAATGACAGCAGTGAACGACCATCGGTGCGCTCGTCATACGATAGCGCACGGTGCGACACGTGCAGCCGCCTTCCAGGGAGAATTCCTGCTGGCCGCTCATCGATGCACGCTCTCGCTCATCGGCGACGCTCAGCGGTCACTGCAGGGCGCTGGCCGTCTCGCGAATCAGAAAGTCCACGACCGCTTCGAGCGCCTCGCGCTCGCTCGCACCGTGCGTGCGCGCTTGCTCGTAGACGGCGAGCTGGCGGTGAGCGCTCGTGCCGCGCTTCAGGATCGTGCGCGCGTGCTCGGTCTCGGGCAGGCAGCCGAGCGCCTCGGCATCCTCACGAATCAGCGCGAGGAACTCCTCGAGCAGATCGGGAAACGGGACGAGCTCGCCCTTGGCGAGATCGAGCAACTGCTCATCGAAGCTGTAGCGCATCGCGCGCCAGCGATTCTCGGCGATGAGCAGTGTCGGATACCGGCGCCAGCTCTGATTCGCCGCTCTCAGCCGGAACAGCATCCGCAGCAGCGACACGACCAGCGCCGCGAGGCAGATGGAATCGTCGATGCTCGTGCAGCAGTCCATGATGCGCGTCTCGAGCGTGGGGTAGCGCGAGCTCGGACGCTGGTCCCACCACAGCTTCGTCATGTCCTGGATGAGACCGTTGCGTATCAGCATATCGAGGTGCCGCTTGAATTCTCCGTAACTCTCGAAGCGTTCGGGCAACCCGGTGCGCGGCAGGGAATTGAAAATGGTAAGACGGAACGATTTGAGCCCGGTGAGCTCCCCTTCCCAGAAAGGCGAAGAGCAGGACAGCGCGAGAAGATGCGGCAGGAAATACGACATCTGGTTCATGAGATCGATGCGCAGCTCGTCGTCGTCGACGCCCACGTGCACGTGCATGCCGCAGATCATCATGCGCCGCGCGGCGGCCTGCATTTCGCGCGCGAGCGCGAAGTAGCGCTCCTTGTCGGTATGCTTCTGCTTCATCGTGCGCGCGAACGGGTGCGTGGATGCGGCGATCGGCGCAAGACCGTGCTTGCGGCTCACCTCGACGATGATCGAGCGCAGCCGCGCGAGGTCTGTGCGCGCTTCCGTCATGGTGCGGCACACGCGCGTGCCCACTTCGATCTGCGAGCGCAGGAATTCGGGGCTGATCTGCCCGCCGCCGAGCTCGGTGCATTCCTTGAGCAGCTCGCCGGGCGGATCGTCATCCACGTCCCGCGTGCGGCGATCGACGAGCAGGTATTCCTCTTCTATGCCCACCGTGAACGGCGGTTCTTTGTAGCTCACCGAAGCACCTCATTCACGCCGGAACCGGCGTCCGCGAAGCGTTGCTCGCGATACAGCGATCGGACCGAGAGGATGGGTTCGAGCACGCGCGCGAGGCGCTCGGTCCATGCTGCGACTCGCGTCGCATCGGTGATGAGGTCCTGCCGGATCTCGATGCAGACGTGCGGCCAGCCGCGATTGTCCGCGTGCACGTCCACCGTGTAATCGGCGGGATGCCGCCCCGAATAGGGTTCGTTGTCGCCGACGACGAGACCGGGTTCCGCGCGCAGCGCTTCGAGCATCGGCACGGCGATCCGCGGATCACGATCCCACAGAATTCCGCAGTGCCAGGGCCGTGCGCTGCCGAGCATGTGCGGCGTGAAGCTGTGGATCGCGATCAGCGCCGGTGCGTCGGCGCCCTGCGCGATCTCGCCGAGAACCTGATCGACCGCCCGGTGGTAGGGCAAAAAGCACGCCCGCGCCCGCAACTCGCGTTGCGCTGCGCTCACGTCCCGATTGCCGGGCACTGGCTGGCCGTCGCTATCGGCGACGATACTGCTCGGATCCTCGAGATGGCGGTTGCAATCGATCACGAGACGCGAGTAACCGGCAAGCACGGCGGGAATCTCGAGACTCGCGGCGAGGCCACGGACGAGCTGCGCCGCGCCGATGTCCCAGGCGATATGCCGTTGCAGGGCGCTCTCCGACAGACCGAGGTTCGCAAGCACGCGCGGAATGCGGCGGCTCGCGTGGTCGCACACGAGGAGCGCCGGCCAACGGCGTCCGTGCGCTTCGATCTCGAATGGCGGCGGCTCGTCCCGAGCCAGTAAGTTG
>JBQTHP010000010.1:0-4102 GCA_052389755.1 Gammaproteobacteria bacterium
TGAAGCTCAACAACCACGTCGACCCGGACCTCTTCGACATCTTCGTGCGCAGGAAGGTGTACCGGCGTTACGCCGAGATGTTCCTCGACAAAGAGCAGATCGACGAGGTCGACGAGTCGCGCATCCCGGGTTATCAACCCTGATTGCAGTACTGCCGCCACATCCGGCGGTAGAGATTCTCCAGATCGCGCGTAAACCTTGCCTCGTCCATCAGCGGGCTCGCCTGCATCCGTGCGCGCAGCGTACTTCGCAGGTCGGCTAGCAAATTCCTGTTGGCGGAGAACTGTATCGCTTTCCCGACGTATTCCTCCGGGTTCGGCGCGATCCAGTCGCTGAGGCCGGCCGTGGTCAAGATGCTTGCCGAACTGCGTGAGGCCGGGCGCGTTCCCGGGACGGTGAGCACAGGTACTCCCATCCAGAGCGCGTCGCAGGTCGTCGTGCCGCCGCTGTAGGGCGTTGTGTCGAACGCGATGTCAACCGCGTCGAACCACCTGAAATAATCCTGCAGCGAAACATAGGGCACGAGGCTCACGCGTTGCATGGCGATGCCGGCCGAAGTCAGCTCGCGGAGCAGGTCGTCTTGCGCACGGCCCTGCGGAATGCCGAGCACGGTCAGCCGCGAACCGGGCAGGCGCGATAGGATCTCGATCCACAGTTTGCGGCTTGCCTGCGACAGCTTCAATGCCTGGTTGAACGAGCCGAAAGTCACGTAGCCATTGCGCAGACAAGGCGGCGCTGCCGCTGGCGCTGCCGACATAAACGGCCGGTAACACCACTGGCTGTGGGGCAGCTGGGACAGCGTCTCCGTGTGCCCGAGGTCGCTCATCCCGGGGGGATCGGCATGACAGTCGGAGATGCGGTAGTCGATGCGCGTCATCCCGGTGGTATTGAGGTAGCCGAGCCATGTGGCCTGCACCGGTGCCGGTCTCTGGGCGAAGACTCGCAGCTGCGGCTCGCCCGAGTGCCCGGCGAGATCGACCAGGATGTCGATGCGGTCGGTATGGATCGCCTCCGCGAGCTGCGCGTCGGAGAGCGCGGCTGACGGCCGCCAGACATCGGCGCGCGCCGACAGACGCCGCGTGAAATCGTCGACCCGCTCCGAGGTCGAGTAGCAGAACACCTCGTGGGCGGAGCGGTCGTGGTGCTCCATTACGGGCAGCATGAACAGCGTGATGACGTGGTAGGAGAAATCGCCGGAAACGTAGCCGATGCGCAGCCTGCGCCCGGGGTCCCTGGGATTGGGAAACGGCGCGAAGCGCGCGGGATAGGCCTGCTCAAGGCGCCGGCCGAACTCGGCGTGCCTGGCGAACAGCGCTGCGTCGGAGATGCGTTCTGAAGCGTTAAGCGCGAAGAGCTCCGCCGAAGCGAGGTCGAAATCCTCGGGGGCGCGCTCGCGCGCGCTACGGTACAGGCTGAGCGCTTCCTCGATGCGGCATTGGCTGAGCAGCACCCCGCCGAGCGCGCGGTAGGCGCGCGCGAATCGCGGCTCCACCGCGATCGCGCGACGCAATGCCTCCTCGGCCTGTGCCGGGCGCATCAGCTTCCTCAGGACGCAACCGTAGTTGTACAGCGCGTCGGCCCACTCGGGACGCTGCCTCAGCACCGCCTCCAGCTCGGCCGCCGCACCAGCGGGGTCGCCTTGCGCCTCCAGGACATGAAACAGCGCGGCGCGCGCGTCCAGGTTGTCCGGATCGATGGCCAACGCACGCCGCAGCGCGCTCCCCGCATCGTCTAGGCGGTTCAGCGTTCTCAGAACGCCCGCATAGTGATAAAGCGCGCCGAAGTCGCCGGGCCGCTGCTGCAGCGCCGCCTCGAACTCGGCGAGCGCTTCCTGCGACTTGCCTTGGGAGGCAAGTACGGACGCAAGCACGATGCGCGCTTCCGGAAAATCGGGGCGGCCTTGCAGCGCGCGAGTCAGCAGCTGCTGCGCGCGCGACGGCTCGCCGCGCGCATGCAGCAGCTTGCCGAGGTTGTAATTCGCGGCGGGATTGGCCGGGTCGGCAGCGAGGGCCTGCTCGTATGAGCCGATTGCTCCAGCGCTATCGCCCATGGCCTCGAGTGCGATGCCGAGATTGATATGCGCCTTCGCATACCGGGGAGCGAGCGCCACGGCTCGGCGATACAGCTCGCAGGCCTGCAGAAGCTCACCGCTGTCTTCGGCGCGATTGCCCTCGGCGATGAGCCGGTCGGCCGCGTCAGTCGTTGCGGGTTGCGCGTTTTTTTCCGGCTTTGACAGCCATCCGAACACGGGCGGATTTTACGCTGCCGCCCCGGGAAAGCCGTCCGCGTATAATCCTGCCGCTATATAAGCGGGGCAGGCATGCTGCTGGATTGGTTCTCGAGGAAGCACATCGACGAATTTGCAGACTCGATCGTCGCCGAGCTGTTGCAGCGCTTCCCGCAGTCCGGCGTGGACCTGTCGACGAGGAAGTCCGCGGAAAAGGCGATGCGAACGCTCGATCGGATATTTTCCCGCATCAGCGCCTTCGCTGCCGAACGCCGGCCGAATCTTTACCAGAAGGCGTGCTTCGGCAATCGCATCAAGTGGGCGTTGAAGGAAGCGCGATACCCCGAGCCGTTCGTGGAAGTCGCAACCGAGAAATTCGTGACCTACATGACCTTCGCTTCGGCCCCGCGCCGAGCGTCACGTTCATGAGCGGGAGTGACGAAAATTGGCGGTTCCGGACGCGAATAGTCCATTGAGTCCGGATTCGAGTGACATTTTTAACGCGCCGTGGCTCGTCTGGGGCATCTAGAGCGTGGCATGAACGTTGCATGTACCGTGCGGGTCGGGTATAAAACCAACCGATCTCGTTGCCTACCAACAGAAGGGAGTAACGAATGAGAACGCTACAGAAGGGCTTCACCCTGATCGAGCTGATGATCGTCGTCGCGATCATCGGCATTCTGGCGGCGGTCGCGCTGCCGGCGTATCAGGACTACACGATCCGCGCGAAGATGTCGGAAGTGATTCTCGCCATGAGCGCGTGCCGCACGTCGATCACCGAGGTGTACCAGTCGGGGCCCAACCCCGCGCCGGTCGCCGACGGCTGGGGCTGCGAGATCCTCACCGCCTCGCAACAGACGAAGTACGTCAGAGAGGTGCACACCAACGCCAACGGCATGGTGTTGGCCACCGTGCAAGGCATCGGCAGCGTGGTGAACACATCGGTCGTCACGCTGGTTCCGCTGTCGAACGCCACAACGACGGCCACGATGACGGCCGGCGCGAGTCAGACCCTGTTCGGGTGGCGCTGCGGATTGTCGGGTGACGGCACCACCGTTCCGCTGAAATATCTGCCCGGCTCCTGCCGCGGCGGCTAATAGTCGAGCCTAGCTTCAATAAAAGGTACCCCCAGGGGTACCTTTTTTTTTGGGGAGGGCGCGGGGGAGGCGCCGATGACCGAGCTGACGATTCTGATGCCCTGCCTCAATGAGGCGGCGACCATCGGCAGCTGTATTGCCAAGGCGCGCGGCTTCCTCGAGCGCACGGGAATCGAAGGAGAAGTGCTGATCGCCGATAACGGGTCGGAGGACGGCTCTCGGGCGCTGGCGGAGCGCGCCGGGGCCCGCGTCGTCGATGTGACCGAGCGCGGCTACGGCGCAGCGCTGGCGGGAGGAATCGCCGCCGCGCGCGGCCGCTACATCATCATGGGCGACGCGGACGACAGCTACGACTTCGGCCGCCTCGACGGCTTCATCGCCAGGCTGCGCGAAGGCTATCCGCTGGTCATGGGCAACCGCTTTCGCGGCGGCATCCGAAAAGGCGCCATGCCTTTGCTGCACCGATACCTCGGCAACCCGGTGCTGAGCTTCGTCGGCCGGCTGCTCTTTCGCACCCCAGTCGGTGACTTCCATTGCGGCCTGCGCGGCTTCGATCGCGAAGCGGTCGGATCCCTTCACCTGAGGACCACCGGAATGGAGTTTGCGAGCGAGCTGGTGGTGAAGGCATCGCTAGCGGCATGGCGAATCGCAGAAGTCCCGACCACGCTCTCTCCGGACGGCCGTGGACGGCCGCCGCATCTACGGAGCTGGCGTGATGGCTGGCGGCATCTTCGGTTTCTTCTCCTCTTCAGCCCCCGCTGGCTATTTCTCTACCCGG
>JBQTHP010000011.1:0-6518 GCA_052389755.1 Gammaproteobacteria bacterium
CGTCCTGCCCCGCCGCCCCGATGCCATCGAGGCGTGGGCGGGTGCGCTGCGACAACTCCTTCCAGGGTATTGGGCCGCGTTCGCTCCATCGACGTGTTATCCAGCGCGTCAGCTACTCCAAAAAACTTCCATATGTGTTGTTGCTGACTTCTAATGGCCAACGAATTAGCTCAGCCGCGCCGGACAAGAGGGCTCGGAAACGCGACGGCGACCCACGGCGTCGGCTGCAGCGCATTATAGGGCGTGGGCCGGTTTGCTGCCACGGAGGGTGAGAGTGAAGGCAGGGAATCCGCCGACGTACCACCAATCGCTACTCGCGCAGGTGCAGAACCTGGTTCATGTGACCGTGGAGGTCAATCACCGCCCGGTGACGTGAGATTTGCAGCCGGCGCAGTGATGTGGACGTTCATATCATTCATTGGACAGCCGTCACCGGTCGAGCGGAAGGTGTTCTGGCCAGCCGCCGGCGAGTGCTTTGTACACCGCCGTCAGCGCGGTAGCGGTGCGGGTGCGGCCGCGTGCGAGGCTGTCCTCCGCTTCGAGTAGAGTGCGCTCGGTGTCTCGGCCCCTGCAGGCGGTCGCGCCCTGTGCTCAGTGGCTTCGGACGCTGGGCTCGGCTGGCGCTGCGCCGCGATCAGCGAATAGAACACCGGCACGACGAAGAGGGTGAACAGCGTGCCGACGCTCATGCCCGCGACCAGCACGATCCCGATGCTGTTGCGCGCCGCCGCTCCCGGCCCCGACACAAGCACCAGCGGGAAGTGGCCAAAGACGGTGGCCGCCGAGGTCATGAGCACCGGTCGCAGCCGCGTCAGTGACGCCTCGCGCAGCGCGGCCACCTTCGAGAGGCCGCGGGACTGCAGCGTGTTCGCGAACTCCACGATGAGGATGCCGTTCTTGGCGATCAGCCCCACGAGCGTGATGAGCCCGACCTGCGAGTAGATGTTGATCGTGGTGAGATCGATGAAGGTAAAGGCAAGCGCACCCGCGATCGCCAGCGGCACCGACCCGAGCAGCACGATCAGCGGATCGCGAAAGCTTTGGAACTGCGCGGCGAGCACGAGATAGATGAGAATGACCGAGAAGCCGAGCGTCACGGTGAGTGCCGAGCCCTCGTGGCGGATCTGCCGCGACTCCCCGGCGTGATCGAGGACCACGTTCGGACCACCGGCTGCCGCAGCGGCGGTCTCGAGGACGCGCAGTCCATCTTCCTTGGTCACGCCGGGATTGACGCCGCCGAAAATACGCGCGGCGTTGCGCTGCTGGAAGCGGTTCAAGGCGCGCGGTGCAGTGCTGGTCTCGACGCGCGCGAACGTCGATACTGGCACGAGCTGGCCGTCCGGCGTCTTGATCTTGAGGTCGAGCAGCGGGCCGAGCGTCGCCCGGTTTGCTTCGCCGATCTGCGGGATAACCTTGTAGCTGCGATCGAAGAAATTGAACCGATTGACGTAATCGCCGCCGAGCAGCGTGCCGAGCTCCTGACCGACGCCGGCGAGATCGAGCCCGAGATCGGCGATGCGCTCGCGATCGAGCACGACTCTAGCCTCGGGCAGATCGATCTTCAGGTCCGTATCTATGTACAGGAACTTGCCGCTCTGCCAGCCGGCACCGAGCACTGCCGCAGTCGTTTCCAGCATCTGCTCGGGCGTCGCATCGCTCTGCAACACGAGCTCGACGTCGTACTGACCAGGGGTCGGCAGCGGCGGGTCGAGGCGCGGGAATACGCGCAGGCCGGGGATCTGGGAAACGGCGCCGTACACCTCGCCGAACATCTCCTCTGTCGAGCGCTCGCGCTCCATCCAGTCCTTGGCGACCAGACCCCCGAAACCGCCCCACGCCGCGGTCAGCGACCACATGAAGTCGGTTTCGGGAAACGCGGCGATGGCGCGCTCGACCTCAAGCGAACCGCGGTTGGTTGCGGCCAAGGTCGAGTCGGGCGCGGCCTCGAAGAACAGACTGATGTGGCTTTGATCCTCGACGGGTGCGAGCTCCTGGCGCGAGAACGTGTATAGCGGCCAAGCCGCCGCCGTGACCAGCAGCGCCACCACGACGATCGCCCAGCGCATTCCGAGCGCCACATCGAGCATCCAACCGTATGCGCGGCTGACGTACTCGAAGCCGCCGTTGACCCATGCGGTCAGCCGGCCTTCTTTGCCGTGCTCGTGCACGAAGCGCGAGCTCATCACCGGCGAGAGCGTGAGCGCGACCAACCCCGACACGACGACCGCGGCGGCGAGCGTGATCGCGAACTCCAGAAACAGCGAACCGGTCAGGCCGCCCTGGAATGCGATCGGCGTGTACACCGCCGCGAGCGTGATGGTCATTGCGATGATCGGGCCGCGCAGCTCGCGAGCACCGATCAATGCGGCTTCGATCCGCGACTTGCCCAGGCGCACGTGCCGCTCGACGTTCTCGACCACGACGATGGCGTCGTCGACCACCAGGCCGACCGACAGCACGATCGCGAGGATCGTCAGCAGGTTCAGGCTGAAGCCGAACGCGATCATGACGATCGAGGCGCCGATGAGGGATACCGGCATCGCGACGAGCGGCACGAGGGCGGTGCGCACCGAGCCCATGAACAGGAATACGACGATCGCGACGATCGCGATCGTCTCGCCGAGTGTTATCGTGATCTCCTCGAGCGCGTTGCGCATGAACATCGTGCCGTCCCAGACCAGACGCATGTCGAGGTCTGCGGGCAGCGTCGGCCGGATGCGTTCCATCTCGTCGCGCAGCCCCCGCGCAACTTCGATCTCGTTCGAGCCGGGCAGCGGCCAGACTCCCAGATAGACGCTCTCACGGTCCTTGTACTTGGCGACCATGGCGGCTTCCTCGGCGCCGAGCTCCACCCGCGCCACATCGGACAGCCGCACCGTCGCCCCGTTGCGATCGGCGACGATCAGGTTCTCGAATTCCTCCTGGGCGCGCAGGTCGGTGTTCGCGAGGAGATTGACCTGGACGAGGTTGCCCTTCGTCTGTCCGACCGCCGCGAGGTAGTTGTTGCGCTGTAGCGCCGCATTCACGTCGCCGGGCGAGAGATTCAGCGCGGCGAGGCGATCCGGATCGAGCCAGACGCGCATCGCGATCGCCTGGCTGCCCTCGAAGCTGACGCGTTGCACGCCGGCCAAGGTCGAGAGCTGCGGCTGCAAGGTGCGCGAGAGCCAGTCCGTCAGCGCGGGGACATCCCGCTCGGTCGATGTAAAACCAATATAGAACGTCGCGTACGGCCGATCGGCGCGCTGCACTTCCACCACCGGCGGCTCGGCTTCGTCCGGCAGCTCGGAGCGGACTTGCTGCAGGCGTGCGGTGACTTCCGCGAGCGCCGCCGTACTGTTGTGATTCAGCTTCAAGCGCACGGTGACTGTGCTCACGCCGGCGCGGCTGGTGGACTCGAGGTAGTCGACGCCGCCGATTGCGGACACGACGCGTTCGATCGGCGTGGTAAGAAAGCCGCGGATGGTTTCGGCACTGGCGCCGGTGTAGACCGTCGTGATCACGACGGAGGAGCTTTCGATGCTCGGAAACTGCTGCACCGGAAGGGTAAGCAACGCTCGCGCACCCACCAGCACGATGACGAGATTGATCACCACCGCCAGCACGGGGTGTTTGATGAAGGCGTCGGTGAACGCCCGCATGTCAGTATCTCCCTTCGGCCGTGCTCAGATCCCGCCGCCGCTCGCTTCCGCTCCGGCGCTCGTCTTGCCTGCGACCGCGTCCGCGTTGTCGGTGATGGTGACGAGCACTAGGTCACGCAGCTTGAACGATCCGGACGCGGCGACCCTCTCGCCCGCAGAGAGCCCCCGGTGAATCACCACTTCATCGCCGAGCATCGCGCTAACGTGGACTTGCCGCACGCGCGCGAGTCTTGCCTTCCTTGTCCTCCTCCAGCACGAACACTTCGTCGCCACCCGGTCCCTTGCGCACAGCGCTCGCGGGGACGGCGATGGCCATGCGCGCCGGGCCGACAGGGACTCGGACGCGCAATGAGGCGCCCGGGGCAGGCACGTTAGCGGCGCCCTCGATCCGCGCGCGCACCATGGCGTTGCGGGTCGCGGGGTCGATGCGCGCGTCGACGGCAACGATCTTCGCCGCGATGGGGTTCCCGTCGCTGGTCGCGAAAACGTCAACGCCGCCACCCTCGCGCAAGCCCGCGGCGACCTGCTGCGGGACCGAGAAGTCCACATGCACCGCGTCGTCGACGCCTTGCAAGGTCGTGAGCTGAGTGCCCTCTTCCAGGTATTGGCCGGGGTGCAGGTCCGCCATGCCCACGCGCGCTCGAAACGGGGCGCGGATCGTCTTGCGGGCCATTACCGCCTTGGTGCGCGCGATCTGTGCCAGCGCGACGTCGCGCTCCGCACGCGCACGATCCACGTCCGCCTCGGACGCGACCCGGCTCTGGCCCAGGCGCTGCGTGCGGCGGAGCATCGTCTCGGCCAGGGCGGCTTGCGCCTTCTGCGCTTTCAACTCGGCCTCCTCGACGGAGACGTCGAGGGCGACAAGCACGGTGCCCGCATCGACGACTTCCCCAGGCGCGAGCATGACCCGGCTGACGGTGCCTGGGAGCTCGTTGCGCAGGGTGATCGAGCGCAGCGCCATGACCGTCCCGATCGATGTCGTCGTCCGGCGGTGCTCGCGTTCCTTCGCGACGGCGACCGTCACCGACTCCACCGGCTCGGGCTGGTTCGCAGAGGCCGCGTTTGTTTCTGAATGGATGCGTACTTCCACGCGGCGAGGCTGCCGCCGGTCCCGAGGACAGTGACGAGCAGCAAAGATGATCCGATCCAACCACGACGATTCATGAGCGGCGCCCTCCTGAGCGTTTGGCGGTAGGGGCCTTGGTCTTAGGCGACGAGCGCACCGGCTTCGATCGCGCGAGCATGTCCTCCAGCGCAATCCGAACCCGAACCACCAGTTCTTGATTTACCGGGGCCAGCCCCAGCACCCAGTAGAGCCACAACCCGTCGATCGCCGCGGCGACGGCCTCGCCGACGCCTGGAGGCAGGCCGTCCTCCGCGACGCGCCGATGGAGATCGCCGTAGACCGCGCGCATCGGCTCGATCAAGGAGGGGTTTTGCGCCAGGGCCGCGAAACACGCTGACGAGCTGCGCTGGAGCTCCCCCGTCCAGCATTGGGCGTCCGAGAGACAGTGGTCCAGCAGGGCCCGCGCCATGCGCCCGGGTCCTTCCGGAGTGCGCTCATAGGCTTCCGTGTAGCACGCTCGCCAATTGTCCGCGGAGCGTGTGACCAGCGCTTCGACGAGGCGGTCCTTGGTCGGGAAGTGATGCAGGAGACCGCCCTTGCTCATCCCCGCCTCGGCGGCCACGGCGTCGAGCGTCAGGTTGGCGATGCCCTGGCGCACGACCACCGCCTCCGCGGCGTCCAGCAGGGTGTCCCGTAACTTGCCCGTGTCTGCTCGTTCCATGGGGCGTGACGATACCGTCCGGACGGTCGCTGGTCAACCGTCCGGACGGTATGTCCTGGCAGAGGCCTTCGATCTCGCCCCAAACGGCCATCGGCCAGTGGCGGTATCGTCGTGGCAGCGTGTTCAGCTAGAAACGGTCCCCCTTCCCGCTCGGCGAAGCGCAGCGCGCCTTGCCGCGCTTCATCGTTCACCATGAGTAGATAGTCGATCTCCCACAATGTGCGGGGCGTCTCGCCCGCGCGCTCTGCCCGCCGGCGCTCGGCGCGGCGCATCAGGACGCGTCCCCAGCGTTCCGGCGCCGAATCGCCGATGGCGCCGAACAGCGGTTCGTCCGGCGGGCGTGTGAAACTGGCCGGGGCCGAGTTTCAGGGCGGGCTCGAGCGCGAATCGGTCGGCATGGCCAAGCCATGACTTTTCGTACTCGAACGTGGCACTTTCCCTGCCCTTGCGGATGCGCCCCCACAGCCGCCCCACCAGGTGCGGGGCGCCACGCAGGTCGACATACACGAAGACAGGCCTCTCCATCATTCCCTACTTTGACTGGTCTGGCCGGACCGGCTTTTCTCCATGCGCCCGCCGGATGCGCCGCGGGAGGTGTTCCTCTTCGAGCGTCAGGCCGACGCTGTCGTTCCTGGGATCGGCCAGGTCGGCGAGCCGCTCTGCCATGCCCAGAACGAAGAGCACCGTCGCGTAGGTCCCCATCGAGACGCCGGGCTCGCCCTTCTCCACCTTGTTCAGGGTCATGCGGCTAATGGACGCCCGCTCTGCCATGATCGCCACCGGGATGCGCCGGCGGCGTCGGGCGTCACGAATGTCGTGACCGAGCTTGTGCAGAGCGCGCCTGACTGGGATCGGCGATCCTGAAACTGGCGGGCGGTTGCGTATAGAGTCCATGATGTTGTACCTTACATTATATAATGTACATTATAATGGACTTTACGTCAAGGGCCCGCTAGGGGAAGCCCCAAGAGGATCGCGGTGGATTTCACGCCGGCGCGGATATCCTCCTCGCGGTCGGCCATGGCGTACATGGTGTCGTAGACCACGGCCCACAGCACGGTGGCGATGTAGAGCAGCCACGCGATCCTCGGCG
>JBQTHP010000012.1:0-8035 GCA_052389755.1 Gammaproteobacteria bacterium
TCCAGGGCTACTTGCGCCTTGAACTTCGCCGAATGATTACGTCTCGGCCTTCTCATGGACTTCCCTCCGGTCATGCCCGGGCAGAAATCCACTTATACCCGTGTCCGAAAAACCGGAGCCACCTCTAGCCAATTCAACGTCGGGTAATCCCGCAGGTGACGATCGTAAGTGTCTTTGCTCAAGCCTTGAATCTTTAGGAAGCTCTCGAACGCCCCATAAGCGAACATAAGGTGAGCAAGATCGCTATATGCTGCAAGCGTGCGAGCACTGACCTGATCTAGCAAGACACCCCGAAATGATTTCGCGAATCTAAAGCGAGCACCGAATCTCACTATGTCGCCGTGTTCGGTCGAGAATCCCATGACATAGGTAGGCACGCCGTCCTTGAACGTGTCGTACACATCCCAACGCGGAGGGTATGTACTGAATGGACTCTTGTTTGATTTGTGCATCTTTCACTCCGACCTCGAATATGGAGCTGACCGTTTCTATTGGAGCTGACCGTTTCTATGGAGCTCCCGTCTTGTCGGCCTTTGACTTCTTCGCCCTCGCGCCGTTAGCTACAACATCGAGCCTCATTTCGACTAGCGACATCGACCTCTCCTTGGCGGAATCGCTACGGAGCACAATTGCCGCCAACCGGCTAGCCCCAACTCCGTCGGAGCGCCTTCACAAATTGCCGATTAAGAGCGCCGCTGGGCGGGGGATCGGTTACAAGAATGGCCATGGGTAGCAATACACGCAAAACGATCAATCTCGCTGTCGAACTAAGGTCCGGGCGGCACTACGGCGTCTTCATTGATGACACGGGTTCGCCAGGCCTGAATACCCCTGGCCTACATACGAAGCGGAAGTCTTGGGTCGCGGTGTTCATCGCGCCATCACAAGTAGCAGAAGTCATGGATCAGCTACCCGGTGCCCTGTCTTATCTGAAAGAGATTGGCATTGAGGATCCCGAGTTTCACTTCACGGATATCTGGGCCGGCAAAGGCAAGTTCCGTAAGCTGGACCTACAAACCCGCCTCGGCATCTTCCGATTCATGGCTGACATCTTCTCGATCTACCGCTTTGCAGTCTTGGTGCAAACCTTCGACCCCGACAACGCGAGTGATGTGCAGAACCGCGCTAAATGGCCCAGCAACCTTGGACCCTTGAGCGTCGATGATCATGAAGACCTTGCGTTGATCTTTTTATTCTTGCGCGTTCGGCAGCATCTAAGGTCATTAGAAGGCGGCAATGCCACGGCATGCATCGTGGTGGACGAGGGACGCCTCGCTAACGGCAGCGTCATCGCGCACCCAGGCTTGGCGCCTGCCTTCTGCGGCGGAGCGATTCTATTCGCTAGTTCGCGAGAGGTGCATGCAATCCAGGTTGCCGACTTTGCCGCATTCGTACTGAATCGTTGGCAGTTGCTCCGTGTGAAGGAGAAACTAACCGATGTCGACAAGACGCTTCTAGAGATCCTATCGCCCGTAGCCGAATGCTTCGTAAACATCGATGCCGTTCGAATTCATGGCATTCAGAACCTTACAAATCTTCGCGATAGCATGAACTGACCCTGGGCTGCAGCCGGACCCGGATAGCCCGTATCTCTTGAGCCTCAGAGGTGCCTTCGGCGGACGAGCTCCCCTTGTTGCACGGCACGTGACGATGAGAGCTCGTGTTGATGAACTGGTCTATGGCGGATCCTCCCTTCCGTAATTCGGAACCAGTGTGCATCGTGCAGGAACGGGCGATATGCAACCCGAAGCGGACGTTCGTAGGCTTTCCGAGCGGCGGCGGAGCGGCTTACGGACTCCTTGCGTTCGAATCGCACCGCCTCCACCATCATAAAAAATCACGACGAAGAACGCGATGTGCGACGCACTTGCATGGTCCTTTGACGCGGTAACTCGGACGTGGTCGACCTAGTGGAGGATGTTTTCGACGAGGACGATGACGGTTGCACCGATTTCGACTGAAGGGTTGTGGATGCAGCGCCTGACTTTCGCAGGAGAGTCGGTGTTCAGCGGGCAGCTGGCGAGGATCTATGGTTTCACCGATCTCGACGGAAGCCAGCCTGATGTCTGGAGGTACATGGTCGAAGTGCAGGCCGCAGGCAAGCCGGCCGACGTAAGCAGTTATCGCTAGTGCATGCCGGAGCGATGCAATGAAAGTGAGAGGCGCCGACGAAGCGGAGATCGTCCACCTGGTGAGGATCTGGTACGCCGGGTGGCAGGATGCGCACGCGCAGATTTGAGGACACGGCCGTGCAGCGTGCGATGGGAATCAGCGTCCACACCGGCTGGGGAGCGTGCGTCGTGGTGGGCGGCTCGCTGGCCAAGCCAGAGATCGTCGCCAACGAACTGATCGAGATCCTCGGTGACTCGGAGCGCTTCTGTTTCCATATGGCTGCGGAGATGAAGCGCGCCGCGGCCGAGAACTGGATCGCACGCGCGCGGAGGAAGGCCACTGCGAATGCAAGGCGAGCGCTTGCGCCCCTCGTCGCGAAGGAGGTGAGCGTATGCGCGATCGTCGCGAAAGTCGGCGACGCCGGGGACCTCGACGCGGTACTCGCGTCGCATCCGCGCATTCACACGGCCGAGGGATGCTTCTATCGCGACGTCTTGCGCGACGCGTGCACGATTCCGGTACGAGTCGTTCCGCCCGCGTCGCTCGATACATCCAAGGTCGGCAAGCTCGCGGCGGCGCCGTGGGGACGCGATCAGAAGCTCGCTGCGCTCGCCGCCTGGACGATCATGGGAGTCGGGCGCGGATGAGTGTCGTCGACCCGAAGCGGACGCACGCCTGCGCTGGCCGAGGTGCCGCGCCCCCCCCTGCCTCGCTCGTCTCACCCCAGCGCGCGAACGAAATGCTCAGAATCGGAGACCCAACCCAACAACACTTCCGTCGATAGCAAAGAGGCCTCATGGTTGCTTCGAGCCAGATTAGCTCCGATCGGCTCACTCATGCAGTCTGATAGCAGCACGGGCAGATAATCCCTGAACATCGCATCGCGCACGGTGGATTCGACGCAGATACTGGTTGTGCAGCCCGTGACAATGAGATGCCTGCAGCCAAATCGTTGCAGATCCTCGTGCAGCGACGTCTGGTAGAACCCGCTGAACCGTGTCTTCCACAGCACCAGGTCATCCTCGCTTGGCCTGAGTCCGTCGACGATCGCAGTGTTCCACGTGTCGCGCACGAGGATGCGGCTCTCGCTGCCGTCCGGGGCACGCACTGACTCTCCGACCTTCAGGCGCATATGACGCATCCGATTGACTGAGTCGTGAGCTCCGAGGTCGGACAAGTCAGGCCGGTAGCCCATCTTCAGATAGATGATCCGTATGCCCGCCCGGCGGGCAGCTGTAAGAACGCGCGCGGTGGGCGCGACCGCCTTCTGAATGCCGCTGATATCGATCCCAGCGCGGTCGAACATGCCGCCCTTCGCGCCGAAGTCGTTCTGCATGTCCACCACGATGACTGACGCACGCGCGGTGTCGAGTTCTATCGGCTCGGGCCTGGCGTCGAGCTTGATGCGGCGGCTGGGTGTCCGGTTGCTCGTCGCCGCGAGTGAGCTCGTCGCGGCAAGTGGAAGAGTTGCAAGGCCGGCCGCGAGTAGCCGCCGCCGTTGAGCATCGGGTTCTTTTCGCATCGCTGCATCCCCACGCAGCCCGGATGATGCTCGACGATACACCGGAAGAACGGCATTGTCCGCTTCTGGCCGAACCGCGACGAATTGCGAACGACGCTGGCCGACCCCAAGCGGACATCTGTCGGATCCGAAGATGTACCGACTCTCAGGGCTTCCGTTTAGTTCTTGCGAATCCTGATTACTTGCTTGACTGGGTCGATGCAAACCACGTGACTGAGAAAGAAGTTGTAGCCGATATGGCCGTCCACATCTCCTGGAGCGCTCAAGTCGAGTACCACAAGCTGAAGCGGGCCGAAGTCTTCCTGACCGATTGAAAACCGCTGTGACGTATAGAAGGGGTGTTTTATCGGTAGCTTGTATCTGTCCGCGAATGTCTTCTTCACGAAGGAATACGTCGCCCCTGTATCCCACGTCATTCTCATCGCGAGATGGTCGGTCTTCGCCATCGAAACGACAATTCCGTCTGAATGGGGAACGGTGCGGACTGCAGCTCCGCGACATTCCGCATCCGCGTCGGAGTGTTCATCAGGTGTGAAGAGTTTGATCTTGCGAGCCGAATAGTCGTAGACCGCCAGGAATTGATTCAAGAAGGCTCTTCCGATGCTCCCATCGCCCGGAGCCTCGGCCCCATACTTGCCTGCATCTGCCGCTTCGACGTTTGGAAAGTCGTTCCCACCCAGCTCAAGCGCGGCCAGTTTCAGAATTGCTTGTGTGCCTTCGTTTCCGTGCGCATCTGTGTATCTACTCGTTGAGCCCGTCCGAACTGCGCCTACCTTTTCAACAGTTTCCGGCTTCAGGTTAACCACGCCGCCACCGCTGTCGACGATCAGCCTTACCGGAACTCCGTTGATTCGTGCGAACGCGATCGGATTGCCTTTCTCGAGCTCAATCGGGATGACGATCGCTCCGAGGCAATCGGTGCACGGCAGAAGTGCAAGCGGGACCAGGAGTCTGCTCCGCAGGACGCGGCGAACTCTTGCCATTGAAGCCTCATGAGCCGAGAGCGGCAGTGAAGTGTAGTGCTCGCGAGTTGCACTGTCCCCTTCTGGCCGGTTGCGGCCGTTCCCTGGAGCCACGGCGCTTCGCGCGCCCGGCCGGCCACTTCAAGCAGGTTTGATATGCGGAATCTTGCATGCATATGCCGGATCGCGCATACTGGGTGCCGTGAAGCCAGTCATCTGGATGGGCAGTAGCAGGGACGACCTGAAGGCTTTTCCTGCTGACGCCCGCCGCGAGGCTGGCTACCAGCTCGATCAGGTACAGCGCGGGGATGACCCCGATGACTGGAAGCCGATGAGAACGGTTGGCCAGAGCGTGCGGGAGATTCGTATCCATGAAGCATCCGGCGCGTTCCGCGTGATCTATCTGGCGACCAAGCCTGAGGGTGTCTACGTATTGCACTGCTTTCAGAAGAAGACGCAGAAGACCACCCTGCGAGATCTTCGGTTGGCAGCGCTGCGTTACGCGGCTATCCCGCGATGAGGTGAAAGATGAAGAAGCGAGCGAAGAGCGAGCACGGACCGCGCCAAGTAACCCCGGCGGGACGCAGTGTTTTCCGTGATCTGTTTCCCGAAGCAGAGGCCGAGGAGTTGGAAATCCGTGCGGAACTGCTACGCGGTCTCAACCGTTGGCTCTCCGCCGCGGGTCTGACGCAGGTTGAGGCAGCCAAGGAGCTTGGAGTTACCCAAGCGCGCATTTCCGACATCAAGCGCGGCAAGATCAACCAATTCAGCATGGACCTGCTCGTGCGTCTGGCTGCACGCGCGGGTCTGCATCCAAAATTGAAGCTGGTCGCCTGAGTTGCAGGCTACCGTGCGTTCAGATCGCCGTTCCCAGGGCTGGATTTGCGTGGGCATTTCGGGGTTCTGGTGCATTGACGGCGCAAACCTAGAATCCAGGACCCCCGCCACCCGACAGGGAGTCCTGGATGACAAAAGCAATAACCCGCGATCCCATCTATCGCCGACGCCGGTTTCAGGCCGAGCACATCGAGCTCTGCGTTCGGTGGTACATCACCTACCGGCTGAGCTATCGGGACCTCGTGGCCCTGATGGCCGAACGCGGCGTCAGCGTGTCCCACACGACTATCCTGCGCTGGGTCTTGCGATACGTGCCGGAGTTCGAAAAGCGATGGGCGCGATTTGCGCGGCCAGTGAACTCCTCCTGGCGGATCGATGAGACCTCCATCTCGGTACGCGGCCGACGGCACTACCTGTACCGGGCGGTCGACAAGTACGGCAAATCCGTGGCCCATCTTCTGCGTGCCGATCGCGGCATCGAGGCTGCGCAGGCTTTCTTCCGGAAAGCGGTGGCCGCGCACTTGCCCCGATGGCCGCGCAAGGTCAATCTCGACGACAACGCCGCGAGCCACCGGGCGCTGCGGCTGCTGGGCGACGAGGATCCGAGGTGGCGGTCCGTGATCATGCGCACTCGCCGCTATCTCAACAACATCGTCGAGCAGGACCATCGCGCGATCAAACGTCGGTGCGCCGCGATGCTGGAATTCAAGTCCGACCCAAGCGCGGCCATCACACTGGATGGCGTTGAGCTGGCGCACCGCATTCGCAAGCGACAGTTCTCGTTCGGTCGCGGCCGTCAGCGGCGGAATTGGTCGCTGAAGCAGCTCTGGGAGCGAGCGCTCGCGCAAGATCGCATCGAACGAAGGCAGGAATGCCTCCTTCCTCAGCTTCCGCCACTGCACCAGATCTCCACGGTCGGCACCTGTCGACGCGGGAGACGCCCACACACGTTGACCGATGCGCAGGTGCGAGCAATCGAACCGTCCGCCCATCCCCGAAAGCTCTTCGATGCGCGGGGGCTGTACCTGCACGTGATGCCGAACGGCGGTCGATACTGGCGCTACAACTATCGTTTCAACGGCAAGCAGAAGACGCTGGCGCTAGGCATCTATCCCGACGTTCCGCTCGGTAAAGCCAGGTCGCGCCACCAGGAAGCGAGATGCCAGCTCGCCGACGGAATCGATCCATCGCTCAACCCGCGAGAGTTGCGAAAGAGTTGTGCCCGTGCCTCGACGGCAACAGTGCGTGGCTAGGAATGCTTGCGGCTCCAAAGTTGGAGTGAATGAGTCAAGTTTTCATGCGGCGAGTTTTTCCCGTTGGCAGAAGGAATGGATCTCGTTGTCGAGGTTGGCGAAGGCGCGCTGCAGGCGGTGATCGACCGGGAGAGCTTTGGCGTCGTCGATCAACGACAGTCCCGGTCGGAGGGTTCTGGCGTAGAGCCGGGTAAGGAACAAAGCGGCGCGCCGGCCGAAGTCAGTCAGCTGATGGCGGTGTGATCGCGAAAGACGCTCGATGAGACCATGCAAACGGAGCCGTCGCAGCTGATAGGTCATTTGCCCTGCTGTGAGGGCGGTGGGGTCGAGCCCCAGGAGAGCCGCATAGTGCTGGCGCAGCTGAGCGTGACGGAAGCCTTGGGCAGCAGACAAAAGAGGACCAGGGCTGGCAGAAGCGCCAGCACGCGCGGGTCCCCGAAGCGCAGCGCGGCCGCTCGTTGAGTGTTGCGAACCACAGGGGTTTTTGCAGTTTCTGGAACCGATTCCCCCCAAGGGTGCAGTCGTGGGTGATTCTCTGCATCTCGAGCAGGCGACGATTGGCGGCGAAGCCGAGGGTTTTGAGCTGCGGGAGATTCTTCAGGCTGCGTCCGACGTCAAAATCGTACGTGTTGTTGATGGTGGTCTCGGTGCGCAGCGCACGGCCTTCCTTGTGGTATTGCTTGATGCGGGTCTTCTTGTAATCGACGTACAAGGAGGGGACGACACCGGCAGTGATCACGCGCGTGCGAAAGCGGCCTGGCGTGCGGCGGGTGAGGCGCCGCTGAAAGATCAGTTGCACCTGATCGGGACGCCCCAGATCGAGGTTCTCGCGGATGACTTCCTCAAAGAACACCCGCCCGTTGACGGCCTGGTCCAGCACTTGGGTGTGGGAGAACTCTGCCTGCAGGATCGAGAGCTGATAGCGGTAGCCGGCCTGCCGGTCCTTGGAGGTAAACAGATGCGGCAGGCGCTTGAGCCATTTGCGCAGAAGGGCGTCGATCTTCTCGGCGCTGAGCGTCTGGGCGAGCCGCTGCAGGCGCTTAGGGTCCTCGCAGGAGCGAATGCCGTTGTCCCACGCCTCAAAGGCGAGGCCGCGCTGTTGCAACTGACGCTTCAGGTAGGGGCGCCGGCCGGCAGACACGAACGTAACCTTCGCCACGGGGACTATCCGCGTCGACTCAGGATTTCCTTCATCTGTGCAAGTGCTCTTGCCTGGTCGCGGCGACCGAAAGCGCACGAGTTGCACACGCAGGCAAGCTCGCGCGCCTCCACGGGAATCTTCTCGATGACTTCCTGCGGTATGCGATGACTGAAGCACCAACAGGTGCCCTTTCCGCTTGCCATGCCGC
>JBQTHP010000013.1:0-18323 GCA_052389755.1 Gammaproteobacteria bacterium
ATGCCTTCATAGGGCCCGTCCGGTTCGACGAGCGGGATGTGGAAACGGAGTCATGGTTCCTCGATTGAGACACCGCCAACCGAAAGCGGCGGCCACAGCCGAGAGGCACCTACCACCACTGCGCCACATCTCGACTCAACCCAGCGGCCCGCGCTCGGCACCCGCGCTAATGCGATCGCGCAGGGGCCTTCAACGCACGCCGGTCGCACGAACGTCCACGCTCGACTCGACGTTCTTGTCCGTCTTCGCCGTCGTAGACGTCTGAGTCGTTTGAGCCGTCTGCTCCGGCCGGAGGGCGGAAGCCGGAAGCCGGTGGCCGTTCCCGATGTGACGTAATTGGCCGTAATCCGCCCGGACTTCATCTAACGTTCAGCCGAAGCTACGTAGGCTGACGCCCGCATGACGCGCATCACACAGGTCTCACGCGCCGCCCTTGCGGTCCTCGTGCTCGCCTCGCTCGGGGGCTGCGCCACGCTCTCCGAAAGCGAGTGCCGTCTCAGTGACTGGTACGACATCGGCTTTCGCGACGGCCGCCAGGGCCAGCCGACGGACCGGATCAACGAGCACGTGCAGGCCTGTGCCAGGCACGGCACCGCGCCCGACCGGGAACGGTATCTCGATGGACGCTTCGCGGGACTCGAAAGCTATTGCACGCCGCACAACGGGCTCGCCGTCGGGCGATCGGGGCATGCCTACTACGGGGTGTGCGCGCGGCACGACGAGCGGGCCTTCATGTCCGGCTACTCGCTCGGTCACTCGCTGCATCGCGCGCACGGCCGCCTGTACTCGATCAATTCCGAGATCTCCACGGTCGAAGAAAAGCTCAAATCCAAGGAGACGACCGACGAGGATCGCGCCGTCGCCGTGTATCGGCGCGTGCATCTCGAAGGCGAGCGCGGCGCCGCATCCGCCGAGGTGGATCGCCTGGAGTGGGAAGCTCAGTCGTTCTGAATCGCCGCGACGACCTTGTCCGGATCGGCCGGCTTGACCAGGTGACGGTCGAACCCCGCTTCCGCTGATCGTCGCAGGTCGTCCGCCTGTCCGTAGCCGGAAAGCGCGATGAGACGAATGCGCGCGAGCAACGGATCGGCGCGCACCGCGCGCGCCACGTCGAATCCGTCCATGTCCGGCATGCCGAGATCGAGCACCATCGCCTGCGGGTGAAAGGACTGCGCGACGACGAGCGCTTCCGATCCGCTGTGCGCGGTGCGGACGTCGTGCCCGTCTCCCGCAAGCACCATCGCGAGACTCTCCGCGGCGTCGATGTGATCGTCCACGATCAGCACGCGCAATCGTGCGCCCTCGGCGGCGACATCGCCCGCCGCATCCAGAGCCGACTGAGCGGCGGTCGAGCCAGCGGAGGCCCCGCGTCTGCGCGCCGGCAACTGCAGGACGAACTCGCTGCCCTTACCGATTCCTTCGCTGTTCGCGGACAGCGTACCTCCATGCAGCTCCGCGAGACTGCGGGCGAGAGACAGACCGACCCCGAGCCCGCCCTGCACCGTGCGCGCCCGATGGCCGGCCTGCGCGAAGAGCTCGAATACTCGCGCGAGCTCGTCGGGCCGCATGCCGATGCCCGTATCGCGCACGCGCACGACCAGGTCATCACCGGTCCGCTCGGCGACGAGCGTGATCTCGCCGCCGTCCGCCGTGTACTTGGCGGCGTTGTTGAGCAGGTTCGCGAGAAGCTGTGGCAGGCGCGTCGGGTCGGCCTCGAGCTCGATTCGCTCGGGTGGAATCGTGACGCGCAGCCGATGATGACGCGCATCGATGACCGGACGCGAGAGGTCGACCGCTTCCTGCACGACATCCGCAAGGTCGATCCGCTCTCTCGTCAGCACGATCTTGCCGGTGCGGATCCGAGACAGATCGAGCAGATCGTCGACGAGGCGAACGAGATGACGGAGCTGCCGTTCCATCAGCGCCTGCGCCTTCGCAACGATTTGCGGATCGGCAGCACCGCGCGCGAGCAGCGCGAGGGCGTTCTGCAGCGGCGCGAGTGGATTGCGCAACTCGTGGCCGAGCACGGCGAGAAACTCGTCCTTGCGCCGGTCGGCCTCGGCGAGCTGCGCCGCCTGTTCGGCGAGGCGCTCTTCGCTGCGAAGCAGATTCGCATACTGCTCCGC
Source organism: Gammaproteobacteria bacterium (assembly GCA_052389755.1). Taxonomy (GTDB): domain Bacteria; phylum Pseudomonadota; class Gammaproteobacteria; order Steroidobacterales; family Steroidobacteraceae; genus JBQTHP01. The sequence continues at coordinate 2,127 of JBQTHP010000013.1, forward strand.
ATGCCCGCGTTCGGCGCGTTTGCGCTCGGCGGTGGAGGCGCCCAGAAAGAGCCCGGTCACGGCGACTACCGCCATGAAGAGCTCGACCTGCAGCAGGCTCGCGTGCAGGGAGGTCACGACGAACGGGCCCCGGCCCGCAAGCGTTGCGGCGATCGTGATGCTCGCCGCGAAGAATACGAGCGTCGCCGTGGCGTGCTGACCGAGGCGCAGCGCGCACCAGATGACGGCCGGGAAGAGCAGGTAGTGCAGCGGATACGAGGTCCGGACTCCGCCGCCCGCAAACACCACGATGCTCAAAGCCAGCAGTGCCACGACGAGCGCGCCGGTCTCGAGCGGCCGACCGAGCCGAAAACCTCGTCGCGTCTGATCGGCCCACACGAATATCGAAGGAGCCATCACGAGATTGCCGATGGCGTCTCCTGTCCACCAGATCGCCCAGAGACGCAGCCAGTTGCTCCACGCTTCGTTCTCGAAGAGGCACAGGCTCGTGACGCCAATCGTGGCGCTCACAATGGTGCTCACGAGCGCTCCGAAAACGAACAATGCCGCTACGTCGCGCAGCCGTCCGAGACCGGGTTTAAATCCCACGCGCGCAAGCAGCGTCGCGCCCACCAGCGCTTCGAGCGTGTTGCCGATTGCGATGAACGCGGAGCTGGCCGCGGAGGCGCCACTCGTGAGGTTCGCCACGAAGGCGCCCAGGGCGATGGCCGGCCACAGCCGCCGTCCTCGCAGAACGAGCAACGCGAGCGCGACGCCCGTGGCGGGCCAGACGACGGAGACCTGATCCGCCACGACCGCCAGCGCGAGCCCGATCCTCGCGGCAACGACGTAGACCGCGGCGGCGAACAGGATCTCGAGCGCGAATGCAGCGGCGGACGTTCTTTCGTTTGTGCTCACGGCCCCCCTTTTCGCGTTCGAGCATCCGCTTCAGGCGCCGGCGAGACTCGCGGCGATGGGAAGGCGCCGGGTGCGCTTGCCGGTCGCGGCGAACATCGCGTTGCACACGGCAGGCGCGATGCACGGCACGCCCGGCTCTCCGACGCCGCCCATCGGGCCGTCGCTTGCAACGATGTGGGTTTCCACCCGCGGCATCTCGTTCATCCGCAACACCGGATAATCGTTGAAATTGCTCTGCTCGACGAGTCCGTCGCGCAGCGTGATGGCCCCGCGCAAGGCCGCCGACAGTCCGAACACGATGCCGCTTTCCATCTGCGCTTCAACCTGCGCAGGGTTCACGACGCGACCGCAATCGATCGCGCAGACGACGCGATGCACCCGCACGCTGTCGCCCGAGACCGAAACCTCGGCAATCTGCGCGACGATGCTGCCGAAGCTCTCCTCCAGCGCAACGCCGCGCGAACGCCCGCTCGGGACGCGCGAGTGCCAACCGGCTTTCTCGGCGGCGAGATCGAGCACCGCGAGGTGGCGAGGCTTGTCGGCGAGCAGCGCGCGGCGCAGCTCGAGCGGGTCGCGTCGCGCGGCGTCGGCGAGCTCGTCGAGGAACGAGTTCACGACGAATCCCGTATGGGAATGGCCGACCGAGCGCCACCATTGCACGGTGACCGGCAGCACGGGCGAGTGCAGCTCCACGCGAAGATTCGGGATCGTGTACGGCATGTCCGATGCGCCTTCCGTGCTCGCCGGATCGATACCGTCCGGAGCGACCAGCGCCGCGAACGGGGTGCCGTTGAGAATCGACTGGCCGACGACTGTGTGACGCCACGCGAGCGGCATGCCTGCACGATCGATGCCACCGCGCAGACGATGCAGCCAGAAGGGCCGGTACCAGCCCCCGCGCATGTCGTCCTCGCGCGCCCATACGACCTTCACGGGCTTGCCGGTCGCCTTCGCAAGGTGGACGGCTTCGACGACGAAATCGGATTGGGGATTCGCGCGACGACCGAAGCCCCCGCCGAGAAAGGTCGTGTGGATGCGAACGTTCTCGGGCCCGATACCCGCGGCTTTCCCGGCGGAGGCGGCGTCCACCGTCTGGAACTGCGTTCCGGTCCAGATCTCGCACTCCCCGCCGCGTACCTCGGCGACGCAGTTGAGCGGCTCCATGCACGCGTGCGCGAGGAACGGCAGCTCGTACTCCGCGTCGAGTACGCGCCATGCGCTCGCGAGCGCCCGATCCACGTCCCCGGTCTGCTTCGCCACCGCTCCGGGCGTCAGAGCGAGCCGCCGGTACTGTTCGCGAATGGCCCGCGTCGACAGATGCGCCCCGGCGCCGGCGTCCCAGTCGATTTCGAGCGCGTCGCGTCCGCGCCGTGCGGCCCACGTATTCGTCGCAAGCACTGCGACACCGGAAGGGATCTGTCTCACGGCGACCACGCCCGGAATCGCGCGCGTCGCGGCGTCCCTGAAACCGATCACGGCGCCACCGAAGGTCGGCGAGCGCGCGACCATCGCGACGAGCATGTCGGGACGCTGGACATCGAGTCCGAACTGCGCGCGGCCAGTCACCTTCGCGAGTGAATCGAGCCGGCGGACCGGTTTGCCGATGAAGCGGAAATCCTTTGGATCCTTGAGCGGCACGTCCGTGGGCGGCTCGAGCTCCCGCGCGACCGCGACCAACTCGCCGTAGCGCGCGCGCCGCGTGCCGTCCGTGACGACGCCATCCTCGGTGCGCAGGCTCGCGGCATCGACCTGCCAGGTCCTGGCCGCGGCGGCGATCAGCATCGTGCGCGCGAGCGCGCCCGCTATGCGCAGCGACTCGAACGTGGTCGATGCGCTCGAGCTGCCGCCGGTGAATTGCATGGGCATGGCCGGATGGTTGAACGCCGGATCCACCGGCGCGAACTCCACCCGCAGACGAGTCGGATCGACGTCGAGCTCCTCGGCGAGGATCGTCGGCAGCGAGGTGTGCACACCCTGGCCCATCTCCGACTTGCCGATGATGACCGTGATCGCGTCGTCCGGATCGATGCGGACGAACGCGTGCGGCGCGAACGGCTCGCGCGCTCTCGCCGCGGCATACAGTCGGTCGTTGCGCCGCGCGAGCTGCACGCCGATGCCGAGGCCGGCGCCGATGACGACCACGCCGATCACGAAATGGCGCCGGCCGAGCGCCGGCCCATTCGCCGCGAGCTCGTGAGGGCGCAGCTCAGGCATCTTGTGCGAGCTCTGCGGCGGCGCGCCGAATGGCGGCGCGAATGCGCTGATATGTGCCGCATCGGCAGATGTTGCCGGCCATCGCGACGTCGATCTCTTCGTCGCTCGGGGCGGGATTCGACGCGAGCAGTGCCGCGGCCGACATGATCTGTCCCGACTGACAGTAGCCGCACTGCACGACGTCGAGCTCGATCCAGGCCCGCTGCACCGGATGCTCGCCGTTCGCGGACAGTCCTTCGATGGTCGTGACGCGCTTGCCTGCGACGACCGCCGCCGGGGTGACGCACGCGCGCACGGGGCGCCCGTCGAGATGCACCGTGCACGCGCCGCAGAGCGCCATGCCGCAGCCGTACTTCGTTCCGGTAAGCTGCAGCAGATCCCGCAGCACCCACAGGAGCGGCATCGGCGGCTCCGCATCGACCTCGACCGCGCGGCCGTTCAGCGTGAATGCAATCACAGTCGTAACCTTCCCGGGAGCGGATCGCCTGCGACGGGAGACCGCAAGGGTGCGTCGAGCCGATGTTACGAAGCGTCGCCTTGCCTGACAATCGCAGGGCGGAGAAAAAACGAGGTTCCCCATGTCCATCGGCAAGCTTTCGCAGGCAGCGATCAACGTCAAGGATCTGCCACGCGCCGTCGCCTTCTATCGCGACGTGGAGCGCGCGTGATCCAACTGTCCGCGATCGCCTTCGCAGTGCTCGCGACGCTGACGGCCTGTGCGTCGCCCGGGGGCGCGGGCGCGGCCGCGCGCAAGCCGTTGATGCTGATCGTCGGCGCGACCGGCGGCACCGGAAAGGAGGCCGTCGAGCAGGCGCTCGAGAAGGGCTACGCCGTGCGCGCGCTGGTGCGCGACGAGGCGAAGGCGCGAACGCTGTTCGGCGATCGCGTGACGTACGCGGTCGGCGATGTTCGCCAGCCGCGCTCGCTTCCGCCCGCGATGCGAGGCGTCGACTACGTCGTCTCGGCGCTCGGCTCGAACGTGCAACGCGATCCGGAGAACAAGCCCGAGCTCGTCGATTACGGCGGCGTCAGATCGCTCGCCGAAGCCGCACAGAAAGCGGGTGTGCAGCACTTCGTGCTGACATCCTCGATGGGCGTGACGAATCCGGACCATCAGCTGAACCGCATCCTCGACAACATCCTCATCTGGAAATTGAAGGGCGAAGAGGTGCTTCGCGCCGCGGGTGTCCCGTACACGATCGTGCGGCCGGGCAGCCTCAACAACGACCCCGGCGGACAGAAAGGAATCAAGGTGCTGCAGGGCGACCCCGAGGACGTGGTCGGGCAGATTCCGCGCGCCGACGTCGCGGCCGTTCTGGTCAACGCGGTCGGCCGCAAGGAAGCCCTCGGCACGACCTTCGAGATCGTGAGCGACCCCGACTCCCCGCTCCCGGACTGGGACGCCTTCTTCGCAGGGCTCGAGCCCGATGTCCGCTGAGCCCGGCGCGGATGCGTCCGTGCTCGGGCGTCTCCTGACGCGCGTCGCGCCGATCGAACCGCGCGAGACGCCTGCGGTCGTGGCCGCGTTCTGCCTGTTCTTCTGCGTGCTCGGCGGTTACTTCGCCGTGCGGCCGGTGCGCGAGACGATCGGGACGATCCTCGGGGAGGAGCGCGTCGCCGATCTGTATTTTGCCACCTGGATGGCGTCGCTCCTCGTGATCCCCGCGTACGGCTTTCTGGTCGCACGCTTCCGCCGCAGCGTGCTGCTGCCTTCGATCTACGGCGGCATTGCCGTTGCGCTCGCATCCGTCGGCCTCGCGCTGCAGACGAGCGGCGGGAGCATCGCCGTCGGGCAGTTCTTCTACGTGTTCATCAGCGTGCTCAACCTGTTCATCGTGTCGGTGTTCTGGAGCTTTCTCCTCGAGCTCTTCGACAGCGGCCAGAGCAAGCGGCTGTTCGGCGTGATCGCCGCGGGCGGCACGGCCGGGGCGCTGCTCGGCCCGCTCATGACGGATCTGTCGGTCAGTTACATCGGCAACGGCGGCGTGCTGTTCCTCGGTGCCTCGCTGTTCGTGGGCGCGATTCTCTCGCAGCGCGTGCTGATAGCCATTTGGGCGCGCGAGCGCGCCGAGGGGGCAGCAGGCGCCGAGGCGCCTCGGGGGAACCCTGTAGCCGCACCCGCCGTCCGGGATCGCCCGATCGGCGGCAATCCGCTTGCGGGGATCACGCTGGTAGCGCGCTCGCCCTACCTCCTCGGCATCGCACTATTCGTGTTGCTGCTCGCCTCTGTGACCACGTTCCTGTATTTCGAGCAGCTTCGCCTCGTCAAGGAGACTTTCCCCGACATCGAGCAGCGCACGCGCGTGTTCGCGCGCCTCGACTGGATCGTGCAGAGCCTGACGATCGTCTCCCAGATCTTCATCACCGGGCGCATCGCATCGAGGCTCGGGCTCACGGTACTGCTCACCATCGTGCCGGTCGCGATGGTGTTCGGTTTCCTCGCGCTCGCCGCTTCCGGTACCTTCGCGATGCTCGCCGTCGTGTTCGTGCTGCGGCGGGCGGGCGAGTACGCGTTCGTTCGTCCCGGGCGGGAAATGCTCTTCAGCCGTGCCGACACTGAGACCAAGTACAAGGCGAAGAATCTCATCGACGTGCCCGTGTACCGCGGCGCCGACTGGGTCGCGGGCCAGGTGAAGACCGGCCTCGACGGCGCAGGCTTCGCAGCGGCCGTGGTGGCGATGCTCGGAGCTGCGATCGCAGGCGCGTGGGCGGTCAACGGATGGTGGCTGGGACGGCGCCACGACGCGGGCACGCCGGTCGCCCGAACGTCGTCGTTCTAATCCACCTCTTCGGTGCGGAGTCTTACGCGGCGCTGACGGACGGCTCGTCGGGCTCCTCGCGCGACGCGGCGGCTTCGCCGTACGCGGCGAGTGCCCCGATCAGCTCGTCCGCGGACTGGAAGCGCGCGTCGCGTGATTTCGCGAGCAGCTTCGTGAGCAGCGGCTGCAGCTCCTCGAGCTCGTGCGGCAGGCGTGGCACGTCCGCATGCACGTGCTGCTGCAGCACCTCGATGGCGGAGCTGCCGGTGAAGGGCTTACGGCCGGTGAGCATCTCGTAGAGGATCACGCCGAGGCTGTACAGATCGGTGCGCGGATCGAGCTCTTCGCCGAGCGCCTGATCGGGGCTCATGTAGTAAGGCGAGCCCCGCAGAACGCCCGTAGCCGTGCTGCCGTGCGCTCCTCCCACCACGATGCGGGCGAGTCCGAAGTCTATGAGGACCACGTCGTCGTTCTCGCGGAGCATGACGTTCGGCGGCTTCAGATCGCGATGCAGGATGCCCGCATCGTGCACCACCTTGAGCGCCCGCGCGATCCGCCCGAGGCAGCGCAGCGCCTCGGCCGGCGAGAGCCCGAGCTGAATCCGCGTCTTGAGATCCCCGCGCGGGAAGTACTCCATCGCGAGGTACTCGCGTCCCTCGTGCATGCCGTAGTCGTAGATCTCCACGATCGCCGGGTGATAGATCGCGGAGATGGCCGTGTACTCGCGCGCGAGCAACTGGTGATCTTCGTGCTCGCCCCGCTTGCCGCGACTCACCTTGAGCGCAACGTCGTGCCCGAGAGCTTCGCTCTCGGCGAGATACACCCTGGCCTTTTCCGACTCGCCGATCGTTCGCCTGATCGTGTACTGGGGGATGAGATCGCGAACCTCGTCGGTCACCGTCAGGCTGAGCGAGCGCTCGATCGGATCCTGCTCGGCTGCTCCGGCATCGACGTCTGCGCGGCTCTCGGCCGCCGCCGCCGCGAGCGCCGTCGCGCGCTCGATCGTGCGCAGTGCGCAGAGCACCGCCGTCTTCAGCCGCTCGTGCGTCAACAGGCGTTTCGGCAGGTAGTCGAGAGCGCCGAGCTGCAGCGCGCGCACCGCGGTGAGCTCGTTGCCGTCCTCGGCGATGGCGATGACCGGCGGGAAGTCCTCGCGATCGCGCAGATCGCGGAGCCACACGAGCCCTTCGGACTGCGGATCCTCGGGACTCTCGCCGAACGGCGAGGCGAGAACGAGCAGGGTGCAATCCTTGCGCGTCAGCCCGCGATAGGCGCGCCGGAACCAGTCGGTATCGAGCACGCTGATGATCGCGTCCGGACACAGTGCGCCCAGGTGGTGGCGCAGCCACTCGCCGTACTCGGTGTTGCGAACGACGATCAGAAGACGTGTCTGCACGTTCGGATCATTCCAGCGTGAATCGGATGCGCACGCGGGCGCGCTGCTCGGCGGGCGCTCCGTCGTGGACCACGGGGCGATAGCGCCATTTGCGGACTGCGTTCACGGCCGCCGCATCGAATACGCCCGCGGGCTCGGATTTCACGACGGCGACGTTTCCCACGGATCCGTCCGCTCGGACGGTGAACTCGAGCTGCACCGAGCCGTTGCTTTCCCGCTCGCGCGCGTCATCCGGATAGCGCGGCGCGACGTAGCGCAACCGCTGCAACGCGCTCTCGTCCACTACCGCGCTCGCACGTCGTGCACCTGTGATCTCCTTTTCGAGTGCCACCGCGTCCGCCTCCGGCGCGCCGGCCGCGCGCGCCTCGAGGAGCCATGCGTCGGCCGCGGCGTAATCCGCGCGTGCGACCGCGGCGAGGCCCTCGGCGAGCACGCCGTTCGCGAAGCTCTGTCTCGCAGCCTTGGTCGACGAATGGTCTGCGTCGATGGCCGCGAGCTGTCCGAGCCAGTATTTCGCGCTGTCGTCCGCGGGCTCGAGAAGGCGATCCTCTCCGAGGCGCCTCGTGAAATTGGCCGCGAGACGGGACAGCGTGGCCGACCGCGCCGCGCCGCGGGCGCGCTGCAACTCGCGACGCAGCTGGCCGACGCTGGCGCGGTCCGCGCCCGCTTCATCGGCGGCGTCGAGCCACTGCTCGCCTGCCGGGAGGTCGTTCGCAGCCAGCGACGCGCGCGAGCTCTGGAGCAGCCGCTGTGCGAACGAACGCTGCGCGGCACGCACCGCCTCGGCGTCGGGCGCGAGCGTGTGCGCAGACTGGATGAAGAAGCGTGCGTTGTTCTGCGCGGGCTCGATGAGTGCACCCGCCGATGCGCGCTCCTCGGCCCTGCGCAGAAGGGCCGCAACCTGCTCTTCGACTTTGCGTTGCTCGAGCTCGCGGCGCGTTTCGGCCACGAGCGTCGAGCTGCCGGTGCCGGCAGCGCCTTCCAGCACGCCGATGGCGGCTTCGACGTCGCCGCTGGCGGCGGCCTGGCGCGCTCGCGTGAGCAGAGCGCGTTCCCGCTCCTTGCCGATCTGTGCCGTGAGGAATGCCACCCGCACGTCGTCGGGCCGCAGCGCGCGTGCGTCCGCGGCGAGACGCTCGGCGTCGGCGATGCGCTCGGCCACGAGTGCCTGTTCGCCTTCCGCGAGCAATTGTTCGAGCTGTGCGGAGTCGACGTCGGGCTCGATCGGAGCCGCCGCAGCCGGCCGAAACTTCGCCGTACTAACCGAAGCCGACGCGCCCGGACCGTCGGCTGCATCACGGAAGAACCCTAGCCACACTCCGACACCAGAGGCGAGAAGCACCGCAGCGATGCCGCCGATCAAGAGCGGTTTCACGGGCAGCCGCGTCGCGCTGCCCGCGATCGGCACCGTAGCAGCGGGCGGCGGCCCGACATGCTCCTGATCGTGGCGCCGCCAGGCCGCATCGACGAATGCCCTGACGCGCTGCTCGGAGACCGGTTTGTGCAGGAACCGGTGCACGGTGCCATTCGTGATCTGCGCGGCGAGCAGACCCTGATCGCGTGCATCGCCCGCGACGACCAGTACCAGGTCGGGGAACTGCGTCGCAAGCCTGTGGGTGAGATCGGTGATCGGACTCGTTGCGGCGGCGGCATCGATCACGGCCACACCCGCACGCCCTGCGGCGAGATGATTCGCGAGGGCGGTCTCCGACGCGATCGTCGAGACGTCGTGGCCGGCCGAGACGCTGAGCACCGTTTGCAGCAGCGTCCGGTCGCGCGAAAAAAGCGCGAGGCCTTCGGAAACCGGTACGCGCGCACGCGCCAGTTCGCGGGCGGGCGCCCGATCTGCCGGTGTGCGATGCGCGGTGTTGGGCAAGCTCATGAGCTCCGCTGGGGCGGACGGATGGGTGCCGGCCGGATCATACCGGGGGTCCATGCCGACGCCCGCCTACGATCGCCCACTCGGGCGGGTCTTGTCGCCAGAAGACGCCGGATTCTGTGAAACCCGTCATCGAGACGCCGCGGAGGAGTTCGTAGTAGCGTCGCGTCATGGCGGCGCTCGATCCGGGTGCATCGAACGATGCGGCACGTCGCCAGGGACGGGGGGACCGGATCGCCGGTCGTGTCGGGCAATTTGTGACCATATCGGTCGCCGCGGCGACTTCTATCGCTGCGTTCGCCCGCACCCATTGGGTAGCCGATCTTGCGACGCACTTTCCGTGGCAGTACGCGGCGGCGGCGCTTGCTGCCGGCGCGGCGCTCGCCTGGGTGCGCCGACCTGTCTGGGCGCTGGTCGCGGTCGCGCTGTTCGCCGTCAACGCATACGACGCGCACGAGGCGCCGTCGCCGGCACCCGTCGTGGCGAGCGGGTCGCAGCCGCTCCGTCTGCTCGTCTGCAACGTGTTTCACGCCAACTCCGAGCACGACCGCGTGATCGCGCTCGTGCGTGCGGTGCAGCCGGACGCCGTAGTATTCGTCGAAGTCGATCGACTCTGGGACGAAGCGTTGCGCGCCCTCGAAGCGGATCTGCCGCATGCGAGCTCCGCCGGTGGGCGCAGGCATGGCTTGCTCGTGCTGTCGCGCTGGCCGATCCGCCAGAAAGAGACGTTGACGCTCGCGCCGGGAGGCGATCCGTTCGTGCACGCCCGCCTCGACGTGAACGGCCGTCCCCTGGAGCTCATCGGCGTGCACGCGGCATGGCCGCTCGGTCCCGCCAACTCGCGCATCCGCAACCGGCAGCTTGCGAACCTCGCGACGCTCGCAGCGTCCATGCCGAAACCGCTGCTGATCGCGGGCGACCTGAACGCTTCACCTTACTCGCCTCACGTCGCCGACCTCCTCGCACGCGGCGGGCTGCGCTCGGCAGCCGGCCGGCGCTGGACGCCCACGTGGCCGACTTTCTTTCTGCCGGCCGGCATCCAGATCGACGACGTGCTCGTCTCGGGCGACGTCGCCGTCAAGCGGTTCGGGACCGGGCCGGCGGTGGGGTCGGACCATCTGCCGCTGATCGCCGATCTGGTGTTTTGAGGTCCGAGCCTATGGCGCGCGGGGCGCGGTATGCTGGCGGGAACCGATTCTCGAAGGACAGAGTCTGACCGGCATGCCCGTTTTACGCAGTCTTGCTATCGCAGCGGTCGCGCTGTGCGCGCCCGCCGCCTTCGGTCACGAGACCGTGTCGGGATACCAGAAGAAGGCAGTCGAGGAGTTCCTCGCGGCGGTCGCGACCGGCAACCCGCAATCCGTCGCGTACGCGATCCACCCGAACGAGCTCGAGGCGTTGCGGACCCGTCTTCTGACGAAGCTGCGCGACGAAGCGAAGCGTGGCGAGAGCACGATTCGCGACCGGTTGTTCGGCTCCGCGATGCCGCTCACCGAGATCGAGCGGCTGACGATGATCACGTTCTACTCGACCCTCGGCAGAAAGCTGCAACTCTCCGGGCGGCTGTACGACGACTTCCGCTACGTAGGTGCGATTCCGGAGAGCGACGACAGGGCGCAGATCGTCGTGCATGCGCGGGTGCCGCGCGAGCGGGGTACGACGGACAAGGTCGACGTGGTGCACGTCGTAACGATCAAGCGCTACGGCAAGGACTGGAAAGCCGCCGTTCCGAGCGAGATCGAGGCACAGATCGACGATCTCATGCACGCGCGCCGGCGGGTCGCTGCGGCACAGCCTGCCCAGGGTCCGACGCCGGGTGGCGCCGCAGGTGCCGGTACGGGCGACGCCGGTGGATCGATAGCCCCCGCGTCGGTGCGCGAGCGTCTTGTCGCAGCGGAGAAAGCCCTGACCGACTCGAAGTGCGAGGAATACTACAAGGAGCACATGAGCCCGAACTTCCGCAGGGTGATCTCGAAGAAGGCGCTGGAGGCGCTCATCTCTTCGTGTCAGAACAGCATCGGAAATCGCGAGATGCTGCTGTCCACCGTGCGCATCGTCCGCGGGCTCGAGCCGCGCTTCGAATACAACGCGAAGCGCGTCGTCTACGACGTCTCCGGCCACGGGCTGCCGTTCGACAAGTTCGCGCTCGAGTACGTGGACAGGGACAAGAACTGGTTCATTGCCGAGTGATCGGACAGGCTGCTGTATTCCTGCACGCCGACGACGAGCATCCCCGGTCCGCCGTGCACACCGAGCGCGGTGCCGACGGTCGCGAGCCATGACGACTCGACGTCGGCGAGCGCGCGCGTGATCTCCTCGAGCAGGAGGCGACCTTCTTCCGGCGCGTTCGCGTGCCCGACGGCAACGCGGTAGCGCACGCCGGCCTTCATGCGCTTGCGGACGAACGCCGCGAACCGTGTGCGCACCGCGCGCCGGCCGAAGATCACGCCGCCGGGTCCGATGCGGCCGCCGGGCAGGCTCGCGAGGACCGGCGAGAAGTGGAGCACGTCCGCGAGCGTCTTCACGAACCGCGGCACCCGACCGCCACGCACCGCGTAGTCGAGCCGGCCGATGAGCGCGTAGGTCGCCGTTCGGGCCACGGCGTCGCGGGTCGCGGCGACGACTTCGACACCACTGTATCCGGCGAGCGCACATTCGGCGGCGTACATCGCGATGAGACCCTGACCGAGTGAGGCGTTGCCGGTATCGATGACGGTGACGCGTCCTTCCGGGATTCGAGCGGCCGCGCTGCGCGCCGCATTGAACGTACCGCTCACGCTCGCGGCGAGGCTGACGGACACCACCGACTCGTAGTGCGAGCACAGAAACTCGTACATGCGGCGGAAATCACCCGGCGGCGGCTGCGAAGTCTTTGGATGCTCCGGGTTTCGGGCGAGCTCCGCGTAGAACTCCTCCTGCGACAGCGAGACCTTGTCGAGGTAGCTGCGCGTACCGAAATGCACGCGCGCCGGCACGACGTGCAGCTCGAGCCGCTCGAGCACATCGTCCGGGATGTCGGCGGCGGAATCGGTGACCACGGCAACGCGCTTGCCGCGCGCGTGATGAGCGGCCGCCTGTTGCTTCAGCATGTCGTCCGCTTTCTGCGCCGAAACGGCCCCGAAACGCGCCGCGACTCGGAATGCTTCCTCGGGATCGTTCGTGTGCAGGTGGATGCGGACCTTGCGGTGCGTGCCGGCGACGACGAGGCTGGACCCGCGTGCGGAGAGCTGCTCGCGCAGGCGGCGCTGATCGAGCGACTGGCCCGTGATCGCGCACTCCGTGCAGAAGCGGTGCGCCGTGTCGCGTCCGCCGACGGCCATCACCTCATCTACCGCTTCCTGCGGAGGCATCGCGGCGCCGAGCTCGCCCGTCTCGAGATATCCGCTCATGTCCTCGAGCACGTCGACGAAACCTTGCGCGCCGGCGTCCACGACGTCGGCCGCGCGCAGCTCTTCGAGTTGATCCCGCGTCGCGGCGAGGCACACACGCGCGTGCTCGAGGGCGTCGCGCGCATACGCCGCACCGCCCCGCGCGGCCGCCGCGAAATCGGCCCGGCCCGATCACCCAGGCCGAGGAGGAACTGCGCGAGAATCGCTCCGGAGTTGCCGCGAGCGCCGTCGATCGCGGCGTCGGCTGCGCGCGTCAGCAATTGCCCCGCATGCCGCGGACGTTCGCGATCGATCACTTGCAAGACGGCGTGCAGCGTCATCGCCATGTTGGTGCCCCCGCATCGCCGTCCGGCACCGGGAAGACGTTGATCTTGTTGAGATGATCCTTGCGCGCGAATACCCGGTAGATGCCCGCACGCAGCACGTCGGCAAGCCGCGGCCCATCGAGCCGCTCGAGCGTCGCGACCGGTCCCCCCATTTGCGACTATTGTCTCTGCAGCAGAAAGCGATTGCCGCGAACGGACAGGACGACGCCGTCGGGGACGATGCTCTCGACGAGCGTGCCGTCGGGCAGCGTGTCACCCTCGCGAACGCGGCGATTGTTGAGGAAAACGAAACGATCGCCGGGGTCGCTCGCGAACACGTGCAGATCGAGCCGCAGCTCGGGCAGCGAGGCGCCGGGTGTCGACGCGAGTTGCTCGTACGTCGGCACGCCGAGGTCGGTGCCGCGCGTAACCCGCCTGGAAGCCGGCGGAGCGGGGCTTTCGGATACGGCGGGCTCGAAATCCTCCGCGATCAGCTCTGATTCCGGCTCGCTCGGCTCCAGGGTCACCTCTTCCTGTGGCGCGGCGGCCGTCAGTGCGGGCGGCGGCGAGGGTGCCGCGGCGCCCGATTCGATCGGCCCAGCGGTGGCGACGGCAGGCTGCGCGTGCGCGACGCCCGCCGGAGAGCTTCGCAGCGCGAACCACGCTACGACGCCGAGGTTGACGATCAGCAGCGCGCCAACCGCGATTGCCCAGGCCGGGAAGCGAGCCTTCGGCGGCGCCACCTTCACTTCGAACAGCGCCGGCCCGCTCTGGCGCTGCCGCTCACCTTCGGACTTCTTCAGCGCATCGAGAATGAACGACATCGATCAGCTACCCGATGAAGGCTGCGTTCGAAGCAAGGGTGAGTCGGCGCCGGCGACTGCGCTGTTCAGAACGACCTGCGTCTGCACGCCCGCGATGCCATCCACGGACAGGCGATTGCGCCGCTGGAAATCCATGACGAGTTCGCCCAACTCCGCGTCGTAGAGATCGTTCGTCCCGCCGGCGGCGGGCGCGCCGTCCAGACGCTGCAGGCTCTGCCGCAGCCAACGCACTTCGTCGCCGCGCATGCCGATGGAAAGATTCTTGACGGTGGGCGTGTCCGGGCGCCAGAGCAGCACGAAGTCCCCGAGCCAGCGCTGCGAGAGCTCGGCGATGCCGATCTCGTGGCTCGCGTCGCCGAGCTCGATCCGCCCGCGGTCATTGTCGAGCGCCGAGAGCACGGCCTGGTGCGATCCGCCTGTGTCATCGCCCAACATGAGAATCACCGGACGGTTGTACAGACGGAGCTGGCCGAACGAGCCACGCTGCACGAGACACTCGAGCCCCTGCCGCGATGCCTGGGTGCAGGGATCGATCCGGCCCGGCTCGTAACGCGCATTCCACAGCGCGAAGAGCTTGCGGAATGCACTGTCCGTGTCAGTTTCGCTTGCATGCTGCGCGAGCAGCGCGGTGAGCGATGGCCGCGGCACGGCTGCCTTGGGCGTCGATGCCGATGCGCTCCCCGTTGCCGTATCGGCCGAGGCGCCCGGCGACGATGCGGCGACCTCGCCGCTCCGTGCCTGAGCATTCCATGGAACGAACTGCCAGACGAGCACGCCGGCTGCGATCATGGCGAGAGCCGCCGCGCTCGCTGCGAGCCACGGCAGCCAGCGCGGCGCGAATCGCTTCCCGAAGACTTCCCCCGCCGCACGTCGAACGAGCGCTCCGGTCACCCGGTGACGATCCTGCGTGTAGGCTCCGAGCAGCGCCCGATCGCAGATCACGTTGATGACTCGCGGCACGCCGTCCGACAGATGATAGATCTCGGCGAGCGCGGACGGCGTGAAGATGTCTGCCGTGGCGCCCGCGACCCGCAGCCGATGACGCGCATAGGCGTCCGTTTCCTCGCGCGACAGCGGGTTCAGGTGATACCGCCCGGTGATGCGCTGCGCGAGCTGCCGCAGCTCGGTACGCGCGAGCAGATCGCGCAGCTCCGGCTGACCGATGAGGATGATCTGCAGCAGCTTCTGCGTGTTGGTCTCGAGATTGGTGAGGAGCCTCACCTGCTCGAGCACGTCCGTGGCGAGATTCTGCGCTTCATCCACGACGAGCACGATGCGTCGCCCGCCCGCGTGAGCGCGCAGGAGAACGCGGTTCAGGATGTCGACCAGGTCCTTCAGGCTGCCCGTCGATGCATCGGGCACCCCGACGCCGAGCTCCTCGCAGATCGTGAGCAGAAACTCCGGTGCGGTCATCCGCGGATTGAGGATGAGCGCAATCTCCGCGTTCTTCGGCGCCTGGCCGAGGAGGGAGCGGATGATCGTGGTCTTGCCGGTGCCGACCTCGCCCGTGAGCTGGACGAAGCCGCCCGCCTCGCTGATGCCGTACATGAGATGGGCGAGCGCCTCGGCGTGCCGCTCGCTGAGGTACAGATACCGCGGATCCGGCGTGATCGCGAACGGCTTCTCGTTCAGGCCAAAGAACGATAGGTACATGCGGTCTGACAGGCTCTGCGGGCGCCGCGTGGTCCTTCAGTATAAGCCGCCGGCTTTGGCTGCGCGCCACACGAGTCGGTGGATCCGCAACTCCTCGGACGGAGCGAGCCTCTCGCGGGCTTCGAGCGCAAGCACCTGGTCCGCGAGCGTGGCACTTCGGACCTGGAGTGTGCCTTCCAGCAGTGGATTCAGCGAGAAGAGCACCTCGTGCTGAATATCCGTGCCCACGATGCGCCAACGCCCCGCGTAGTGAAGATAACTGTCGAACGCGGCGGCCTTCGCCCGGGGGTCGATCCTGCGCATGTCGTCGCTTGCGAATCCGGTGCGATCCCGGCGCTTCGTCACGGCGCTCATCCAGCCCGACGCCGTGTAGATCAGGAGGCCTTCGGCTTCCTCGCCGAACGGCCGGGTCAGGGCCGCGCGCGCCGGATACTGGATCTGCCAGCTGACCAGCAGCCACTCGCCGACGATCGCCGCTTCCGTCAGCACCGCGCTTCGCCGTACTCCCGCTCGACGCGGGCGATGAGCTCGGCGACCGTCGAGCCGACGCCCTGGCCGGCCGTCCAGATGTCGTCCCGGCGCAGGATGCCGAGGCGATCGCGATAGCTCGCGTGGCTCATGAGAGGTTTCGCGGCCGGAAGGTCAGTGCCTTGCCTGGAGAGACTATACTGAATCGACGACATGAGGCTTGAGGCGCATGAACGTTCCGCTCGTGGACCGTGTCTTCCTTGAGCATCCGCGATCCGCGGGCCAAGGCTACTTCGAAGGACAGGCTGCTAGCTCGACTTGATGCCGCTCGCGCGGGTCACGGCTTCCCTGCCGAACTTCTCGCGGATACGGTCCACCGCGCCGTCGAGTCTCGAGCTCTCGGCTTCGGCGGG
>JBQTHP010000014.1:0-5229 GCA_052389755.1 Gammaproteobacteria bacterium
GGTTCCCGAGAACCTCGCCGACACGCCGTTCCATGTTCAAGTCGACACCACCCTGAAAGTCGAGAATATCCGTGCCAGATTAGTAACTTCCGCGCTCACCTTGACCACTTAACCGGACAGTAGTGACCGTCAACCTCTCTTGAAAGCCTCCGGAACATCTCCGCGCGCGGCTGCCGCGACGGTTACCTTGATCCGCTGCTCCTGCGTCTGGGCCCGCTTCGCGCTCGCGATCCAGCGAATCAAAAGTTTGCGCACGGCGGCGCTCAGCGCATCGAAATGTTTCCGCGCCTTCCTGTTGCGAGAAAGTGCCCGGCCGAGCGCGGGCGGCGCGGTGAGCTTTTCGATCGCATCGAGCGCGGTCCATGAGCCGTCATGCTTCGCCGCCTCGATCTTCGCAAGCCCGATCGCGGTCATGCCGCCGGAAGCGATGAGCTTCTCGACGCGCGCCTTGTTGGATTTGGACCAGGCGCTGCCCGCCCTGCGCGGCGAGAACATGAAGGTGTAGCGCTCGGCATCGAGAGAGTTCTTGCGGCTGTCGATCCAGCCGAGGCATAGCGCCTCTTCCACCGCCTCGTCGTACGTGACGCAGGGCTCGCCACTCGCCTTTCTGTAGAACACGAGCGCGATGCCCGAAGAGCTCGCGTGATTCTTCTCGAGCCACGCGCGCCACTCCGCTCGGTCCACCGCATAAACCTGCACGAGTGTCGCGGGACGCGCCTTCACCGGCGGATTGTTCCACGCGTGCGGGTTCGCGGCTACTTCGGGCGCGGGTCAGCCGTCTGAGCCTTTCCGGAACAGCACCAGATGCTGCCACGGTAGCGTGTCCACAGTGCGCACGTGCTCGAGCCCCACGGCCTCCATCTCCAGCCGAATCTGGCTCTCGGTCATCTTGTGCACGGCTTTGATCGGCACGTCGGGGTCCTCGGCGCGGTATTCGGTGAGCGCGACGCGGCCACCCGGCTTCAGCGCCTGCACCACCTTCGACATGACTTCGTAGGGGTACTCGAGCTCGTGATAGACGTCCACCATGAGCACGAGATCGACGCGACCCGCAGGCAATCGCGGGTCCCGCGACGTGCCGCGGACGAGCCCGACATTCATGGCCTTCAACTGCGAGGCGCGGCGGCGCAGGGCCGCGAGCATGCCCTCCTGGATCTCGACAGCGAGCACGGTGCCCTTCGGCCCCACCGCATCAGACAGAACAAAAGTGTAATAACCCGAGCCTGCGCCGAGATCCGCGACCACCTCCCCGCCCGTCAACTCGAGCGCTTCCAGCACCTTGGCGCGCGGCTCTGTCTCCTCGCGTTCGGGCCGATCGAGCCAGGGGATACCGTCGGCGCCCGTGACCCGGGCGATCTCGCGGCCAAAGTAGAACTTGCCGATCCCGTCGGGATCGTGATCCGCGCGCACTTCATAGCGCGGCGCCGCGGCGGGCGGTGTTGCCGCCGCTGCGGTCAGGCATGAGATCAGGAGAAGAGTTGCCGCAGCTCGCGCGGGGTTTCGTTGCTGAATGCGATGTGCTCCGATCGCAGCATGTAGTTGATCACTTCTGCTGTCTGCTCCTCGTCGTGAGTGATGTCGTTGACGGTTGCGATCACATCGAGAAGCGTCAGATGAGACGGTCGAGGCTGAGCTTGTTGCAGGTGCGCTTGCATGACGATCCACTCCCCTGTCGAGATTGCGAGAAAGCTTTGCAACTCGCGTGCCACGGTCAAAAACACTCCGAAACGGGCCCTTGCCCTTCGTACACGCGGTGAAGATTGCAGGCATGGTAGAAAAGTTCTCGTTAGACAGTGTCTATCTCGTCGAATGATCGCGACTTCGTTTCGCGCGCCGCAAACGCGGCGAGCGCAGTCAGGACGCAGGTGACGAGAAGATACAACGCGATGGGTCGCGCCGATTCGCTGCGCCGCAAGAGCGCGATCGCGATGATGGGCGCAAGCGACCCGGCAAAGATCGACGTGACCTGATATGCGATCGACGCGCCGGAATAGCGCACGTGCGTCGGGAAGAGCTCTGCGATGAACGCCGCCTGCGGCCCGTACATCGCCGCGTGCAGGACGAGCCCGCCGACCAACGCAGCGATGATCGCAGACGTTGCGCCGGTATCGAGCAGATGGAAGAACGCGAAGCCCCACACGGCGACGCCGGTCGCGCCGAACGCGTACACCTGTCGTCGCCCGATGCGGTCGGACAGCGCCGCGAACGCCGGCAGGGCGAATGCGTGCGCCACGCAGGCGACCAGCACCGCGTTCAGCGCGACCGTGCGTGAGAGGCCGACGACCTCCGTGATGTACGTGATGGAGAACACGGTGAAGATGTAGTACGAAACATTCTCGGCGAGCCTCAGGCCCATTCCGACCGCGAGACTTCGCTGGTGATGCCGCAACACCTCGAGCACCGGGAGCCGTTCGGTACGGCGCGTCGCTTCGAACACCGGCGTCTCGGCGACGGCGACGCGCACCCAGTAGCCAATGACGATCAGGGCCGCCGACAGCAGGAACGGCACGCGCCAGCCCCAGGCAAAGAACGCCTGTTCGGTCTGCAGCGCAGACATCACGGCGAGCAGCGCGGCGGCGAGCAGGTTGCCGATCGGCACGCCGACCTGCGGCCAGCTCGCCCAGAACCCGCGGCGTGCGCGCGGACCATGTTCCGCGACGAGCAGCACCGCACCGCCCCATTCCCCACCCACTGCGAATCCCTGAACGAGACGCAGGCCGACGAGGAGCACCGGCGCCCACATACCGATCTGCGTGTACGTCGGCAGGAGGCCGATCGCGAAGGTCGCGACGCCCATCAGCACGAGACTCAGCATCAGGAGCTTCTTCCTCCCGATGCGATCGCCGAAGTGTCCGAAGATGACACCGCCGATCGGTCGCGCGATGAAACCGAGCGCGTAGGTTCCGAACGCGAGCATCGTGCCGACGAGCGGCTCGGATGCGGGAAAAAACAGTCGGGGAAAGACGAGCGCAGCAGCGGTGCCGTAGAGAAAGAAGTCGTACCACTCGATGGCCGTGCCGACGAGACTCGCTGCGACCACCCGACGCAGCGAGCGGCGATCAGAGCTCATCGATACGGCGCGAGTGCGGGCGAATCCGGCCAGAGCAGGAGCAACGCGATGCCGCCCGCGAGAGCCGCGCCCACCGGAATGAGAAGGTGCGCGAGCAGGCGGCGCGAGCCGATGATCGCGGCGATGCCCGTCTTGAACACCAGGTTCGAGAGCGTCGCGATGAGGATGGCGCGCCAGGCAGTGTCCGACTCGAGTCGCCCGGCTGCCGCGAGCTGCGCGGTGGACAGCGTGATCGCATCGACGTCGACGAAGCCGGAGACCAACGCGACACCGAAGAGCGCCTGCTCGCCGAAATAGTCCTTGGCGGCCGCGGTGACAAGGATGACGAGCGCATACAGCGCACCGAAGAGCAGCGCGCTTCGCAGCTCGGCCGGATTGGGCTGCTCAGGCATCGTGCCGTTGCTCTTGTGTGTGACGCGCGCGAAGACGAGCGAGATGATCGTCATCCACACGAACAGCACACCAAGCGGCGGACCGGACTCCGCGAGCAGCCGTGGAGCGACCACGGCCACCTCGACGATGACGCGCGCCGCCGCGACGGTCGAGGCGATCATGATGGCGACGGCCGCCAGCATCGCGGCGCCGACGTTCTCCCGCGCACGGCGCGCGTAGGCGACGGTGGTCGCGGTGCTCGATACGAGCCCGCCGAGAATGCCGCCGAGCACGACGCCGGCGCGCCCGCCGAAGAGCCGGTAACTCACGTATCCGGCCAGGCCGATGCCGACGATGAACACGACCATCCACCAGATCTCGCGCGGATTCAGGACCTGGTACGGTCCGTAAGCCTGATCCGGCACGAGCGGCAGCACGATCAGCGAGACGATCGCGAAGCGCATCACCGCCTGCACGTCGCGCTCGGTGAGCCGGCCCGCGAACGCGTGCATCGGTTCCTTGAGGTGCAGCAGCACTGCGGTGAGCCCGCCGAGCACGATGGCCGCCGCGTCGTACTCGGTGGTGAGCAGCGCGCCGCACGCGAAGGTGAGCAGCGCAGCTACTTCGGTCGTCTTGCCGGCGGCGTCCGCGTCGCGTTGCTTCGCCAGATTCGCCACTACTGCGACGGCGGCGAGCGCGAGGAACCCGGCGAGGACGATGAACGCGCCCCAGAGCTCGGCGAGAAAGCCGCAGGCGGTGCCGAGCAGCGCGACGAGCGGAAACGTCCGGATGCCGCCGAACTCGGAGCCTGCGCGCTCGCGTTGCAGCCCGATGAGCAGCCCGAGACCGAGCGCGAGGCTCAGCGCGCCGAAAACCGTTGCCTCCATGCGTTCGAAGTCTACTGTAGCATTCGCTCATGGGGCGCATCTTCGAGGTCCGCAAAGCCACGATGTTCGCGCGGTGGAACCGCATGGCGAAGCAGTTCGCCCGCATCGCGAAGGACATCACGATGGCGGTCAAGTCCGGCGGACCGGATCCGTCATCGAATCCGACGCTGCGCCGGCTCATCACGAACGCGCGCGCCGTCAACATGCCGAAGGACAAGATCGAGGCGGCGATCAAGCGCGCCTCGGGACGCGATGCTGCCAACTATCAGTACGTGATGTACGAGGGCTACGCGCCGCACGGTGTCGCACTCCTCGTCGAGACTGCGACCGACAATTCGACGCGCACCGTCGCCTCCGTGCGCAACATCATCACGAAGCACGGCGGCAATCTCGCGACGAACGGCAGCGTGAGTTTCCTCTTCAGGAAGATGGGCGTCTTTCGCCTTAAGCCAGAAGGCATCGATCAGGATGATCTCGAGCTCTATCTCATCGACCACGGGCTCGAGGAGATCGGCGAGAGCACCGGCGAGAAGGGCGAGCCACAGCTCGTGATCCGCGGCGCGTTCGCCGACTTCGGCAAGCTTCAGGAAGCGCTCGAAGCGCGCGGCATCACGCCCCTGTCCGCGGAGCACGAATACATCTGCACAGTGCCGACGGAGCTACCGGAGGTGCAGGCGACCGAAGTGCTCGGCCTCATCGACAAGCTCGAACAGGACGAGGACGTGCAGAGCGTCTTCCACTCGCTCGCCTAGGCGAGCGAGTGGAAGACGGCCACCGCCCTCCGCCTTCCGGCGGAAGCCGGAAGTCGGAAGCCGGGACACGGCAGCCGTCGACCCCGCGGTTTAGCGCGGGGGCCGAAGCGCGGGGGACACTTGCCGCGCCCGCTCCGCGCCCCCCGCC
>JBQTHP010000015.1:0-45500 GCA_052389755.1 Gammaproteobacteria bacterium
GTGCTCGGCCGGCGCCGGCTTGGCCGGCGCGGACTGCGCTTTCTGCGGACGTTCGACGCGAATGTTTGCCCGGTTCTCGTCGATGACCTTCTGCCCGATGCCCTTCACGAGGGTGAGCTCGTCGGCCGATTTGAACGGGCCGTTCTTGGTGCGGTACGCGACGATCGCTTCGGCGCGCGACTTGCCGATGCCGGTGAGCTCCTTCGCGAGCGTCGCCGCATCGGCGGTGTTGATGTTCACGGGTCCGGCCCAGCCGAGCGCCGGCGCGAGCAGCGCGACGGCGGCCAACGTAACGAACGAACGCATGGTGTGCCTCCTTGCGGGTTGTGCGGCGCCGATCGCCGCTATGCCCGTGAAGGCTAGGCTGTGCGGCCGTGCGCGCCCATCTGCGAAAAGCGCGGATTTGCGCGATTACTGCCATCGGCGCGCTCGGCCCACTTGAATACCGCGGGTTTCAGGCTGTCCCACTCGCGGCATTTCGGGCAGCGCCAGTACCAACGCACGCTCGCGAGCCCACACTCACCGCAGTAGTAACGCCCGCCCGCATCGCCGATGCGGCAGAGAACCGAGCCGAGCGCCTGAGCTTCCCCACCCGAGTCCGTGCCGAAAAGTCGATCGACGAGCCGCGCGGCCGCGGCGGAGTCTTCCTGCGGAACCGCGGTCACGAGCAGCCACGCGATCTGCCTTGCGCTCATTTTGCCGTGGCTCGCGAGACGCTGCGCGAGCTCATCGAGCAGCACGGCCCCTCCGCCGTTCACGTCGAGCGCGAACACTCGCGGGACGATCTCGAGCGCGAGCCCGGGCGAGTCTTCGAGCGCGGCGAGATACAGAGCGCGTGCCGTCGCTGCATCGCCCGCCCCTTCCGCAATCCGCGCCGACAGGAGCTCGGCGCGCGGCAAACGCGCCTCATGGGCACGCGCCTGCCGGACGAGATTGCCCGCGCGTTCCGGATCCCCCTGGAGCAGAGCATGCTCCGCGAGCTCGCACAGGTAGTGCGCCGCCACGCGCCGTCGCGCCTCGCGCTCTGAAGGTTCGAGCTCGTGAAACACGCGCAGCGCGTTCGCCCAGTCGCCCTGCTGCTCGTAGAGCCGCACGAGCTGATCGAGCGCGGCGGCGCGGTACTCACCCGTCGCTGCGAGCTCCTCGAAGAGCCGCTCCGCGCGATCCATGAGACCTGCGCTCAGATAGTCGAGCCCGAGCGCATAGGCAGCCTCGTCCCGCAGCGTCCGCGCGCCTGCCCC
Organism: Gammaproteobacteria bacterium; assembly: GCA_052389755.1. Taxonomy (GTDB): domain Bacteria; phylum Pseudomonadota; class Gammaproteobacteria; order Steroidobacterales; family Steroidobacteraceae; genus JBQTHP01. Next base: position 1,242 of record JBQTHP010000015.1, read on the forward strand.
GCGGAGCCGTGTGTGGATCGCGATCGCGCGATCGACTTCGCCGCGGCGACGAAAGAGACTGCCGAGCGCGAACTGGATTTCCGCCGCATCGCCGTCGCGTTCCGCCATGCGCGAGAACACTTCGGTTGCGCGATCGAAGCGATCGTTGATGAGGTGGTCGAGGCCCACGTAGTAGTCCCGTGGCAGGCGCACCGCGCGGGCGCGAGCGTTACGGCGGCCGAGGAGCCACGCGGAGGCTGCGACTGCCACGAAGGCAAGCAGGAGCAGAACCGGTGTGAGCTCGATCACGCCGAGAGCCTACAGCTTACAGCCTACAGCTCACAGCCCGGAGAAGACAAAGAGGGCCAGCACCGCGCGTCATTGGTGCCACTCTTCCTCCGGGCTGTAGGCTGTGAGCTGTAGGCTGTAAGCCGCCGATCAGTCCCGGATGGGACGATCGGCTCCGTCGTTCACGCGTTCGCGCAGGTCCTTGCCGGGCTTGAAGTGCGGCACGTACTTTCCGGAGAGCGCGACCGCCTCGCCGGTTTTCGGATTGCGTCCCTGACGCGGTGGGCGAAAGTGCAGCGAGAAGCTCCCGAAGCCGCGGATCTCGATGCGCTCGCCCTGCGACAGCGCGTCGCTCATGATCTCGAGGATCTGCTTCAGTGCGAGCTCCACATCCTTGGCGGGCAGGTGCTTCTGCTTCGCCGTGATGATCTCGATCAGTTCCGATTTCGTCATTGTTGTCACGGCCTGATCGTTACGGCCTGCGGCCGGGTCCTAACGGGGTTCGCAGTGCGCGAACCCCGTACATGGAACGACGAGGCACTCTCCCCCTCAAAGGTTGGTCAGCTCCGGTCCGAACCGATCTGCTCCTTCAGCAGCTCGCCCAGGCTCGTGCCCGACGCCGGCTGCTCGGAGCGATAGCTCTGCACCGCCTCGGCTTCCTCGTGCGCTTCCTTCGCCTTGATGGATAGCGAGATCGTGCGGGACTTGCGGTCGACGCCGGTGAACTTCGCTTCGACCTCGTCGCCGACCTTGAGCACGGTGCGTGCGTCCTCGATGCGCTCGCGTCCGAGCTCGGAGGCGCGCAGCTGGCCCTCGATACCGTTGCCCAGATCGATCACGCCGCCGCGCGCATCCACTTCCTTGACGGTGCCGCGGACGATCGTGCCCTTGGGGTTTTCCGCGATCCAGGCCGAGAAGGGATCCTTCGCGAGCTGCTTGATGCCGAGCGAGATGCGTTCGCGCTCGGGATCGATCGACAGCACCATGGCCTCGAGCTGCTGGCCTTTCTGGAAATTGCGCACCGCTTCCTCGCCAGGCACGTCCCAACTGATATCGGACAAATGCACGAGGCCGTCGATGCCGCCGGACAATCCGATGAAGATGCCGAAGTCGGTAATCGACTTGATCTGGCCGCTCACCTTGTCGCCGCGGTTGAAGTTCTCGGCGAACTCCTTCCACGGGTTGGCCTTGCACTGCTTGAGTCCGAGGGAGATGCGCCGACGCTCTTCGTCCACGTCGAGCACCATGACCTCGACTTCCTGGCCCGTGTGCACGACTTTCGCGGGATTGACGTACTTGTTCGTCCAGTCCATCTCGGACACGTGGACGAGGCCTTCGACGCCGTCCTCGATCTCGACGAACGCGCCATAGTCCGCGATGTTCGTGACCTTGCCGAACACGCGCGTGTTCGGCGGATAGCGGCGGGCAATGTTCTCCCACGGATCTGCGCCGAGCTGCTTCAAGCCGAGCGACACGCGCGAGCGCTCGCGGTCGAACTTGAGGATGCGCACCTCGACCTCGTCGCCTACCTTGACCACTTCCGACGGGTGCTTGACGCGCTTCCACGCCATGTCGGTGATGTGCAGCAGGCCGTCGATGCCGCCGAGGTCCACGAAAGCGCCGTAGTCGGTGAGGTTCTTGACCGTGCCTTTGACGACCGAGCCTTCCTGCAGGTTATCCATGAGCGCGCTGCGCTCGGCAGAGAATTCCTGCTCGACCACTGCGCGCCGCGACACCACGACGTTATTGCGTTTCTGGTCGAGCTTGATGACCTTGAACTCGAGCGGCTTGCCCTCGAGGTAGGAGGTGTCGCGCACGGGGCGCACGTCCACCAGCGAGCCCGGCAGGAACGCGCGGACGTTTTCGATCTCGACCGTGAAGCCGCCCTTGACACGGCCGGTGATGACGCCGATGACGATCTCGGAATCGTTGAATGCCTTCTCGAGGCGCGTCCACGTGCGGGCGCGCTTGGCCTTCTCGCGCGACAGGCGGGTTTCGCCGGTGCCGTCCTCGACGGAGTCGAGGGCGACCTCCACCTCATCGCCGGCCTTGACCTCGATCTCGCCGCGCTCATTCTTGAACTGGTCGATGGAGATCACGGCCTCGGACTTGAGGCCTACGTTGATGATGACGACGTCGTCCGAAACGTCTATGACGAGCCCGGTCAATATCATTCCCGGGCGGATGCGCTGGTTGGCGAGACTCTGCTCGAAGAGCTGGGCAAAACTTTCAGTCATACCTTCACACGCACGGGCGTCAGGGCGCCGTGCACCGTTGTCCGGGCAGCAGGTCCGCGCTGTCCGGGAATTGCTACGTGGAGCCACGCGTCCGTGCGGGCCCGTTTTCCGTCTTATCGCCGCGGGCTAGCCCGGTCAGGGCCACAAAGAGCGGCTGCGTCCGAGCCCCAAGACCTGCTCGACGACCTGCCCGATGCTGAGGCCGGTCGAGTCGATCACGTGGGCGTCCGGCGCCGGCTTCAGGGGTGCGACCGCGCGGGTCGTATCCCTCAAGTCCCGCTCGGCTATCTCGCGCGAAAGGCCGGCAAGACTAACAGCGGACCCCTTGTCTTTCAACTGCTTATAGCGCCTTGCGGCGCGTTCGTCGGCGCTTGCCGTGAGGTAGATCTTGAGGTCCGCGTGGGGGAAGACGACCGTGCCCATGTCCCGGCCGTCGGCTACGAGACCGGGGGCCTGCACGAAGGCTTTCTGACGCTCCAGGAGGGCGGAACGCACTTCCGGCCAGGCCGCGACCCGTGAGGCCCCTGCCCCCGCAACCTCGGATCGCAGCTCGGCTGTCACGTCGCGACCCTCCAGCATGACCCGCTCGGTCCCATCGCGACGCGTTCCGAAGGCGACCTTCATGCGTCGGCCGACGTCGGCATGACCTGCGACATCCTGCTCGGCAACGCCCCGCTCAAGTCCGGAGAGAGCGACCAGACGATAGAGCGCCCCGCTGTCGAGGAGGTGCCAGCCCGCACGACGAGCCACGGCCCGGCTGATGGTGCCCTTCCCCGAACCGCTGGGGCCGTCGATCGTGACGACTGGAACGTGCATGTCCCCTCACCCTACCCTCTCCCCGCAAAGCGGGGAGAGGGTGCCGAAGGCGGGTGAGGGGTCAGGGCGAGGCCCGCGCGCTGGGCCAGCTCGACGAAGGTCGGGAATGACGTCGCGACGTTTGCCACGTCCTCTATCTCGATCGGCGCCCCGGTGCGCAGGCTCGCAACCGCAAACGCCATCGCGATGCGGTGGTCGCCGTGGCTGTCGATCGTGCCTCCTGTGAAGGCCTCGGAGCGGCCACGGATCCGCATCCCGTCGGCGAGCAGCTCGTGCTCCACGCCGAGCCGCGCGAGACCTGCGGACATGGCGGCGAGCCGGTCGCTTTCCTTCACCCGCAGCTCCTCGGCGCCGCGCACGAGCGACTCGCCATCGGCGCACGCGGCGGCGATGAAGAACACCGGCAGCTCGTCGATCACGTTCGGCACGATCGACCGCGGCACCTCGATGCCGCGCAGTCGGCTGGCGCGCACCTCGATGTCGGCCACCGGCTCGCCGAGCGACTCCGTCATGGCGATGCGAATATCCGCGCCCATCTTCTTCAGGAGCTCGATGAGGCTCGCGCGCGTCGGATTGACGCCGACACCGCGGAGCATGAGTCCTTCGGTCGCCCCGAGACAGCCGGCGACCAGGAAGAACGCCGCGGATGAGAAATCACCCGGCACGCGCAGGGCCGTCCCACGGAGCGATTGCCCGCCTTCCAGAGCCACGGTGGATCGCTCGCGCGTCAGGCGCGCTCCAAACATCCCGAGCATGCGCTCGGTGTGGTCGCGACTCACCCCCGGCTCCGTAACGCGCGTGAGGCCTCGGGCCTGCAACGCCGCAAGCAACAATGCGGATTTCACCTGCGCGCTTGCCACGGGCAACGTGTAGTCGATCGCCATCAGAGGCCGCCCGCCGCGAATCTCGACGGGCGGGCGACCGTCATGCGTTTCGATGTCCGCGCCCATGAGTCGCAGCGGTGCAGCGACGCGCTCCATGGGTCGACGCGTCAGCGACTCATCGCCGATGAGCGTCGAATCGAAGCGCTGCGCGGCGAGCAGGCCCATCGAGAGGCGCATGGCGGTGCCGGCGTTGCCCATATGCAGCGGAGCACGCGGCGCCCGCAAGCCATCGGTGCCGACGCCGTGCACGGTGACGTTCGCACCGTCGCGTTCGATCCGAACGCCAAGCTGCTGCAGCGCTGCGAGGGTTGCGAGGCAGTCCTCGCTCGCCAGAAATCCCGTGATCATGGTCGGCCCATCCGCGATGCCGCCGAGCATGAGCGCGCGATGCGAGATCGACTTGTCGCCCGGCACCGCGAGCTCCCCGCCGATCCGCCGCGCCGGCTGCACGATGTAGCGCAGCGTGCGGCGTGCCGGCGTGGCAGAGCTCATCGACGCTGCTCGATGAGACTGTCCCGCATCGCCTCGATGCACCGCGCATTCTGCTCGGGCGTGCCGACCGTGATCCGCAGATGCTCGGAAAGGCCGTAGTTGCCGAGCGGCCGCACGATCACACCCCGGCGCAGCATCGCCTCGTAGAGGGCGCCAGCGCGCGGCCCGACGTGCGCCAGCACGAAGTTACCGATGGACGGCAGCACCCGCACGCGGAACGTGTTCAGTCCCGCGCGGAGCTGCTCGCGACCCTCACGTGCGAGGACGACGCCGCGAGCCAGATGCTCCGCATCGGTCAACGCCGCGGTCGCGCCGGCGAGCGCCACGACATTGACGTTGAACGGCTGGCGCACGCGATTCAAGACGTCGGCGATCCCCGTATCGCTGATCGCATACCCGACGCGAAGGCCGGCGAGGCCGTAGATCTTGGAGAAGGTGCGCGTGATGACGAGCTGCGGATAGCGCGCGAGCCATGCGATGCCGTCCTGCCCGCCCTCCTCGCGCGCGTATTCGAAGTACGCCTCGTCGATTACCACCACGGCGGTGGGCGGTACCGAGGCGACGAATCGCTCGAGGGCCGCGGCGTCCGCCCAGCTGCCGGTGGGATTGTTCGGGTTCGCGATGAACACGAGCCGCGTTCGCGGCGTGATCGCGCGCTGCATCGCCTCGAGATCGTGCCCGAGCGGCATCGGGGCATCAGGCCCGAACGCCGGCACCTCGATGCCCCGCGCCCCCGTCGCCTGCACCGCGATCGGGTACACGGCGAAGCAATACTGCGAGTACACGGCCTCGTCCTGCGGCGTGAGAAAGGCCTCGGCGAGGAGCACGAGCACATCGTTCGAGCCGTTGCCGAGCGTGATCTGATTCGTGCTCACGCCGAGGTGCCCGGCGAGCGCCGTCTTCAATCGATGGCCGCTGCCGTCCGGATACAGCCACGCATCGTCGAGAACGGCCTGCATGGCGCGGCGCGCGGCGGGGCTCGGCCCCAGCGGATTCTCGTTCGATGCGAGCTTCAGGATGTTCGCGATCCCGAGCTCGCGCTCGAGCTCGTCGATCGGCTTGCCGGGCACGTACGGCGCGAGCGCGCGGACTGCGGCAGTGGCGAGATCGCGCGGATTCGGTTGAGGCATCGGACCTACACCACGGCGCGTGGATAGGAGCCCAGCACCCGGAACATCGAGGTGCGCTTCTCGAGCGCCGCGAGCGCGCGCGCGACTCTCGGCTGCTTCGCATGGCCTTCGATGTCGATGAAGAACACGTAGTCCCACTTGCGCCGGTGCGATGGCCGCGACTCGATGCGCGTCATGCTGATGCGGTGGCGCGCAAGCGGCTCGAGGAGGCGGAACAGCGCGCCCGGTGCATCGTCGTGGCTGATCGCCGCGAGAAACGTGGTGCGATCATCACCGCTCGGCTCGAACAGCTTGCGGCCGATGACGACGAAGCGTGTCGTGTTGTCGGCGCGATCCTCGATCTCCGAGGCGAGCACGGTGAGGCCGTAAATCTCCGCGGCGGACTGGCCCGCGATCGCCGCGGTGCCCTTCTCGTCGCGCGCGCGGCGCGCGCCTTCCGCGTTGCTCGTCACGGCAACCCGCTCGGCGTCGGGCAGGTACTCATCGAGCCAGCCCCGACACTGGGCGAGCGACTGCGGGTGCGAGCACACCCGCTTCACGCGCTTGAGAGAATCCATGGCGCCCATGAGGTACTGACGGATCGCGAGCTCGATCTCCCCGCACAGCTTCAGCGGGGAGGCGAGGAACCGGTCGAGCGTATTGTTCACCGTGCCTTCCGTCGAGTTCTCGATCGGCACGACGCCGAAGTCCGCATTGCCGGCCTCGACTTCATGGAACACTTCGTCGATCGACTGCAGCGGCAGTGCACGCACCGAATGTCCGAAGTGCGCGAGCAGCGCGGCCTGCGTGAAAGTGCCTTCGGGACCCAGGAACGCGACCTTCAGCGGCTCCTGCTGTGCAAGGCACGCCGACATGATCTCGCGGAAGAGCCGCAGTACCTCCTCGTCGCGCAGCGGCCCCTTGTTTCTTGCACGCGCCATGCGCAGCACCTGCGCTTCGCGCTCGGGGCGATAGAAATCGACGGCGCGCGCATCGCCGTGCTTCGAGAGGCCGACCAGCTGCGCAAGCTGCGCGCGTTCGTTGATCAGGGCGTGGATCCGCTCGTCGACGCCGTCGATACGCCGCCGGACCGACTCGAGATCACCCCTCACCCTACCCTCTCCCCGCAAAGCGGGGAGAGGGTGCCGAAGGCGGGTGAGGGTCTTTCTTTTCCGAGCCACTCAGACGACCCGTGCCGACAGCACTCCGTCGATCCCGCGAATCTGCTGCACGAGCTCACCCGCGATCGGCCCCTCTGCGTCGATGAGCGTGTAGGCGTATTCGCCGCGCGACTTGTTCAGCAGCTCCGCGATGTTGAGGCCGGCCGTGGCGAGGCAGGTGGAGATCTGGCCGACCATGTTCGGCACGTTGCTGTTCGCGATCGCGAGGCGCGAGGTGTTGAGTGCGCGCGGCAGCACAGCCTCGGGAAAATTCACGGAGTTGCGCACGTTGCCGTTCTCGAGAAAGTCGCGAACGGTGTCGGCGACCATCACCGCGCAGTTCTCCTCGGCCTCGCCTGTCGAGGCGCCGAGGTGGGGCAGCGTGACCACCTTCGGGTGCTCCGTGAGACCGCTCTTCGGAAAGTCGCACACGTAGGCATGCAGTCGGCCGTCGTCGAGCGCCGCGAGCACCGCCTTGTCGTCGACGATCGGTGCGCGCGAGAAGTTGAGGATCACGCCGCCCTTCTTCATGAGCTTCAGGCGCGCCTCGTTGACGAGCCCGCGCGTGTGATCGTTCAGCGGAACGTGCACCGTGATCGCATCGGCGCGGGCGAACAGGTCATCGAGCGAGAGCGCCTGCTCGACGCTCGAGGAAAGCTGCCACGCGCGCTGCACCGTGATCTGCGGATCGTAGCCGAGCACGCGCATGTTGAGGGCGAGCGCCGAATTCGCCACTTCGACGCCGATGGCACCGAGACCGACCACGCCGAGCGTGCGGCCGGGCAGCTCGAAGCCGACGAACTTCTTCTTGCCTTTCTCCACGGCCTCGTCGATCGCCTCGTCGTCGCCGGCGAGAGTCCGCGAGAACGACCAGGCCTGACAGATGTTGCGCGCCGCGAGAAACAGGCTCGCGAGCACGAGCTCCTTCACGGCGTTCGCGTTCGCGCCCGGCGCGGTGAACACCGGCACGCCGCGCCTGCTCAATACCGGCACGGGGATGTTGTTTACACCCGCGCCCGCGCGGCCCACGGCGAGCACCGAGTCGGGAATGCTCATCGCATGCATGTCGGCGGAGCGTACGAGGATCGCATCCGGACGATCGATCGCGGAGGCGATTTCGTACCGCTCGCGCGGCAGCCGCTCGAGCCCGCGAGCGCTGATCTGGTTGAGGGTCAGGATGCGGTAACGCATGGAGGAAGTGCCCACAGCCTTCAGCCTACAGCCTACAGCTCACAGCCTGCAGCCCGGAAAAGACCGCGAGCGCTCAGCGTAACGGTTCTTCTCCGGGCTGTTGGGCTGTCGGCTGTAGGCTGTAGGCTGTGGGCTGAAGGCTGTAGGCCGCAGCTACGCATAACGACGTTGGAAACCCTTCATGAATGCCACTAACGCTTCAACGCCTGCGAGGGGCATCGCGTTGTAGATGCTCGCGCGCATACCGCCGACCGACCGATGGCCCTCGAGGTTCGTAAGCCCGGCTTTCGCGGCCTCGGAGGCGAACGTCTTCTCGAGCTGCGGATTCGGAATCGTGAACGGAACGTTCATCCACGAACGGCAGTGCTTTGCGACCGGGTTTCGGTAGTAGCCCGACTCGTCGATCGCGCGGTAGAGAGCCTCCGCCTTCGCGCGATTGCGTTCGGCCATGCCGGCAAGGCCGCCCCGCTTCCTGATCCATTTGAAGACGAGGCCGGCAAAATACCAGCCGAAGGTGGGTGGAGTGTTGAGCATCGATCCTTCGTCGGCCATCGCCTTGAAGTCCCAGACCGCCGGCGTGCCCGCGCGCGCCTTGCCGGGGAGATCATCGCGCACGATCACGACGCAGATGCCGGAGGGACCGATGTTCTTCTGCGCGCCCGCGTAGATGAGCCCGAACTTCGACACATCGAGCGGGCGCGACAGGATCGTCGAGGACATGTCCGCAACGAGCGGTACGCCGCGCGTATCCGGTACGTAGGGAAACTCGACGCCGCCGATCGTCTCGTTCGGCGTGTAGTGCACGTACGCCGCGCCGGCCGTGAGCCTGAGCGCGCCGGGCTCCGGCACGGTCGAGTAGTTCGAAGCCGCCTCGTCAGCGGCGACGTTTACCTTGCAGTACCGCTTCGCCTCGCCGATGGCCTTCTTCGACCACGAGCCCGTGTTCAAGTAGTCCGCGGTCGAATCCGCGGCGGCGAGATTCATCGGGATCGCGGCGAACTGGCCCGTGGCGCCCCCTTGCAGGAAAAGCACCTTGTAGTTGGCAGGAATCGCGAGCAGCTCGCGCAGGTCGCTTTCGGCCTCCTGCGCCACGGCGACGAAGGCCTTGCTGCGATGGCTGATCTCCATGACCGACATGCCGCTCGCACGCCAGTCGGTGAGCTCATCGCGGGCTTGCTCGAGGACTTCCAGGGGCAGCGTCGCCGGCCCCGCGGCGAAATTGAAAACGCGCACGAGCACCCTTCGGGGTCGTTCGACAGGATGACGGCAAGTCTAACAAGCGAGATTCCGCGCCGTCAGAACTTTTGCGGAAGCGGTTCAGCCCCTTCGACCGGCTCCTCCCCGTTTACGCCCTCGAGGCTCTCGATGCGCTCGATGCCGGTGAGCCGTTCGCCCTCGGCCACGCGGATCAGCCGCACACCCTGGGTGTTGCGTCCGACCAGCGAAATCTGGTCCACCGGCGTGCGCACGAGCGTGCCGGTCGAGGTGATGAGCATGATCTCCTGCCCTGGAGCCACCTGCAGCGCCGCGACCGTCGCGCCGTTTCTCTCCGTGGTCTGCAGCGCGATCACGCCCTGCCCGCCGCGGCGGTGCCGAGGAAAATCATCGAGCGGCGTGAGCTTCCCGTAGCCAGTCTCCGACGCCGTGAGAATGTGGCCTTCGCCCACGACGATCAGCGCAATCAGCTCCTGGCCGTCGCCGAGCTTCACGCCCCGCACGCCCGCCGCCTCGCGGCCCATCGGACGCACTTCCTCTTCGTGGAAGCGGATCGCCTTGCCGCCGCTCGTGCACAGGATGACCTCACGCTGTCCATCGGTGAGGGCGACGCCGACCAGGCGGTCGTTGTCGCGCAGATCGACGGCGATGATGCCGGCGTTCCTCGGACGTGAGAACGCCGCCAGCGGCGTCTTCTTGACCGTTCCCTGGCTCGTCGCCATGAAGACGAAGTGCTGCTCGTCGAACTGCTTCACCGGGAGGATGGCGTTGATCTTCTCGCCATCCTCGAGCGGCAGGAGATTCACCATGGGCTTGCCGCGCGAACCACGCCCCGCCTGGGGCAGCTCGTACACCTTCTGCCAGTACACCTTGCCGCGATTCGAGAAGCACAGCACCGTGTCGTGCGTATGGGCGACGAACAGTTTCTCCACGAAATCCTCGTCCTTCACGGCCGTGGCCGATTTGCCGCGCCCGCCGCGGCGCTGCGTCTGATATTCGGTGAGCGGCTGCGACTTCGCGTAGCCGGCGTGCGAAAGCGTGACGACGACGTCCTGCGGCTCGATGAGATCGGCCGTCGTCAGATCGAGGTGCTCGCGGTTGATCTCGGTGCGGCGCGCATCGCCGTACGCATCGCGCACTTCGACGAGCTCGCCGCGGACGACCTGCGTGAGGCGTTCGGGCCGCGAGAGGATATCGCCATAGTCGCGGAGGCGCTCGAGCAGTTCCCCGAACTCCGTGATGATCTTGTCCTGCTCCAGGCCCGTGAGACGGTTCAGGCGCATGTCGAGAATCGCCTGCGTCTGCGCGTCCGAGAGGTGGTAGCCGCCGCCGTTCATTCCGAAATCACCGATGAGTCCGCGGGGCCGCGTCGAGATGGCTCCCGCGCGCGCGAGCATTTCGGGCACGGCGCCCGCCGGCCATGCGCGGCCCAGCAGCGCCACCTTCGCTTCGGCGGGCGAGGCCGATGCCTTGATGACGGCGATCATCTCATCGATGTTGGCGAGCGCAACGGCGAGGCCCTCGAGGAGGTGCGCGCGCTCGCGCGCCCGCGCGAGGTCGTGAATGGTCCGTCGCGTGACGATTTCGCGTCGGTGCCGGACGAAAGCGTCGAGCATCTCGCGCAATGACAGCAGCTTCGGCTGGCCGTCCTGCAGCGCGACCATGTTCATGCCGAACACGGTTTCCATCGGAGTCTGGGCGTAGAGGTTGTTGAGCACGATCTCGCCGACCTCGCCCCGGCGCAGCTCGATGACCACGCGCATGCCGTCCTTGTCGGACTCATCGCGCAACCCGTCCTGCGCGATGCCCTCGATCTGCTTCTCGCGCACGAGATCGGCGATCCGCTCGATGAGCCGCGCCTTGTTCACCTGGTAGGGCAGCTCGGTGACGATGATCGCCTGCCGGTCGCCCTTGCCCACTTCCTCGAAGTGCGTGCGGGCGCGCACCGAGAGCCGGCCACGGCCGCTGCGATACGCGGTCGCGATCTCCTGCGCGCCGTTGATGATGCCGCCGGTGGGAAAGTCCGGACCCGGAACGATCTGCATGAGCGCCGCGAGCGTGATGTCGGGATCGTCGATGAGCGCGAGGCACGCGTTCACGATCTCGGTGAGATTGTGCGGCGGGATGTTGGTCGCCATGCCGACCGCGATGCCCGCCGCGCCGTTCACGAGCAGGTTCGGCACGCGGGTCGGCATTACCGACGGCTCGCTTTCGGACTCGTCGTAATTCGGGACGAAGTCGACGGTCTCCTTCTCGATGTCGGCGAGCAGCTCGTGCGCGATGCGTGACATGCGCACCTCGGTGTAGCGCATCGCCGCCGGCAGATCCCCGTCCACCGAGCCGAAATTGCCCTGGCCGTCCACGAGCATGTAGCGCATCGAGAAGGGCTGCGCCATGCGCACGATCGTGTCGTACACCGCGGTGTCGCCGTGGGGGTGGTACTTGCCGATCACGTCGCCGACGACGCGCGCGGATTTCTTGTAGGCCTTGTTCCAGTCGTTGCCGAGCTCGCGCATGGCGAAGAGCACGCGCCGGTGCACGGGCTTCAAACCGTCACGCACGTCGGGCAGCGCGCGCCCGACGATGACGCTCATGGCATAGTCGAGGTAGGACTGCCGCATCTCGTCTTCGAGATTGACCGGCAGCACTTCGCGGGCGATTGCAACCATTGGAGAGAGGGCCGGAAGGGCTGTCTGGAAAGGCGAAATTTTAGCACGCCCGATATACTTTCGGCCTTCGCCGGATGCCCGGAAAAATGCAGCCCCGCACTCCCGCAGATCTCCTCATCGAAGCGCGCTGGGTGCTGCCCGTCGCGCCCTCCGGCGCGACCTTCGCGGACGCCGCCGTCGCAATCTCGGCAGGCCGCATCCTCGCGGTGGGCCCACGCGCGGAGCTCGCCGCACGCTTCGAAGCCGCGGAGCGCATCGTTCGTCCGCATCATCTCGTGATGCCGGGGCTCGTCAACGCGCACACGCACGCGGCCATGACGCTGTTTCGCGGTCTTCCGGTTCGCGCACCGCTCTTCGCGTGGCTGCGGGATACGGTGTGGCCGGCCGAGGCGCGCTGGATGAGCCCGGATTTCGTGCGCGACGGCACGCGACTTGCCGTCGCCGAGATGGTTCGCGCCGGGATCACGACGTTTGCCGACATGTACCTGTTCCCCGAAGAAGCTGCGCGCGTCGCGGCAGCCGCTCGCGTGCGCGCAGCGATCGGGTTGCCCATCGCGGAGAGCGCCACGGCCTGGGCCGAGAGCGCAACGGCATGTCTGCAACGCGCCGAACGGCTCTGGGACGAGTACCGCGCCAATCCGTGGGTCTCGCTGCATTTCGCACCACACGCGCCCTACTCCGTGGGCGACGAGACATTGCGCCGCGTGCAGCGTGTGGCCGACGAGCTCGATGCGCGCGTCGCGATGCACGTGCACGAGTCGGAAACCGAAGTGCGCGATTCGCTCGCGCATCACGGCGTGCGCCCCCTGCAGCGCCTCGCCGATTGCGGCCTGCTGCGCCCGGGATTCACGGCCATTCACATGTCGCGACTCGACGCCGGGGATCTCGACCTCGTGCGGCGTACGGGCATCGCGATCGTGGCTTGCCCGCAGTCGAACCTGCGCCTCGCCAACGGGCTCGCGCCGATCACCGCGCTGCTGGACCGTGGCATCAGCGTCGGTCTGGGCACGGACGGTCCGGCGAGCTGCGGCGCCCTCGACCTGCTCGCGGAATCGCGCACCGTGGCGCTGCTCTCGGGCGCCGATGCGCACACGGTGCTGCGCCTCGCGACGCTCGGCGGTGCGGCCGCGCTCGGCCTTTCACACGAGATCGGCTCCCTCGAACCGGGTAAGGCCGCCGACGTCACCTGCATCGATCTCGGTGCCCTCGATTGCCAGCCGGTCGGCGAGCCGGCCGAAACGGCGGTATTTGCCGCGACGCGCACCCATGTGAGCGACGTCTGGATCGCCGGCCGGCCGTTCGTCGCGGGCGGTCGTCATCTCGCGTTCGACGAGCAGGAGCTGCGCGAGCTCGCTCGCGACTGGCAGGCACGGCTCGCGCTCGAGGCTGCCGCGTGAGCGCGTCGACGCATCCCGGTGCGGCAGACGCTGCCGAAGTCGCGAAGTTCGATGCGCTCGCGCATCGCTTCTGGGACGAGCGCGGAGAGTTTCGTCCGCTGCACCTCATGAACCCGGTGCGCGCACGCTTCGTGAGCGAACGGTCCAGGCTCGCCGATGCGCGCGTGCTCGACGTGGGTTGCGGAGGCGGTCTGCTGTGCGAGGCTCTCGCGCGCGCGGGCGCGCGCGTGACCGGCATCGATCTCGCAGCCGGCATGATCGAGGTAGCGCGACTGCATGCCACCGAGCAGCATCTGTCGATCGACTATCGCGTGCTCGCGGCGGACGCGCTCGCGCAGACCGAGCCCGGCTCGTTCGGCGTAATCACGTGCATGGAGATGCTCGAGCACGTTCCCGATCCCGCTGCGGTGTTCGGCTCCTTCGCACGGCTCGCGAGGCCCGGCGGACATCTCTTCGTCTCGACGATCAACCGCAACCTGAAATCGTTCGCGCTCGCGATCGTCGGCGCCGAGTACGTGCTCCGGCTGCTGCCGCGCGGAACGCACGAGTACGAGCGGTTGATCCGGCCCGCCGAGCTCGCGCGCTGGGCGCGCGCAGCAGGCTTCGAACTGCGCGAGCTCGCCGGGCTCGCCTTCAATCCGCTCACCGAGGAATGCCGGCTGTCGGGCGATGTGTCCGTGAACTACATCGCTCACCTGGTGCGGGAAGGTGGTTAGCCCACCCGACGCGTCCAGGACCGGAGGCCCTCTTGCTCCTCAGGCGGAGGACGGAAGGCGGAGGACGGAAGCCGTGTTCTTCGACCTCGACGGCACCCTGCTCGATACCGCGCCGGACATGGCAGGCGCGATCAACGCCCTGCGCACCGAGCAGAGCCTCGATCCGCTGCCGTACGCCACCGTGCGCGAGCAGGTATCGCACGGCGCGGCCGCGGTCGTGCGCGGTGCGTTTCCGCACGCGCCGGAGGCGCATTTTCACGCGTTGCGCGATCGGTTCCTGGCGCTCTACCGCCGCCGGCTCACCGACGAGACGCGACCATTTCCCGGCATCTTGCAACTGCTCGATGCGCTCGAGCGTGCGCGGGTTGCGTGGGGAGTGGTGACGAACAAGCCGGCGTGGCTCACCGAACCGCTGCTCGAGGCACTCGGCTTGCGGCACCGGGCGGTCACGGTGGTGAGCGGCGACACGCTGCCCGAGAGAAAGCCTCATCCGCGGCCGTTGCTCGTCGCGGCGGAGCGGGCGCAAGCCGCGCCGCACGACTGCATCTACGTCGGCGATGCGGAGCGCGACGTCGTCGCGGGCAGGGCCGCGGGTATGCGTACGCTCGTCGCGTGCTTCGGCTACATTGGCCGCATGGAAGACGCGCGCGCCTGGCCGGCCGATGGCTGGATCGATTCGCCGCTCGACGTGCTGCCCTGGATATGACGCCTGAAATCATCATTGCCTGCGTCGCCGGGGCGCTGCTCGTCGGCGTCGCCTTCGGCCTGCTCGTCGGCCATCTGCGCGCGGGGCGGCGCGCGCAGCAGCTCGCCATCGAGCTCGAAGCCGCGCGCGTGCGCCTCGAGACGACCACGGTGCAGGAGGCCGAACGCATCGCACTTCTCGAGCAGAGCGAGGCGCGGCTGCGTGCGGCGTTCGATCAGCTCGCGGGCGAGACCCTGCGTGCGAACAGCGAGCTCTTCCTCACGATGGCGCGCGAAGCGCTCGGCCGCGAGCACGTCGTCGCGCACGGCGCGCTGAAGGAGCGCGAGACTGCAATCGCGCAGCTCGTCGAGCCGCTGAAGGCGGCCCTCGAACGAACCGAAGCGCAGGTGCAGGCGCTCGAGCGCGAGCGGCGCGATGCGTTCACGGCACTGCGCGGGCAGATCGAGCAGCTTGCGACCGGCAGCGCACAGCTGCAGCGCGAGACGCGCAATCTCGTCACGGCGTTGCGCCGGCCGGAAGTGAGAGGCCGCTGGGGCGAGCTCACGCTACGCCGCGTGGTCGAGCTCGCGGGCATGGCCGAGCACTGCGACTTCAGCGAGCAGCTTCAGGTCGTCGGCGGGGAAGGTCCGCTGCGTCCCGATCTCGTCGTGCACATGCCGGATTCGCGCCAGCTCGTCGTCGACGTGAAGACGCCGCTCGACGCGTATCTCGAGGCACTGGAAGCGACGACCGAGGAGGCCCGCCAGCTCGCGCTGCGTCGTCATGCGCAACAGGTCGAAGCGCGCGTCCGCGACCTCGCCTCGAAGAGCTACTGGGACCAGTTCGAAAACAGCCCGGAGTTCGCCGTGCTGTTCCTGCCGGGCGATCAGTTCCTCGGCGCGGCGCTCGCCGAGCGTCCCGATCTTCTCGACAACGCGCTTCAGCAGAGCGTAATCATCGCGACACCGTCCACGCTGATCGCGCTGCTGAAGGCCGTAGCCTACGGCTGGCGGCAGTCGGCCGTCGCTCAGAATGCCGTGACGATCCGCGAGCTCGGGCAGGAGCTCTACCGCCGGCTCGGCAATTTCAGCGCGCACCTGGGCAAGGTCGGGCAGCGACTCGGCGGCGCCGTCGAGGCGTACAACGCCGCGGTCGGCTCGCTCGAACGGCAGGTCCTGCCGCAGGCGCGGCGCTTCCCGGAGCTCGGGGTGACGGCAGATGCCCCGCTGCCGCCGCTCGAGCCCGTCGAGCAGCTCGCGCGCAAGACAGGCCCCGTCGAAGGCGTCGAATCGCCGGATGCGCGCGAAGCGTGAGTCCGTACCGGAGCCGGCAGCGGAAGTCGTCGAGCCGGGATCTGCGCGCTACTTCGCCTGGCTGTACGCCGACGCCGGACGCCGCGAGCTTCTCTCTACGCTTCTCGGCATCGAACGCGAGATCGAAAGCAGCCTGCGTCCTGGTCTCGAGCATCAGGTCGCGCACATGCGGCTCGCATGGTGGCAAGAAGAGTGCGACCGGTTCGCGCGCGGCACGCCGGTGCATCCCACGACGCGCCGACTGCTGCCGCTCGTGGGGTCGTGCGCGAACGGCGTCAAGCTGCACGGCCTCGTAGACTCCGTCGCGTGGGATCTGGCGGCGGCACCGTGCGAGACGCGCAGCGCGCTCGAGCAGCACTGCGAGCGATGGGCTGACGCCGTGATCGTACCGTTTGCCGTCTGTGGTCCGAATGCCGTTCGCGCCGACGCGGCGCTCGCGCAGAGCGCCCGCGGCGCCGGTCGCGCGCTACGCGAGATCGAACTGCTGCTTCGCCTCGCATCGGATGCGCGCCGGGGACGTTTGCGGCTGCCGCTCGATGAGCTCGATTCCCTGGGTATCGAGCCGCGTGCGCTCGCGAACCCGCCGTGGCCTGAGCCGCTCAACGCCTGGATGCGACAGCGCTACGAGGCGCTGCGCGGCTCGCTCCGCGGCGCATTCGCAACGCTCGATCCGCTCGCGCGCCGCGAGACGAGCGCCCTCGCCGCATGGTGCGCCGTCGCGGCGGCATCCGCTGCACGCGCCGCACGCTCGCTGCCGGATGCACGCCCTGACCGGCGTCTGGACCGCATCGCGAATGCGGTTCATGCGTGGCGGGCCGCGCGCGCCGCGCTGCGGGTCGCATGACGGATTTCGACCCCCGTCGCTATTCGGCGCGCCCGAATGAGCTGCAGGGGCGCGTCATCGCCATCACGGGCCCCGGTGAGGGCATCGGCCGCGCGGTGGCGCTCGCGTGCGGGCAGCACGGCGCCACCGTCGTGCTCATCGGGCGCACGGCGCGCAAGCTCGAAGCCGTGCACGCCGAGATGATCTCCGCCGGCAGTCCGGAGCCCACGATTGCGCCGCTCGATCTGGAGAAGGCCGTCGCCGCCGACTACGACCGCATCGCCGCCGCCGTGCTCGAGCGCTATGGGCGCCTCGACGGGCTGCTACACAACGCTGCGCTGCTCGGCACGCTCTCTCCGATCGAGCATTACGACGTGCCGACGTGGTGCCGCGTGCTACACGTGAACGTGACGGCCGCGTTCGCTCTGACGCAGGTGCTGCTGCCGGCCCTGAAGCGTTCCGAGGATGCCTCCGTGCTCTTTACGTCGAGCAGCGTTGGTCGGCGCGGTCGCGCCTACTGGGGCGCGTACGCCGTCTCGAAGTTCGCGGTGGAGGGCCTCTCGCAGGTACTCGCCGATGAGCTGGAAGGTCACGGCCGCATCCGCGTCAATGCAGTCAACCCCGGCCGGGCGCGTACTCGCATGCGGCGGCAGGCATACCCGTCCGAGAATCTCGACTCCTCGAAGCCGCCGGAGGCGCTGACTGCAACCTACGTCGCGCTACTCGGTCCCGGCAGCCGCGGCGTCACGGGGCGCAGCTTCGATTGCCAGTAGCGAATCGAGCTCCGCCGGCGTGAGCTCGCGGAATTGTCCGCGTGCAAGGCCCCGGTCGAGCGTGAGCGGACCAAGGCGGGTCCGCAGCACGCGACTCACGAGCGCACCCTGCCGCTCGAGCAGCTGGCGAACGTCCTTGCCGCTCGCGCGGCGCGCGACGATCTCGTACCAGCGGTTTGCGCCTTCGCCGCCCGCGGGCTCGCAGCGCTCGATGGCGAGACGGGTGCCGCGGTCCAGCATGCCTTCGCGGACGCCTTCGAGCTGTGACTCATCGAGCTCGCCGCGCACGCGCGCACTGAAGTCGCTCGACAGCGCGCGCACCATGCGCTGAAGCTGAGCGCCCAACGCCCCGTCTGCAGTCACGAGCTCGAGCGCGCCGTCGATGCGCGGCATCGGGCTCACGGCGATGAAGCGCCGCCCGGCGCGACGCGGCAGCCGCTCGATGATCGACGCCAGGGGCTCGCCCGGCGAGCGGTGACAGAGGAAGACCGGCGTGGATCGAGCGGCCCGCTGGCGCACGAGCCGGCCATCGAGGCGAATCTCATCGCCGGGGCGGGCGCGGGCGCCGAGCTCGGCAGCCCGTCCGTTGATCGTCACGCGTCCCGCGCGAATCCATTCTTCGGCTTCGCGGCGCGACGCGAGCCCGAGCGCCGAGAGGACCTTCTGAACGCGCTCGGCGGGCGGGCGCGACGCATCGCCGCCTCGCACCACGGAAGGTCAGTCCGCGCGCGGCGCTGCCACGAGACCCGCGGACTCCGCGCTTGCCGAACGCTGCTCGTCCTCGCTCGCTTCGTCATCGCCGCCGAGATCCCCGGCAAGGGCAGGCTCGCTCGTGGCGGTGCTCTCCAGCGTCGCCATGTCGCGGGCAGCGCCGAGGTCGAGCTGCAGATTGATGTCTCCCATCGCCTTCAGCTCGGCAAGCGGCGGCAGCTCATCGAGGCTCTTCAGGCCGAAGTAGTCCAGAAACTCGCGCGTCGTGCCGAGCAGCTCGGGCCGTCCGGGGACGTCGCGCAGCCCAACCACGCGCACCCAGTTGCGCTCGAGCAGCGTCTTCACGATGTCGGAGTTGACGGCGACGCCTCTCACGGCCTCGATCTCCGCGCGCGTGATCGGCTGACGGTAGGCGATCAGCGCGAGCGTCTCGAGCAGCGCGCGCGAATACCGCGGCGGGCGCTCCGGCCAGAGCCGGGAAATCTCGTTCGCAAGCTCGCGCCGCACCTGCACGCGAAAGCCGTTGGCCGTCTCCTTGATCTCGATACCCCGTCCCTCGCAGTCCGCGATGAGCTCGCCGACCGCAGCGCGCAGCCTGGCGTTCGGCGGACGTCCGCGCTCGTCGAAGAGCTCCGCGAGCTCGCTCAGCTGCAACGGGCGGCCCGCCGCGAGCAGCGCCGCCTCGATCACGTTCTTCACGTACGACTCGCTCATGCGTCGATCTCATCCGTATCGCTGCCGGGATTATCCGCGACGAGCCGCAGGCCGTGGTTCGCTGCGGCGCTCCGTACGTGCAGCGGCGCATAGGCTTCCGCCTGCACGATATCGATGAGTCCCTCGCGCATGAGCTCGAGAATGGCGACGAACGTCACCGTGACGCCCATCCGCCCCTCTTCCGGGCGGAACAGCTGCGCGAAATCGACGAAGCTCGACTGGCCGAGCATGGAGAGTATGTCGGCCATGCGCTCGCGCACCGAGAGGCGCTCGCGCTGGACGTGGTGGTGCGCGAACATCTCCGCGCGCCCGACGACGTCCTTGAACGCGACCAGCATCTCCTGCAGCGTGATCTGCGGCAGCGTGCGCACGGCCTTGCGGTCCTTGAGCTCGACGTTCGCCGTCCACACGTCGCGCTCGAGGCGCGGCAGCTGGTCGATGTCCTCTGCAGCCTTCTTGTAGCGCTCGTACTCCTGCAACCGCCTCACGAGCTCGGCCCGCGGATCCTCCTCGGAGTCGCCCCCGGCATGCGCGCGCGGCAGGAGCATCCGCGACTTGATCTCCGCGAGCGTCGCCGCGATCACCATGTACTCACCGGCGAGCTCGAGCTGCAGCTCCTGCATGAGCTCGATGTACTGCATGTACTGGCGGGTGATCTCGGCGATCGGAATGTCGAGGACATTGAGGTTCTGGCGGCGAATCAGATAAAGAAGAAGATCGAGCGGACCTTCGAACGCCTCGAGAAAGACTTCGAGAGCCTGCGGCGGGATGTAGAGATCGCGCGGCAGCTCGGTGACGGGCTCGCCATTCACGACCGCGAACGGCATTTCCGCCTGGGCGGGCGCCGGCTCCGGAGCGGCGGGCGCTCCGCGTTCGTTCGATGCCACCAGCCGAAGCTCAGGTTTCACTCTAGGCTCCTGACCGTACCTTACACCGGTCGGACGTGCATCGCGCGCCTGACTTCGTCCATCGTCTCGCGGGCGGCCTCTCGCGCCTTCTCCGCCCCCTCTCCCACGATCGTGCGCACGAGCTCCGGGTTGTCCTGGTACTCCTGCGCGCGCCGCCGGAAAACGCCGATCTCCTCGACGACCTTCTCGATCAGCGGCTTCTTGCAGTCGAGGCAGCCGATGCCTGCCGTGCGGCAGCCGTGATTCACCCATTTGCGCGTCGTCTCGTCCGAATAGATCTTGTGCAGATCCCACACGGGGCACTTGTCCGGATCGCCCGGGTCCGAGCGCCGCACGCGCGCCGGATCCGTCTGCATCGTGCGCATCTTCTGGGCGACCGCGTCGGGGTCCTCGCGCAGGCCGATGGTGTTGCCGTAGGACTTCGACATCTTGCGCCCGTCGAGCCCGGGAACTTTCGGCGCCGCAGTGAGCAGCACCTGCGGCTCCGGCAGGATCGCAACGCCCGAGCCCTCGAGATATCCGAGCAGCCGCTCGCGATCCGCGACCGTGATGCGGTTGTTGGCCTGGACGACCTCGCGCGCCTTCGCGAGCGCCTGCGCGTCGCCGCTCTCCTGAAACTTCCGTCGCAACTGGCGGTACAGCGTGCTGTTGCGGCCACCGAGACTCTTTACGGCCTTCTCCGCCTTCTGTTCGAAGTCCGGCTCACGTCCATACAGATGATTGAAGCGGCGCGCGATCTCGCGCGTGATCTCGACGTGCGCGACCTGATCCTCACCCACCGGGACGAACGCGGGGCGATAGAGAAGAATGTCCGCGGACTGCAGCAGCGGGTAGCCGAGAAATCCGTACGTCGCGAGATCCTTCTCCTTGAGCTCCAGCTGCTGATCCTTGTACGTCGGCACGCGCTCGAGCCAGGCGAGCGGCGTGATCATCGACAGCAGCAGGTGCAGCTCGGCGTGCTCGGGCACGTCGGACTGGATGAAGAGCGTCGCCACGCCCGGATTCAGTCCCGCGGCGAGCCAGTCGATCAGGACCTCGGAGACGTGGCTCTGCAGCGCCGCCGTGTCGTCGTAGGACGTCGTGAGCGCGTGCCAGTCCGCGATGAAGAAGTAGCACTCGTACTGGTACTGCAGCTCGACCCAGTTCTTGAGCGCGCCGTGGTAGTTGCCGAGGTGCAGCGGACCGGTGGGACGCATGCCGGAGAGCACACGTCTCGCCTGCGGATTCGCATTCATTTGTAGGCCGCAGATTATACAGAACGGGATCAGAGACCCAGTTTCGCCAGATTTCCGGCTCCCGCGCGCACGACAGCGGGCGGCGATCCCGCGAGATCGACGACCGTCGTCGGCTCGAGACCACAGTGGCCGCCGTCGAGCACGGCATCGACCTCGTGCTGCAGCCGTGCGTAGATCTCCTGCCCGTCCGTGAGCGGGAGCAGATCCCCGGGCAGGATGAGCGTGGAGCTCATGAGCGGCTCGCCCAACTCCTCGAGCAGCATCTGCGGCACCGCGTGAGCGGGGACGCGGATGCCGATCGTGCGCCGCCGCTCGTGCTGGAGTCGACGCGGAGTCTGCCGAGTCGCGGGCAGCAGAAAGGTGTAAGGGCCCGGCGTGCACGCCTTCAGCAGCCGGAACTGCGGCGTCGCAACGCGCGCATAGCGCGCGATCTCGGTGAGGTCGCGGCATATGAGCGTGAAATGATGATGGCGGTCGGCCTGGCGGATGCGGCGGATGCGCTCGAGGGCCGCCTTGTCGCCGAGGTGACAGCCGAGCGCATAGCACGAGTCCGTCGGATAGGCGATCACCCCGCCCGCCCGAACGATTTCGGCGGCCTGACGGATGACGCGCCGCTGCGGATTCACCGGATGCAGCTCGAAATATTCGCTCACGCGGCCTCGCCCGGACTTTCGGCTATGATACGCGGCCGTTTTTCACGGTCCTCGCGCCCGCGCTGCATGCAATCGATTCTGGAAATCGCGCCCCTCATCGCGTTTCTGATCGCGTATTACGCGAAAGGCTTGTACACCGCCACCGCGGTGCTCATGGGCGCGATGCTGCTCCTTCTTGCCGTCGATTTCGCGCGCACGCGCCGCATCCCGGCGATGCACGCCCTGTCCGCGATTCTCGTGTTCGCGTTCGGAGCGGCGACGCTCCTGCTGAACGATCAGCGGTTCATTCAATGGAAGCCGACGGTGTTCTTCTGGCTCGTGAGCGTCGCGTTTCTCGGCAGCTTCTGGATCGGCGAGCGCACGCTCGTCGAACGTTTTCTAGGCGCGACGTTCGGCGCGGAAGCCCGCGTCGGGCCGGCGCTGTGGCGACGGCTGAACGGGTTGTGGGTCGTGTTCTATGCCGCACTCGGCGCCCTGAATCTCGCCGTCGCGTTCAACGCGAGCGAGCGTACATGGGTCAACTTCAAGGTGTTCGGCCTCACGATCCTCACGCTCGGCTTCGTCGCGGGACAGCTCTTCTGGCTGTTTCGTCGCACGGGTTCGGCCGCGAGCGCCTGAAGGCACGCGTGGACGCGGAACGCGGTCGGCAGATCCGTGCGGCGCTCGAAGCAGCGTTCCTGCCCGGCGAGGTCGAAGTCATCGACGACAGCGCGGCGCACGCGGGCCACGCGGGCGCGCGCGAGGGCGGGCATTACCGCGTGCACATCGTGTCGGCACGTTTTACCGGCCGAACGACGCTCGAGCGACACCGACTCGTTTATGATGCGCTCGCGGCGCTCATGGGCCGCGGCATCCACGCGCTCGCCATCCGCGCGCTGGCCCCCGGCGAGCGCGGCTGAGTCTTCAACCATCAACCTCAGAAACGTCCGAATATGAATCTGATTCGCTCATCGTTACTGATCGCACTCCTCGGCCTGACTGCGTGCCAGCGCACCGGCACAGGCGCCGACGGCGCCGAGCCGAAGACGGACGCCGCACCCGTCGCAACGGTCAACGGCACGCCGATCAGCCGCGACCTCTTCGAGTTCTACGTCAAAGGCGCTTCCGGCAAGGCGGGCAGCGAGCTCAACGCGGAGCAGCGCGAGCAGGCGCTCGACCAGCTGGTGCGGGCCCAACTCGTGGCGCAGCAGGCGGCGAAGGACGGCGTCGATAAGGACGACGACACGGTCGCCCTCCTCGAGCTGCAGCGTCTCAACCTGCTGCAGCAGGCGCTCTCGCAGCGCTACCTGAAGGACAAGCAGCCGACCGAGCAGGAATTGCGGGCCGAATACGAAACGCAGGTGGCCGCGCTCTCGAAGCAGGAATATCACGCGCGTCACATCCTCGTCGCGACGGAAGATTTTGCGAACAAGCTCGTCGAGCGCATCGAGAAAGGTGCGAACTTCGCGCAGCTCGCGCAGCGCGAGTCGATGGACACCTCCAAGCAGAACGGCGGCGATCTCGGGTGGTTCACGCCGGATCGCATGGTGAAGCCCTTCTCCGAGGCAGTGGTTGCCCTGAAGCCGGGGGAGTTCACGCGCAAGCCGGTGCAGACGCAATACGGCTGGCACGTCATCAAGCTCGAAGAGACTCGCGACCTCGCCGCCCCGCCGTTCGAATCCGTGAGCCAGCGACTCGATCAGGTGGTACGGGCCAAGAAGTTCAATGCTTACGTCGACGAGCTGGAAAAGGCAGCGAAAGTGGAGAAGAAGCTCTGAGGAAAGCGCGATGATCGACTGGAAAATCGAAGCGGTTACCTTCGGAAACTGCAATTGCGATTACGGCTGTCCCTGTCAGTTCGAACGGCGCCCCAACCAGGGTCACTGTCGCGGCTTCGAGGTGGGCCGGATCGAGCGCGGCCATTTCGGCGACTTCCGGCTCGACGGTCTCTGCTTTGCTCTGACCTACGCTTGGCGCTGGTGACCGTGCTCTACGGCGGCGAGACCGAGGAAGCGAAGACGCATTGGTGGGTGTTCCGCGCCATGTCGAGCACGGTCCACGACCCCGTCTTCAAGCCAATCGAGTTCGAGGTCGATATCGAGAAACGTTCAGCGCGCGTCATGATCCCGGGGATCCTCGAACGGCATCGAGTTCGAGATCGCCGAAATCGGCAGCGCTTCCACGCGAGCCACCGGACCGATCGAGCTGGACCTGAACGACAGCTACGGGCAGTTCAATATCGTCCGACATTCGGGGACCGGTGTGATACACACCCGCCTCTGAGCCATCAACCGTCCGAGCCGCTCTGCCCTGGCGGTGAGCGTGAGTTGAGCACTTCGAGCAGCTGACTTTCGTCCAGCGTCCGCACGCCGAGCTCCTGCGCCTTCGCCAGCTTCGAGCCCGCGTCCGCACCCGCGACGAGATAGCTCGTCTTCCTCGAGACGCTCCCGGAGACTTTCGCGCCGAGTGCGATGAGGCGTTCCTGCGCCTGCTCGCGCGTGAGGCTCGACAGCGTTCCGGTGATGACGAACGCCAGTCCCGACAGCGGCAGCGCGCCGCCCGGCGCGCGCTTGACCTCGGGCCAGCGCACGCCTGCCGCGCGCAGCGCCTCGATCACGCGTCGGTGGTCGGGAGAGCCGAAGAACGCCGCGACGTGAGCCGCGACGACCGGACCGACGTCCGGCACCTGCTCCACGGTGGCCGCATCCGCGGCCATGAGCTTCTCCAGACTTCCGAAGTGCTGTGCGAGCGCGAGTGCCGTCGCTTCGCCCACATCACGAATACCGAGCGCGAGAAGGAAACGAGGCAGAGTCGTGTCCTTGCTGCGATCGATCGCCGCGAGGAGCTTGCGAGCGGACTTCTCGCCCATGCGCTCGAGACCTTCGAGCTGCTGCGCCGTGAGTGTGTACAGATCGGCCGGCGAGCGCACGAGATCCTGCGCAATCAGCTGCTCGATGATCCGGTCTCCGAGCCCTTCGATATCCATGGCACGGCGGCTCGCGAAGTGTGCGAGCGCCTCCTGGCGCTGGGCCCGGCAGCTGAAGCCGCCGCTGCAGCGTGCGACGGCCTCGCCTTCGGCGCGCACGACGGCGGATCCGCAGGCGGGACAGTGAGTCGGCATCACGACAGGGCGCGCATCCGGCGGACGACGATCCTCGACGACCCTCACGATCTCCGGAATCACATCGCCCGCACGGCGCACGATTACCGTGTCTCCGATGTACACGCCCAACCGGGCGATCTCGTCGGCGTTGTGAAGCGTGGCATTGCTCACCGTCACGCCGCCCACGAATACGGGCGCGAGCCGCGCCACAGGAGTCAGGGCGCCGGTCCTGCCGACCTGAAACTCGACGTCGGTCACAACCGTCATCTCCTCCTGCGCCGGGAACTTGTGTGCGAGAGCCCACCGCGGCTCACGCGAGACGTAACCCAGGCGCTCCTGGTGACTTCGGTCGTCGACCTTGTACACGACGCCGTCGATCTCGTATGGCAGCGAGGCACGCCGCGCATGCAGCGCGTGGTGATAGTCGAGGCAGCCTCGGATGCCGTCCACACGCCGCGCTTCCGGGGAGATCTGCAGGCCGAGGGCCCGGAACATGCCCAGCAGCCCGGTTTGCGAGGGCGGCACTTCGCCGCCTTCGACGGCACCTGCTCCGTAAAAATACAGGTCAAGAGGCCGGCTCCCGGTGACCGCAGGATCGAGCTGCCGCAGGCTGCCCGACGCGGCGTTGCGCGGGTTCACGTAGATCTTTTCGCCGCGCACGCGCGCCTCGTCGTTCATGCGGCGGAACCCCTCGAGCGGCAGGAAGACTTCCCCACGCGCCTCGAGCAGGTCCGGCACGGCACCGTGCAGAGAGGGTTTCACGGAACGGATCGCGAGCACGTTGCGCGTGACGTCGTCTCCCTTCGTACCGTCGCCGCGCGTGGCAGCACGGACGAGCTTGCCGCGTTCGTACGTCACGGTGATCGCAACCCCGTCCATCTTCGGCTCGGCGGCGTACGCGATCTCGTGATCGACGCGCAGCCGCTCGCGGACGCGTCGATCGAACGCGATCACCTCCTCCTCCGTGAATGCGTTTCGCAGCGAGAGCATCGGCACCCGATGGACGACCGCGGCAAATCCCGCCGTCTGCTCGCCGCTTACCCGTTGGGTCGGTGAGTCCGGCGTCCTCACCTCCGGGTGCTCGGCCTCGAGCGCCTGCAGCTCCCGCATCAGCCGGTCGTACTCGGAATCCGGCACTTCCGGTTCGGAAAGGGTGTAGTAGCGATAGTCGTACCGCGCGAGCAGCTCGCGAAGCTCCGCTGCGCGAGCCGCGGGCGCTTGGGTCACGCCGGAAGCTCGTCGCGAATCGCTGCTGCGCGCGTCTGGGTGAGCGGCTCACCGTGCGCATCCTGCAGCGAGCCGAGCAGTCGATCGTTCAGGTTGCGAGCGCTTGCGAGCAGCTCCGCAAACGCCTCTCGCGGAGGCAGCGCACCCGGCAGCACCGCGAACAGATTCAGGCCGCTGAACCGCTGCGTATCCATCAATTCGGGATCGAACGTGCCCGGCTTGCTGAGGCTCGCGGCACTCAGGATCGCGCGGCCGTCGAGACCGGCCTTGTGAAAGATCGAGAACTTGCCGGCGACGAAGCCTTCGGCTGCAAGCGCCAGACGAAGCGCTCGGCCCGCGAAGCGCTCGTTGGACGAGGCGACCAGGCGTAGCGCGACGATGCGTCGCTCCCCCTCGGGCGGCCAATCGACGATCGGCTCCGTGACGGGCGGCAGCTCCGGCGCAGGCTCGATCACCGGAATCGTCGCGACAGAAGGCGCGACGATCGTTTCGGCCCCGGGCTCGGGCGCTGCGCGAAATCCGACGAGCGACTCGTCCGCGACTTCGAGTACCGGCAGGTCGCGCATGCGCTCCGGAGGTCGGATCTCGGGAAGCGTGAGCGTGGGCTCGCGCAGCGCGCGCGGTGCGGGCTCCTCGAGACGGTCGTCAGCCCGGCGAGGCCGTCGCCGCTCCCACCACGCGAGCGCTACGATGAACAGCACGCCGAGCAGCAGCAAGATCCAGCGCAGCTCGGTCACGGGTACGAGGTCTCCTAGACCGCCGCGAGCCGCACCGCCTCGTCGACGTCGACCGCGACGAGCCTCGATACCCCGGGCTCGTGCATCGTCACGCCCACGAGCTGCGAGGCCAGCTCCATCGTCGCCTTGTTGTGCGTGATGAAGATGAACTGCACCCGGCCGGACATGTCGCGCACGATATCGCAGAAGCGCCCGACGTTGTGCTCGTCGAGCGGTGCGTCCACCTCGTCGAGGAGGCAGAACGGCGCGGGGTTCAGGTCGAAGATCGAGAACACGAGCGCGACGGCGGTGAGGGCCTTCTCGCCGCCCGAGAGCTGCGAGATCGTGCTGTTGCGCTTGCCGGGCGGACGCGCCATGACCGCCACGCCTGCCGAGAGCGGATCGTCGCCGACGAGCTCCAAGTACGCGTGTCCGCCGCCGAACAGCCGCGGAAACTTCTCCTTGAGGCCCGAGTTGATCCGCTCGAACGTCTCCTCGAAGCGGGTGCGCGTCTCCTTGTCGATGCGCCGCATCGCCTGATCGAGCGTATTCAGAGCTTCGCTGAGATCGTTGAACTGCCGGTCGAGGTATTCCTTGCGCTCGCTCTGTTCCTTCAGCTCGTCGATCGCGGCGAGATTGACCTGTCCCAGCCGCTCGATGTCGGCTCGCGTCTCGGCGAGCCGCGTGTCCCACTCCGCGACCGCGGCTTCCGTCAGCAGAGCGGCGCGGATCTCGTCGAGCTCGTAGTGCGTCTCGGCAAACTGCTCGGCGATCGCCTCGCGACGCACGCGCGTTTCCTGAGCTGCGAGCCGCGCTTCTTCCATCGCCTCGCGCGCGGCGCTGACGCGCTGCTCGGCTCCCGCCCGCCGCTCATCCAGAGCGCGCAGCTCGACATCCGCGTCCTCGAGCGCACGCCGCGCCGCGGACAGCTCGGCCTCCACCTCGAGTCGCCGTGCGAGGCATTGCTCGAGCCTCGCCTGCAGATCCGTGATGGGCGCATCGCCGCTTGCGAGCTCGCGCTCGAGCTCCTCGCAGCGGCGTTCGAACTGCGTGCGCTGCTCCAGCATCCGTTCGAGGCCGACGGCGGTCGAGCTTTCCGTCGAGCGGCGCGATTCGATCCGGATCAGAAGATCTCGCGCGGCGGCCTGCGCATCCTGCGAGCGCGAGCGCGCGCCGCCGTGCGCTTCGCGCAGCTCTTCGCGCTCGTTCTCGAGCCCGGAACGCCGCCCATCCAGCGCGCCGAGGTCGGTAAGCCCACGATCGAGCTCCGCGCGCGCGCGGGCGAGCGCTTCCTGCGCGACGGCGGTTTCGTTTGCGACCTCCGCCGCCTCCTCTTCGAGCCGTTCGCGGCGCAGCGTCGCTTCCTGCGAGCGGGCGCGTAACCTTTCGAGCTGCGCGAGGAGATCGGCATGCTCACGATGCGCGACCTGAATGCCGCGCTGCGCGCGATCCCGTTCGCCCTCCGCGTCGGTGAGCGACTGTCGGATCGAGGCCAGGCGCCCCTCGACTTCGCGTGCCCGCTCGTCCGCGGCGTCTGAATCCGTCCGCAGCCTCTTGAGGCGATGCTCGCGTTCGATAGTGCCTGCATGCTGATCGGTGCCGCGGTCGACTCGCACCCAGTCGCGCCCGACCCATTCGCCTTCGCGCGTGATGAGGGACTCGCCCGGCTCGAGCCGCGCACGCTGCGCGAACGCTTCCGCCAGCGATTCCGCAGGCAGCACCCGGCCCAACTGTTCGACGATCGCGCGCGGACCGGCCACTTTCGCGGCAAGCGACGGCCTCGGCGTCGTGCGCGAGGCAAACACGTGCTCGACGAGCGTCACTCGTCCGTCGGCGAAAGCGGCGAGCGGACCGGCGAGCTCATCGAGCCCGGTGACGCATATCGCCTCGAGATAGTCGCCGAGCGCCGTTTCCACGGCGCGCTCCCATCCCGTCTCCACGTCGAGCACGGTCGCGACGCGCGGCCGGCGATCGAGCCCTTGCGCGGCGATCCACTCGGATGCTCGTCCCTCGGAGCGTCCGAGCGCTGCCTGCTGCAGCGCCTCGAGCGCGACGAGCTCCGCTCGGACGCGCTCGCGTTCGGCTCGCGCAGACTCGAGGCGCGCTTCGACTGCAAGCTGCTCGGCGCGCAGCGCCTGCGTCGTCGCGAGCGATTGCGCCAGGCTCTTCGCGAGCCCCTCGGCCTGCAGTCGCGCGGTACGTTCGCGATCCGAGAAGGAGGTGAGCTCTCCGCCCGCCTCCTGCGCCGCGATGGCATCGCGCTCGAGCGCCAGACGGTCGGCCTGCGCGCCCAGGCGCCGGAGCTGATTCTCGAGCTGCTCGATGCGCGCGCGCTCGACCTGCGTCGTCTGGTCGGCCGAACCGAGTGCACGGTTGAACTCTTCCCAGCGCCTCTGCCAATCCTCGACCGCGCGCTCCGCGGCATCGAGGCCGTTCGCTGCCTGGCGCTCCGTCCGTTGGGCGGTGTCGAGCGCGGGCGTGAGCTGTGCGATTTCCCCGCGGGCGGCCGCGAGCTGCTGCTCGTCGCGTTCGATGTGAACACGCAGCTCGGCACTCGAGCTCCTCGCCTGCGCGAGGTCCGCCCGCTGCCGCTCCCGCAGCTCACGCGTGTGCTGGATGGTCTGCTCGGTGCGCGAGATTTCCGCGCCGACCTCGTAATAGCGGCCCTGTACGCCCGAGACGCGCTCGGCCTGCTCATCGTGAAACGCGCGCTGCTTTTCGATCGCGGCCTCTGCGGCACGCTGGTCCGCGAGCGCCGCCTGCATGGCAAGCTCGCGCTCGCGCACCGCGGTGTCGTGCACACCGGCGCCGCTGTCGAGGTCGCGCAGCCGCAGCACGAGCAGCTCCGCAGTGAGTCGCCGCTCCTGCTCCTTCAGCGCCTGATAGCGTCGGGCGGTGCCCGCCTGCCGCTGCAGGTGACGGATCTGCTTTTCCACCTCGTCGCGCAGATCCTGCAGTCGCTCGAGGTTCTCGCGCGTCTCGCCGATGCGGCTTTCCGTCTCGCGGCGGCGTTCCTTGTAGCGGGAGATGCCGGCGGCCTCCTCGACGAACGCCCGCATGTCGTCGGCCTTCGCCTCGATGACGCGCGAGATCATGCCCTGCTCGATGATCGCGTAGCTTCGCGAGCCGAGACCGGTGCCCAGGAAGAGGTGCGTGATGTCCTTGCGCCGGCAGCGGGCGCCGTTGATGAAATAGGTCGAGCTTCCGTCGCGCGAGACGACACGCTTCAACGACACCTCGTTATAGCTCGCGTACGGCCCGGTGATCTTGCCGTCGGAATTGTCGAACACGAGCTCGACCGCGGCAGCGCCGACGGGCTTGCGCGCGCTCGAGCCGTTGAAGATTACGTCGGCCATCGAGTCGCCGCGCAGGTGCTTCGCGGAGAGCTCGCCCATGACCCAGCGCACGGCATCGATGACGTTCGATTTGCCGCAGCCGTTGGGCCCGACTACGCCGGTGAGATTGCTGGGGAAAGTGACGGTGGTGGGATCGACGAAGGACTTGAATCCGGAGAGCTTGATCTTGGTCAGCCGCATTCCCGAGAGCCCTCGATCCCACCCGTGCGCGCCGCGCGCAGCGGGGAGCTTACCGCCTGAAGAGCCTACAGCCTACAGCTTACAGCCCGGAGGGGCGGCGGCGGCGGCGGGCGTACCGTTCTTCTCTTGCATTCCGGGCTGTAGGCTGTGAGCTGTAAGCTGTGAGCTTCCCCATGCCATCCACCGAGCTCGAAACGTTTCCAAATCCCGCTCGCGAGCGCGATTACACCATCCGCATGAGCATTCCCGAGTTCACGTGCCTCTGCCCGAAGACCGGTCAGCCGGACTTTGCGACGCTCGAGCTCGAATACGTGCCAGATCGGCTCTGCGTGGAGCTGAAGTCGCTGAAGCTCTACATCTGGTCGTTCCGGACCCGTGGTGTGTTCCATGAGGCCGTCACGAACGAGATCGTCGAGCGGCTTGCCTCCGCCGTCTCGCCGCGCTTCATGCGCCTGACGGCCCGCTTCAACGTGCGCGGCGGCATCTACACGACGGTTGTCGTCGAGCGACGACAGGAGGGGTGGTCCCCTCCTGCGACCGTCGCGCTGCCGTAGTCTGGGCGGCCCGCCGCCCTCTCGCCTGCGCGCGATCCCCCGTTTTTGCCGTCGTTTTGGCGGCCCTGTACACCCGGGGGAGCGCCGGTATAATCCCGCGTCCTTTTCGGGGGCCACCCTGGTTCAGGAGTACATGATGCCGGCCAAGAAACCCGCGCCCAAGGCTGCGAAGGGTAAAAAGACGCTAAGCCGTTCCTCCGCCCGCAAGGCCGCGCCGCGCAAGGCCGCGTCAGATCGCTCGAAGGCGGCACATGCCCGCAAGCCCGCGTCGGTCGCCAGAAAGACGGCCGTAGCCCCCCATCGACCCGCGCACGGTGCCAGGTTCGCCGACGTCGCTGGCCCGTCGCGCACTCCCGCACCGTTTCCGCCCCCCAGCGCATCTGCCGTTGCACTGAAATCTGCTGCGATCGCGGTGGCCGACGCCGAGGAAGGAGACGGCGTCGAGAGCCTGCTGGCCGGTCCGCGCAATGTACAGCCGTACATCGTCAAGCGCGGCGAGCAGTACATGAGCAAGGACCAGCTCGATCACTTCCGCAACATCCTGCTGGCATGGAAGCGCGACCTCATGGTCGAGGTCGATCGCACCGTGTCTCATATGAAGGACGAGGCGGCGAACTTTCCCGATCCGAACGACCGCGCGACGCAGGAAGAAGAGTTCAGCCTCGAGCTTCGCACGCGCGACCGTGAGCGTAAGCTCATCCGCAAGATCGACGATGCCCTGAAGCGCATCGAGGACGGCAGCTACGGCTACTGCCTCGAGACGGGCGAAGAGATCGGCATCAAGCGCCTCGAGGCCCGACCCGTCGCAACGCTGAGCCTCGAAGCGCAGGAACGGCGCGAGCGACGCGAGAAACAGTACGGCGACCGCGACGATCGCTACCGCTGAGCTCGGCGCGTGACGCGCCGAGCTCAAAGCCCACAGCCCGGATAAGAACCGCGGCACCGCGCTGTGTGACGGGCCTCTTCATCTTCCTCCGGGCTGTGAGCTGCAGGCTGTAGGCTGTGAGCTCTTCTTACACCGGCCGCTTCGCCCCCTCGCCGACCGGCGCCCTCCACCTCGGTTCCCTCCTCGCTGCCGTCGCCAGCTTCCTCGACGCGCGGCTGCACGGCGGCCGCTGGCTGCTGCGCGTGGAAGATCTCGATGCGCCGCGCGTCATGCAGGGCAGCGCCGACGATATCCTGCGCACGCTCGAGGCGTTCGCGCTGCACTGGGACGGCGAGGTCGTCTACCAGAGCCGCCGCACGGATCTCTATGCGACCGCGCTGTCGCACCTTTCTCGAAGCGGCCTGACGTTCGAGTGCAGCTGCTCGCGCAAAACGCTGGCGGACCAGGACGAGGAACGCTATCCCGGCACCTGCC
The DNA here is from genome assembly GCA_052389755.1 of Gammaproteobacteria bacterium. Classification (GTDB taxonomy): domain Bacteria; phylum Pseudomonadota; class Gammaproteobacteria; order Steroidobacterales; family Steroidobacteraceae; genus JBQTHP01. The sequence continues at coordinate 33,685 of JBQTHP010000015.1, forward strand.
GCCGCGGCCCGCCGCCGTCGGGCGCGACTGCGACGCGCTTTCGAATCGACGAAACCCGTTCCGTCACGTTTGCCGACCGCATCCGGGGCGAGGTGTGCGATCGCCTCGCGACGCTGGGTGACTTCGTCATCCGCCGGCGCGATGGGTTGTTCTCCTATCAGCTCGCGGTCGTCGTCGACGACGCTGCGCAGGGTGTGACCGACGTGGTGCGCGGCGCCGACCTGCTTCGCAGCACTGCCTGGCAGGTGGAGCTGCAACGCTCGCTCGGCCTGCCCGGGGTGCGTTATGCGCACGTTCCGCTCGTCGTCGAGCCCGATGGCGGCAAGCTGGCAAAATCCCGCCGCTCCGTCGGCCTCGCACGGGAAGGCGCGAGCAGGCAGCTCGGCTCCGTGCTCGCAATGCTCGGCATCGAGCTGCCACCCGAGCTCGACGGTGAGCCGCCTTCCCGACTTCTACACTGGGCCGCGGCGCACTGGCATCTCGAGGCCATCCGCGGCAGGGGCTCGATAACCGCTCCCGGTCCGAGCGCAACCTGATTTGGGTGTCCCGCGCCCTTTGGACTAAGGTATGGCGAAAGCCGGCCAATGCAGCCGGCAACGGCAGGCCGGACGTCAAGCCGATCAGGGGGCCAGGATGAGCGAACCGCGGGTCATCAAGAAGTACCCGAACCGGCGGCTATACGACACCGTCGAGAGCCGCTACATCACTCTCGCGGATATCCGCAAGCTCGTGGTCGATCGCGTGGATTTCGTGGTGATCGACAAGAAGACCCAGGAAGACATCACGCGCAGCATCCTGCTTCAGGTGATCGCGGAGCAGGAACACGGCGGCGAACCGCTGATGAGCCGCGACTTTCTCTCGCAGGTCATTCGCTCCTACGGCGGTCAGATGCAGGGAATGATCGGCAGCTATCTCGAGCAGAGCCTGAAGCTCTTCGCGACCCAGCAGCGCGAGGTGCGCGATCGGGTGAAGAGCGTCGTCGGCATCGACCCCGTGGACGCCGTCACGAGCATCGCGCAGAAGAACTACCAGCGCTGGCGGTCGGTGCAGGAGGAGATCTTCCGCACTCTTACGGGCGCCGCAGGACGCGCGCGCTCGGAGGAGCCTGAGGAGAAAAAGGTCGATAGCTGAGCGCGGGGACGCCCGCAGCGCCGGCTACTGCCACGCGCCCGCGCCCCGCGCGTCTCGCCCCGCACCTTGCCTCGGCGCCGATCTGCTAGCATAATGCTAGCATCATGAAGACTTCCGCTACCCTCACGATCCGCAACGTTCCCCTGCGCATCGTGCGCAGCCTGAAAGCGCTCGCCCGGCGGCGCAATACGTCGATGGAGCAGGAAGTGCGCGATCTCCTCGAAGAGCACATCGCCGAGCGCTCTTCCGTACTCGAGCAGATCGAAAGCTCGTGGAAACGCCAAAACCGCCGTCCCACGGCGCGCGAAATCGACGCCTGGCTCTCGACCGGTCGCGAATGAGCGCCGGTTCAACTGAACCCGATGAAGGCTGTCGTCGACACCAACGTCATCGCCTGCGGCCTGCTCGGTAACCCCCAGCACGCCCCCGAAGCGATGACGTTCCTGCAGAGCGCTGACGAGCTGCTCGCCCCAAGCCTCTGGGAAGCCGAGCTCGCCAATGTCATCTGGATGGCCGCGCGTACCGGCGCAATCAGCTCCGAAGAAGCTCCCGCAAAGCTCGCCCTCGCTGCTCGCCTCGGGATCCACTCGATCGCGAACCGCACGCTCTGGCACGGCGCCCTCCTGCGCTCCCTGCAATCCGGCGTCGCCGTCTACGACACCCTATTCGTCGAGCTCGCAGCTCGCGAAGACGTCAGCCTCGCCACCTTCGATCAGAAGCTCGCGAAGGTATACCCCGCGATTGCCCGTCGCCCCGCCGCGTGCGCGCCATGACTCGCCTCTTCGTCTTCTCCGCGCTGTAGGCTGTCAGCTGCAGGCTGTGAGCTTCTTCAGGCTCCGTCAACGTTCCGCATCGACAGTCGGATCCGCCCCTGCCTGTCGACTTCCAGGACCTTCACCCTGATCAGATCCCCCTCCTTCAGCTTGTCCGAGACGCGCTCGACGCGCTCGTCGGAGATCTGGGAGATGTGCACGAGACCGTCACGGCCCGGCAGGATCGTGACGAACGCGCCGAAGTCCATGAGGCGCGCCACCTTGCCTTCGTAGATGCGCCCGACTTCGACGTCGGCGGTGATGAGCTCGATACGCCGCTGCGCCTCGCGCCCGGCCGCGCCGCTCACGGATGCGATCTTCACCGTGCCGTCGCTCTCGATGTCGATCGTGGTGCCGGTCTCTTCCGTGATCTGACGGATGACCGCGCCGCCCTTGCCGATGACGTCGCGAATCTTTTCCGGATCGATCTTCATCGTGATGATCGACGGCGCCCACTCGGACATCTCCGCGCGCGACTCCTTCAGCACCTTGTTCATCTCGCCGAGAATGTGCAGTCGACCCTCGCGCGCCTGATCGAGCGCGACGCGCATGATCTCGGGAGTAATGCTATCCACCTTGATGTCCATCTGCAGCGCCGTGACGCCGTCCTTCGTGCCCGCGACCTTGAAGTCCATGTCGCCGAGGTGATCCTCGTCGCCGAGGATGTCGGTGAGCACCTTGTAGCGCGCGCCCTCGAGCACGAGACCCATCGCGACGCCGGCCACCGGGGCCTTGATCGGCACACCGGCATCCATCAGCGACAGCGAGGTGCCGCAGACGCTCGCCATGGAGCTCGAGCCGTTCGATTCCAGGATCTCGGATACCACGCGGATGACGTACGGGAACTGCGTCATGTCCGGCATCACCGCGGCGACGCCGCGCTTGGCGAGATTGCCGTGGCCGATCTCTCGGCGCTTCGGCGAGCCCATCATGCCGGTCTCGCCCGTGGAGAAGGGCGGGAAGTTGTAATGGAGCATGAACGGCTCGCGGCGCTCGCCCTCGAGTCCGTCGATGATCTGCGCATCCCGCGTGGTGCCGAGCGTCGTCACGACCATCGCCTGCGTCTCGCCGCGCGTGAAGAGCGCGGAGCCGTGGGTGCGCGGTAGCACGCCGACTTTCACCGTGATCGGCCGCACCGTCCTCGAATCCCGTCCGTCGATGCGCGGTTCGCCGTTGAGCACACGCTGACGCACGATCTGGCTTTCGAGCCGGAAGAGCTGCGCATCCACCTGGTCGACGGTCCACTTCAGTGACTCACCGCCCGCGAGCCCCTCGAGGAGCTTCGTCTTGATCTCGTCGATGCGCGCGCGGCGTTGCTGCTTCTCCGTGAGCGAATACGCTTCGGTGAGCGCTGCCTGCGCGTGCAGCGCGACGGCGCTCGCAAGCTGCGCGTTCTCGGGTTCCGGCTGCCACGCCCATCGCGGCTTGCCGGCCTCGGCGACCAACTCCTTGACGACGCCGATCGCTCTCTGCATCTCTTTGTGCCCGAACACGACCGCGCCGAGCATCACCTCTTCGGAGAGGCCGGCGGCTTCCGACTCGACCATCATCACGCCGTGCTCGGTGCCCGCAACGACGAGATGCAGCTCCGACTCGGCGAGGTCCTTCGCCGTCGGGTTCAGCAGGTACTGTCCGTTCTTCCAGCCGACGCGCGCCGCGCCGATCGGTCCGTTGAACGGCAGGCCCGACATCGACACCGCCGCCGATGCGCCGATCAGCGCCGGAATGTCGGCGTCGATCTCCGGATCCATCGAGAGCACGGTCGCGACGACCTGCACCTCGTTATAGAAGCCGTCCGGGAAGAGCGGACGCAGCGGGCGATCGATGAGACGCGACGTAAGGGTCTCTTTCTCCGTCGGACGCCCTTCGCGCTTGAAGAACCCGCCGGGAATGCGGCCGGCCGCGTACGTCTTCTCGACGTAGTTGACCGTCAGCGGGAAGAAATCGCGGCCCGGCGCCGGCTGCTGGCGCGCGGCGCAGGTGACCAGCACGACCGTGTCGCCCATCGACACCTTGACCGCGCTTTCCGCCTGGCGGGCGAGCTCGCCGGTCTCGATCGTGACCGCATGGGGACCGTAGGGAAAAGACTTGGTGACGACGCTCACGCTTCGTTCCTCGTGAAAATCAGTTAGGCGAAAGCACGAAGGCCGCGCCGAGGGTCGGTCGCGGCCTTCGCGATCAGCGGCGAAGTCCCAGACGCTCGACGAGCTCCTGGTACTTCTGCGGCTCGGTGGCCTTCAGGTAGTCGAGAAGCTTGCGGCGCTGGTTGACGAGCTTGACGAGACCACGACGCGAAGAATGATCGCGCTTGTGCGCGGTGAAATGTTCGCCCAGACCATTGATGCGCTCGGAGAGCAGTGCGATCTGGACTTCGGGCGATCCGGTGTCCGTCGGACCGCGGCGGAACTGCGCGACGATCCCGCCCTTTTTCTCGCTGGTTAAAGACATTGCGCAAAGATCCTCAAATACTGCTTAAAGGCCCATTTTTGAAAGCGGCGCATTCTACCCGGTGACCCCCCTGCTCACAACAGACGTTCATCCCGCGAGATTGAAAAGTCGGCGTGGTCGCACCAGACCTTCCGCCGTGCATTCGCCGATGCCGAAGAACCGGCCCTGCGCGTCGTACAGACGGCAGCGGCCGCGCTCATGCGACGCTCGGGCTTGCGCCGCCTGTCCGCGACGCAGTCGGGCCGCCTCGTCCGCATCCAACGCCATCGCCGGCAGGTGCCCGAGCGCGCGATCCGCCGGAAGGAGCGCCGGCAGCGCGCCGCCAGGGGCCGTGGCCAGCACGGCCTCCAGAGACACCATCGGTTCCGCAGTGAACGGCTCGACGTACAGGCGTCGCAAGCTTGCGACGTGGCCGCACGTACCGAGGTCCACCGCGATCTCCTCGGCAACGGTGCGCACATACGTGCCCTTCGAGCACACCATCTCGAGCTCGAGAAGCTGCGCCGAGACGGCGAGCAGCTCGAGCCGATCGATGCGGATCGCACGCGGCGCCCGCTCTACTTCAACGCCCGCCCGGGCGAGCCGATAGAGAGGCTGGCCGCCGTGCTTCAGCGCCGAATACATCGGCGGCGTCTGTTGTCGCTCTCCAACGAACGCCTTAAGCACCGCATCAAGCTCCTCCCTTCCGAACGCGGGCACAGGGCGCTCTTCCACGACCGCGCCCTCGGTATCCCCGGTGGCCGTGCGGCGCCCCAGCGCTGCTTCGAAGCGGTAGCACTTGCGACCTTCGAGCAGCTCGCCCGCGACCTTGGTCGCCTCATCGAGGCAGATCGGCAGCATGCCGGTTGCGAGCGGATCGAGACTGCCGACGTGTCCGGCCTTCGCGGCTCCGAACGCGCGCCTCACGCGCTGCAGGGCGGCGTTCGAGGATAAGCCGGATGGCTTGTCGAGCAGCAGGATTCCGGTGGGCACAGCCGCGTCAGCGCGCGGTGTCGTCGGGAGCGTCGGTCGAGCTCGCGCGATCTGCCGCGACCGCGGTGTCGATGAGGTCGGTCAGCCGCTGCGCGCGATCGGGCTGCTCGTCGAAGAGGAATTCCAGACGCGGCGCGTGGCGCAGGCCGAGCCGGCGGCCCACCTCGCCGCGCAGGAACCCGCCCGCGTGCGTGAGCCCGGCGCGCACGTCGGCCGGCGCGTGGTGTCCGGCGAAAGGTACGAAATACACCCGCGCTGTCGCGAGGTCCGGAGCGAGCGCCACCGCCGTGATCGTGACGTTGCCGACGCGCGGATCCTTCACGGCGCGCGCGATGAGCTCGGCGAGTACGCGTTGCAGCTCGCCTTCCAAACGCGATCGGCGCGCCTCGCTCATCGCTGCGCGGCCTACAGCCTACAGCTCACAGCTTACAGCCCGGAGAAGAGCGCACGTCTCAACGTCGCCGCTGCCCCTCTGACCTGTAGGCTGTAAGCTGTAGGCTGTAAGCTTCCTCATCATTCCACCGTCCGCGCGACCTCGATCCTCGCGAAGCATTCGATCTGATCGTCGACGCGGACGTCCTGGTAGTTCTTCACGCCGATGCCGCACTCCGTGCCCGCGCGCACCTCGTTCACGTCGTCCTTGAAGCGACGCAGCGATTCGAGCGCGCCCTCGAAGATCACGACGTTGTCGCGCAGCACGCGGATCGGATTGTTGCGGCGGACAAAGCCTTCGGTGACGAGACATCCTGCGACGACGCCGAACTTGCTCGAGCGGAACACCTCGCGCACCTGAGCGATGCCGACGATCTGCTCCTTGATCTCCGGCTGCAGCATGCCGCTCATCATCTGCTTAACGTCGTCGATGGCCTCGTAGATGATGCTGTAGTAGCGGATGTCGACGCCGGTTTCCTTGATCGCATCGCGCGCCGCGTTGTCTGCGCGTACGTTGAAGCCGATGATGCGCGCTTGCGAAGCCGCGGCAAGCTGCACGTCCGAGCCCGTGATGCCGCCGACGCCGCTCGCCACCACCTTCACCTGCACTTCCTCGGTCGAGAGTTTCGCGAGCGACTCGCGCAGCGCCTCGGCGCTGCCCTGCACGTCGGCCTTGAGCACGATGGAGATCACGCCCGCCTTCTGCTCGCCGATCTGCGCGAATACGTCCTCGGCCTTGGTGGTCTGACGCGCGAGCTTCACGTCGCGGAACTTGCCCTGACGATACAGGGCAACTTCGCGCGCCTTGCGCTCGCTCTCGACCACGAGAAACTCCTCGCCCGCGTTCGGCGCGCCCGAAAGTCCGAGCACGACCACGGGCATCGAGGGACCCGCCTCCTGGATCGCTTTCCCGGCCTCATCGAACATGGCCCGGACGCGACCGAACTCGCCGCCCGCGATGATCGGGTCGCCCATCTTCAACGTGCCGCGCTTCACGAGCACCGTAGCCATCGGGCCGCGGCCCTTCTCGATGCTCGACTCGATGACTACACCGCCCGCAAGGCCGGTGCGCGGCGCCTTGAGCTCGAGCACCTCGGACTGCAGCAGGATCGACTCGAGCAGTTTGTCGACGCCCTCGCCGGTGCGTGCGGAAACATTCACGAAGATATTCTGCCCGCCCCACTCCTCGGGGATGACCTCCTGCTTCGACAGTTCGGTGCGGACGCGATCGGGGTCGGCCTCGTTCTTGTCGATCTTGTTCACCGCAACCACGATCGGCACGCTCGCCGCGCGAGCGTGCTGGATCGCCTCGACCGTCTGCGGCATCACGCCGTCGTCCGCCGCGACCACGAGCACGACCACGTCGGTCGCCTTCGCGCCGCGCGCGCGCATCGCCGTGAAGGCCGCGTGGCCCGGCGTGTCGAGGAAGGTGACGACGCCCTTCGGCGTCTCGACGTGGTAGGCACCGATGTGCTGGGTGATGCCGCCCGCCTCGCCTGCCGCCACCTTGGTGCGACGGATGTAGTCGAGCAGTGAAGTCTTGCCGTGATCGACGTGGCCCATCACGGTGACGACCGGCGGCCGATCTTCGTACTGCGCCGCATCTTCCGCCGACGCGCCCTGCAGATCCGCATCGACCTGGTCTTCCTTCAGCGACTTCGCGGTGTGGCCCATCTCCTCGACCACGAGGATCGCCGTGTCCTGGTCGATCACCTGATTGATCGTGGCCATCACGCCCAGGTTCATGAGCGCGCGGATGACCTCGGTTGCCTTCACCGCCATCCTCTGCGCGAGCTCTGCGACGGTGATCGTCTCGCCGATGCCCACCTCGCGCTTCTGCGGCGCGGTGGGCATCTCGAAGCCGTGCTTCGCCTCGGCGCCGGTGGACAGAGGGCGCTTCCCCGCACGCTTCTTCTTCTTGTAGCGCGAGCTCACGTCGCCGGCGACGTGCAGCTCCTGACGACCGTAGCGCGTCTGCTGCTTGTCGTCGACCGGCGCGGCCGGCTCGGCGCGCGCGCCGCGCGGCTGCTCGCCGCCGCGTCGCTGGCGCTCCTTCTCGCGCTCCCGCTCGCGATCCGCGTCGGCCTTGGCGCGTTGCTCGCTCTCGCGTCGCTGGTCTTCCTGCGCCTTGCTGCGCGCCTTCTCTTCCTCGACGCGGCGGCGATTCTCGCTCTCGACGCGCTCGCGCTCGCGCCGCTCCGCCTCGAGCCGCTCGCGCTCGGCGCGCTCCGCGTCCTCGGCCTCGCGCCGCTTGCCGTCGAGCTCTTCCTGCTGGTGGCGTGCCTGCTCCTGGAGCACGTCCCGCTTGATGTAGGTGCGCTTGCGTCGCACCTCGACGTTCACGGTGCGCGCGCGGCCCTGCACGCTCGCGAGCTTCAGCTCGCTCTGCGTCTTTCTCTTCAGTGTGATCTTGCGCGGCGCGCTGCCTTCGTCGCCGCTGCCGTGGCTGCGGCGCAGGTGCGTGAGCAGCTCGAGCTTCGCATCGTCGCTGATGCGATCCTCGGGACCCGCGACCTTGATGCCCGCCTGGTCGAGCTGCACCAGCAGCCGATCCACAGGGACTTTCAGGACCTCGGCGAATTGAGAGACGGTAACTTCGGCCATAACCTTCGAGTCCTCATCAAGGGTCAGACGCTCACTGCGCCGCCTCGAACCAGTGCGCGCGTGCTTTCATGATCAACTGGCCCGCCTCTTCCGCCGCGAGCCCTTCGATGTCCGACAGCTCGTCGACAGACTGCTCGGCAAGATCCTCGCGGGTGCGAACCCCGCGACGGGCAAGCGCGAGCGCGAGATCCGGGCTCATGCCCTCGAGCAGCAGCAGATCGTCCGCGGGCATCGACTGATCGAGAGTTTCCTCGCTCGCGATCGCCTGCGTGAGCAGCATGTCGCGGGCGCGGTTGCGCAGCTCCTTCACCATCACCTCGTCGAACTCCTCGATCGCCATGAGCTCGGCCTGCGGCACGTACGCCACTTCCTCGACGCTCGAGAAGCCTTCCTGCACGAGAATCGTCGCGACGTCCTCGTCGACGTCGAGCTGTTTCATGAAGTTCTGCACGAGCTCCTTCGACTCGGTCTCGCTCTTCGCTTCCGCGTCGGACTCGGTCATCACGTTGAGATCCCAGCCCGAGAGCTGGCTCGCGAGCCGGATGTTCTGGCCGCCGCGGCCGATCGCCTGCGACAGCTTGTCCTCGGCGACCGCGATGTCCATCGAATGCGATTCCTCGTCGACGACGATCGAGAGCACCTCCGCGGGCGACATCGCATTGATGACGAACTGGGCGGGATTTTCGTTGTACGGAATGATGTCCACGCGCTCGCCGGCGATCTCGTTCGACACCGCCTGCACGCGCGAGCCGCGCATGCCCACGCACGCGCCGACCGGATCGATGCGCGGATCGAAGCTCTTCACCGCGATCTTCGCGCGCACGCCCGGATCGCGGGCGGCGCCGAGAATCTGGATGAGGCCCTGGCCGACCTCGGGCACCTCGAGCTTGAAGAGCTCGATGAGGAACTCCGGAGCCGTGCGCGTCAGGAAAAGCTGCGGTCCGCGCGGCTCCGAGCGCACCTCGCGCAGGTACGCCTTCATGCGGTCCTGCGGCTTTGCGAGCTCGCGCGGGATCATGTCGCTGCGCGACACGAACCCTTCCGCGTTGTTGCCGAGATCGACGTAGATACCGTTGCGGTCCACACGCTTCACGACGCCGCTCACGAGCTGGCCAGTGCGGTCCTTGTAGGCCTCGACCACCTGGGCACGCTCGGCCTCGCGCACCTTCTGCACGATGACCTGCTTCGCCTGCTGCGCGGCGATGCGGCCGAAGGCGACCGATTCCATCGGCTCCTCCACGAAGCCGCCGACGTCCGCTTTCGGGTCGAGGTCGCGCGCGTCCTCGAGGCGCAGCTCGCGCTCGGGCACCTCGAGCTCCTTCGAATCGTCGGCGAACACTTTCCACCGGCGGAAGGTTTCGTAGTCCCCGCTCTTTCTGTCGATGGCGACGCGGACCTCCCACTCTTCGCTGTGCTTCTTGCGCGTCGCGGACGCGAGCGCGGCTTCGAGAGCCTCGAAGATGACTTCCTTGTCGACGCCTTTCTCGTTGGAGACTGCGTCGACGACCATCAGGATTTCCTTGTTCACCTGTGCTCCTTCGGCACTGCATCACCCTGCGGCGCGAGCCTGGCCTTGCCGATCTCGTCGAACGGCACGCTCACGGTTTCCCGATCGACCTCGAGCGTCAGCCCGTCGTCGGCGACCGTGCGCAGGGTTCCCGTATAGCGACGCCGCCCTTCGCGCGGCACCTTGAGCTCGACGTGTACGCGTTCGCCCGCGAAGCGTTCGAAGTGCGCGCGCGTGCGCAGCACCCGATCGAACCCCGGGGATGACACCTCGAGCGTGTACGCGATCGGAATCGGGTCCTCGACGTCGAGCATCGCCGAGATCTCCCGACTCACCTGCTCACAGTCCTCGAGGCCGATGCCACCCGACTTGTCGATGAAGAAGCGAAGCGTCGCGTGCGAGCGCCCGGCGGCGTACTCGAGCTCCACGAGCTCATAGCCCAACCGACCGAGCAGAGGCTCGGTGAGGGCGATGACTCGCTCGCGCAAGGCTCCTGTCACCACGTGTCGTCTCCAGTTCCCGCCACAAACGAAAATGGGCCGCGAGGCCCATTCTTTGAAACCAACATCTCCCGGTGCCGTTCCCGGCCCAGGCGCCCCGGCCAGGGGCGGCCATAAAAAAAGCCCTCGAAGGGCTCGACAAATCAAGCACTTGGCGACGATTCTTCAACCGCCGTCGTGGCTCGGGCCCCATGGGCCCGCTCCATCGAGGGCGCGCATTCTACGGCAGGAGGGGGAAACGGCCAAGACTCTCAGACCGCAAGGCCTCGCGGATAGCCCGCAGCAGGGTCCGGGCCTCTTGTACTCTCCCTCGCATGCATCGATCGAAGGCCGCGTACCGGCTGCATCTGCCGGACGGCGCGGCACGCCGCGGCCGTGTGCCGCTGCTCGTAATGCTCCACGGGTGCCAGCAGGAAGCGCGCAGCTTCGCGGAAGGAACGCGCATGGACACGCTGGCGGATCGCCACGGATTCATCGTTCTTTATCCGGAACAGAGCCGCCGCGCGAACAGATTCGGCTGCTGGAACTGGTTCGACCGGGCGACTCTTGGCGGAACGGGCGAGCCTGCTGCGATCGCGGCGATGATCCGGACGGTAGTGGCCGAATTCAACGTCGACTCGACGCGCATTTACGTCGCGGGAATGTCGGCCGGCGGTGCAATGGCTTGCGTGCTCGCGGCGTGCCACGGCGCGCTGTTCGCCGCGTGCGCGATCCACTCAGGCGTCATGTACGGCGCCGCCGCATCGCCGGGCGCCGCCCTGGCGGCGATGCGCTCGGGGTCGTCGGTATCGCCGCAGGAGGCGGCGCGTCACGCCGTCCGGACATCAGCACGCGGATTTGCCGTCGTTCCGACCCTGGTGATTCATGGCGACCGCGATAAGGCCGTTCATCCCGTCAACGCGGAGCAGATCGTCGAACAGGTCCGCACGATCGCCGAGGATGCGAGCCCGGCAGCACGGCCGCTCGCTGCATCGCGCGAGCGACGCGTGCCGACTGATGGCTACGCCTATCGGCTGCGCGATTACGCGCAGAGCGGACGCCTCGTCCTGAGAAAGGTCATCGTGGAGGGCCTGGGCCACGCGTGGAGCGGCGGCGATGCCCGTCATCGCTTCAACGATGCGAGAGCGCCCGATGCGAGCGGGCTCATCTGGGACTTCGTGTCGCAGTTCCAGCGCCTGCCGGGCGAGAGAAGCGCGCGCAGGCTGCCTGCGCTCCTTCGCTGGCTGCGCCGCTAGGGCGTGTTAACACTACTGGCGTAGTGCTTCGATGATGAGCGCGAAGTAGATGAAGGCGATGAACACCAGGTCGAGCTTGTCGAAGCGACTGAAGACGCGGCGGAAGCCTTTGAGCCTGCGGAACAGCCGCTCGATCTCGTTACGGCGTCGATACAGGGCTTTCTTGAGTATCCAG
>JBQTHP010000016.1:0-4989 GCA_052389755.1 Gammaproteobacteria bacterium
ACACCTCCGGGCCCACCGCCCCCACCTCCCCCCTTACAGCCCGGCGACCCCGAAGAGGCCCGGCCCCGCGCGGGCACCGGGCCTCTCTTTAATCCCGGGCTGTAACCTGTGAGCTGTAGGCTGTGAGCTCCTCAGAGCGGAAGCCCGTGGCTGGCAGCTCCCATGCAGAGAAGCATGGGGACGGAGAGTACGAAGTTCACGCGCGAGGCGAGCCCCGCGGTTTTGCGGGCCGCAGCCTTCTGCTCGTCGGTTGCGGCCACGATACCGAGAATCTTTTTCTGGTTCGGCCAGATCAGCACCCACACGTTGAACAGCATGATCGTCCCGAGCCACATGCCGATGCCGATGACCAGGCCGTAGAGCTCTTCGCCGCCGCCACCGAGCGTAAGCGCGTTCATGAACTGTCCTGCCCGCACGAGGTACCAGAATCCAGTGAGCCAGGTCGCGATCGCCGCCCATCGAAACCAGAACAGTGCGCGTGGCGCGACGTACTTCGTAATGCCGGCACCGCCAGGTCCGCCCTTGTCGGCCGCTGCGGCTGCGAGGGCCGGGGTCTGCGCGACATTGAAGTAGTAGAGGAGGCCGATCCACATCACGCCGGAGAGAATGTGGATCCAGCGCGCGAGACTAAGCTCGCGGAATTCCACTTCCGCAGGCGAGATACCGAACATCACGATCAGCGCCAGGACGACGCCCGTGGTGACGGCCCCGGAGACTGAATTGAGCGGGTTCATCGTGATTCCTCTCCCAAACTATTGTTTTCATTAGGCAGGACGACCGAAAGCGGTTGAAGAATAGGCGACGGCCCCCCACAATTCAACGCGCGTCGGGTACCGCCGGGCACGCGAATTCTCCGCAATGTCAACCGATCCGCAACGCGTGGCCCCTGCCGGGCCGTTGTCGCCGTGCATCAACGTCTGCGCGCTCGATGCGAAGGGCGTCTGCTCGGGGTGTCTGCGCACGGTCGATGAAATCGCGCGCTGGACGACCATGAGCGCCGAAGAGCAGTGGCGCGTCGTGGCCGCGCTCGCAGAGCGGCGCAGGCATTTTCACACCGGAGGTCTCGGAGTCCGATGAACAAAGCCATCAGATACGCTGCGGCGCTGGCCGCGGCCGTCATGCTTTCGGGATGTGCCGCTGTCCTCGTGGGTGGCGCGGCCGCCGGCGGCTACTACGCGGGCAAGGACGAGCGCACCGCCAAGCAGATCGCGGCCGACAGCGCGACCACGTCGTCGGTGAAGACGAAGCTCATCACGGATACGGCCGTGAAGGCGCTCGACGTCAACGTCGACACCCGCGAAGGCGTCGTGTTCCTGCGGGGCACTGTCGACAAGGCCGAGCAGCGCGCGGCAGCCGAGCGCATCGCGCGATCGGTCAAGGGCGTGAAGGGCGTGCGCAACGAGCTGCGCGTCAAGTGAGTGAAACCATGGATGTGATGGAACGAATCAAGTCGGAAATCTCTTCCGGCCCGGTGGTGCTCTTCATGAAGGGCACGCCCGACTTTCCGCAATGCGGCTTCTCGGCGCAGACCGTCGCGGCGCTGCGTGCAATCGGCGCCGATTTCAAGCACGTGAACATTTTCGAGGACCCTGAGTTGCGCGATGCGCTCAAGCGTTACTCGAACTGGCCGACGTACCCGCAGCTCTACGTGAAAGGCGAGCTGATCGGGGGCTGCGACATCGCCCTGGAGATGTTCCGCAGCGGCGAGCTCGCGAAGCTGCTCGAAGAAGCGGGCGCCGTCGGCGGGTCGCACCGGCCGACGGGCGTCCTGATCCGATTCACTGGCTGACTGAGGTCAGGACCTCGGTCGCAACTTGCTCGATCAACGGCGACAGCAGGTCCTGGCCGTCCTCGGTCGCTTTCCCGTTCGTAAGCTTGGTGGCGACGGCCGTGCCGCTCTTGGTCAGCTTGTACTCGAGCGCGATCTGATCGCCCTTCTTGATGTTGCTCTGGGAGGCGCTCATGAGTGCCGCCATCGCCTGTTCCTGCGCCTGCTGCTGCGCCGCCATGGCGGCGGCCGTCGCCGCTTGTGACGCGACGATCGCGCCCGTGCTTCCGAGAGCGCCGGCGCCGGGAATCATGCCCGCGACCGGTGCCATCGCGCCAAGGAGCTTGCCGAATCCGCCGCCACCGCCGCGGCCTTTCTTGTGCACCACGGACGTGTACAGCACGTATTGAACGCCGGCCTGCGCCGCTTCCGCGTCGATCTGAATCGGAATCCTGGCGGTAATCGGCACGATTTCCGTTGCCGGACCGCTGAGATAGGCAATGAGTGTCTGGCGGACGGGTTCTGCGACATCAGCGCCCGTCGTTCCCTGCCCGAGCTGGGCTTTCGGCAGTACGACCCCGATGCGGACCTTGTCCGCCGCGACGACCTGGTGCGTGGAGACGATCGCGAAAACGGCGACGGCGGCGGCCCCGAGCCTCGCGATCAGCGTGTGTCTGGCTGAACTCATGAGCAGATCCCCCTTCTGGTTGTTTCGTTCTGCAAATACTCATACGCCTGCGCAGTGCGGCGCGCAACGGGCCCGCTGGGCCCGTTGCGGCTACCGGGAACCGGCTTCCGCCTTCCGGTCGGACAAGGAAGGAGACGAGGTGGATCGCGAACCGTCAGGGGTTACCTGGAGCGTCTGATCTACCGCTCTTATTCCGGCCGGAAGGCGGAAGGCAGAAGGCGGAAGGCGGCAGCCGGAGAGCGGCGTCAGCCGCTCTCCATACTCGGATCCTCGCTCGTCGGCTCGGCGGGAGGAGCGTCGAACCAGCCCAACTCGCGCGCACGTGCCGCGGCCTGCTCGTGACTGTCGCGCATCCGGTTGCAGACGATGCAGAAGAGGTCGGCCGTGCGTTCGGCGTCGTACGCGGCCGAGTGCGCCGAGCTCGAGTCCCACTCGAGCCCGAGGACCGTGATCGCTTTCGCGAGCACCGTCTGCCCGAGCGCCGCGCCGGCGAGGGTGGCCGTGTCGAAGCTCGAGAACGGATGAAACGGATTGCGCTTGATCTCCGTGCGAGCGACCGCGGCATTCAGAAAGCCGAGATCGAACGCGGCGTTGTGTCCGACGAGGATCGCCCGTTTGCACCCGTTGGCGCGAACCGCCTGACGCACCTCCCGGAAGATTCTCTGCAGCGCATCGCGTTCGGGCAGCGCCGGGCGCAGCGGATGCCACGGATCGATGCCGGTGACGGCCAGCGCCGCGGCATCGATGCGTGCGCCCTCGAACGGCTTCACGTGACAGCTATGCGTCGGGCCGCGTCGAAGCGTGCCCGACTCGTCCATCTCGACGATCACGGCAGCGATCTCGAGCAGCGCATCGGTCGCCGCCTGGAAGCCGCCGCACTCCACATCGACGACCACCGGCAGAAAGCCGCGAAACCGCCGCGCCATGAGGGCAGCAGCCGGAGCGAGGGTCGCAGGCGCAGAAGGCTCGGCGGGATTCGCGGGTCCGCTCATGCGGTGAGCCGCCAGGCGATCAGCTCGCCGGCGCGAAGCGGAACGACCTCATCGGAGCCGAATGCGTAGGCGCCCGGAACGAGCCACGGTTCGCGCACGAGCGTGATCGAGCCTTCCGAACGCGGCAGGCCGTAGAACTCCGCCCCGAATCGCGATGCAAAGTCTTCGAGCCGATCGAGCGCGCCGGCGGCCTCGAAGATCCCGGCGTACAGCTCGATGGCGGCGTGGCCGGAGAAGATGCCTGCGCAACCGCACGCCGCCTGCTTCGTGTACCGCGCATGGGGCGCGCTGTCGGTGCCGAGAAAGAAACGCGAATTGCCGCTCGTCGCGGCCTTGAGGAGGGCGGCGCGATCGCGCTCGCTCTTCAGCACCGGCAGGCAGTAGTGATGAGGGCGGATGCCGCCCTCGAACAGGGCGTTGCGATTCATGAGCAGGTGCTGCGGCGTGATCGTGGCAGCGATGCCTGGCCGCGCGCCGCTCACGAATTTCACGGCTTCGCGCGTGGTGATGTGCTCGAACACAATGGGCAGCTTCGGATACTGCTCGCTCAGGGGTTGCAGAACCGTCTCGATGAAACGCGCCTCGCGATCGAAGACATCGACCTTCGGGTCGACCACTTCGCCGTGGACCTGCAGGACCATGCCGACTGCGCTCATGCGCTCGAGCACGCCCTCGATCTTGTGCACGTCGGTCACGCCGGCTTCGGAGTGGGTGGTGGCGCCCGCGGGGTACAGCTTGAATCCGTACACACAGCCGCTCGCCTTGGCGCGATCGACCTCGTCGACGGCAGTGAGGTCGGTCAGGTACACCGTCATCAAAGGCTCGAAATGCATCTCCTCGGGAAGCATCCCGAGGATCCGCTTGCGATACGCGACGGCAAGCTCGGTCGTCGTTACGGGCGGTTTCAGGTTCGGCATCACGATCGCGCGGGCGAAGCGCGCGGCGGTGAACCGCAGCACGGAGCGCATGGCCTCGCCGTCGCGCAGGTGCAGATGCCAGTCGTCGGGGCGCCGCAGCGTCAGAGACGTCATGCCGAGGCACCCAGCGAATCGAGGATCTTCTGCCGCAGCAGCAGCTCGAGCGTGTACCGCACGCCGAAGCCGGTGATGTCGGTGCCCACGTGCCCGAGCCCGCCACTGCGGAGCGCCGAGGCGAGATCGACGTGCGCCCAGGGCGTCTCTTTCGGTACGAAACGATTCATGAACCGCGCGGCGAGGATGTGATCCCCCTTACCCTCGACGGTGCATTGCAGGACGTCGGCGACCTTGCTCTCGAGATCGGAGTCGTAATCCGCGTCGAACGGAAAGCTCCAGACGCGCTCCCCTGAAGCGCGCCCGGCCGCGGTGAGCTGCGCTTCGAGCCCGGGTCGGTTCGTGAACACTGCACTCATCCGTTCGGTCAGTGCGTGCACGGCCGCGCCCGTGAGCGTGGCGAAGTCGATCATGAATCGCGGGCGGGTGCGCGCCGCGAGAGCGAGCGTGTCCGCGAGCACCATGCGTCCTTCGGCATCGGTGTGCACGACCTGAATGGTCACCCCGTTC